>NZ_JBVHHL010000024.1:0-115563 GCF_055561075.1 Streptomyces sp. NPDC022910
GGTTGGGCGCAGTTCCTCGCAATCCTGGCGAACAAGGCTGAGAGTGCCAGTCGCCTCGTGGTCCCGGTGGACGCGCGCAACACCTCCCGTACATGCCCCGAGTGCGGGCGTGCCGCGAAGGAGAACCGCAGAACGCAAGCGAAGTTCGAATGCACGGCGTGCGGGTTCGCGGCGAACGCCGACCACGTCGGCGCGACGAACGTCCTCAACAGGGCCGGGCTGGCCCTCTGCGACGTGGCCTAGCCACCGACACAGGAAGCCCGCGCGTTTACGCGCGGGTGGAGTCACCAGGAAGCCGAGCACGCCGCGCGAGACGCTGGTCCAGATGTAGTCGAGGAGCGTGCCCTGCCGCCAGGCGTTGGTCACCTCGTCCCACACCGCGGACGGTGAGGGCAGCTTGTAGTCGGGGACGATCCCGGCCCACACCAGCAGTTGCCAGATCACCAGGACCAGTGCGATGGCGGCGATGGGCGGCAGCACCTTGCGGATCAGGGTCTCGCGCAGTGGAGTACGGCCGACCTGCACCGGGTCCAGGGCATCGATCTCGGCCTCCAGCCCCCCAGATCCTGCCTGTCCTGTGGCTCGCGGGTTGCCGACGAGCCGTTCTTCTCGGCGTCGACGCCGGTGTCAGTGCTGGCCATGGCGGCGGATCTCCCCACGCAGTTCTTCGGTGATCTCGACGGACAACTCGGCGACCGCGCTGTCCTCGATGCGGCGTGGCTGCGGAATGCCGGCGGTCCACTCCCGGGCTGTCCGTCCCGGCCGCGAGGACAGCAGCACCACCCGCTGCGCCAGCTTTACCGCCTCGCGCACGTTGTGCGTGACGAACAGCACCGACAGTCCCGTCTCGCGCCAGATGCGGGTCAGCTCCTCGTGCAGTACGTCACGGGTGATGGCGTCCAGTGCGGCGAACGGCTCGTCCATCAGCAGCAGTCGGCTGTCCTGGGCGAGTGCACGGGCCAGTGCGACGCGCTGCCGCATGCCGCCGGACAGTTCGTGCACCCGCTTGTGGTACGCCCCCTGCAGCAGTACGAGTTCCAACAGCCGTTCGGCCTCCTGCCGGCGCTCGGGCCCCGCGACCCCGCGCAGTTTCAGCGCGAGTTCGATGTTCTTGCCCGCGGTCAGCCATGGGAACAGGGCGTGTTCCTGGAACATCAGGGCGGGTCGGCCGTCCGTGTCGATCGAGCCGGCGGACGGCAGGTCCAGTCCAGCAACCAGGTTGAGCAGGGTGGATTTGCCGCAGCCGCAGGCTCCCAGGAGGGTGACGAACTCGCCGGGTGCACATCGAGCGTGATGTCGTCCAGCACGAGTTGGTGCCCGCCGGGCGTGCCCGGCGCGGGGAAGGACTTCGAGACGTGCTCGATACGGGCGGCGTGCGTCACCGCGGTGGCGTCCTCGGCAGCGTTGGCGATCGTGGTTGCCATGGTCGTCACCTCCTGGGAACTCATCAGGTCCGGTTGTCAGTTGCTCGGCTACTCGGCGCCGAGACCGGCGTCTGCGACCTGGTCCTTGCCCTCGGCCTTGAGGACCTTGTTGAGGAGCGTGAGGTCGTAGATGCCCTTGAGGTCGGGCTCCTCCAGCAGGCCGGCCTTCACCGCGTGCTCCGCCTGGGTGTTGAGGGTGGAGGCCAGCGGGTCGTCGAGGAAGGTGATGGACTTCCAGGCCGGGTCGATGACCTCGGCGGACAGGGCCTTGCCGGATTCCTCCTTGAGCGCCTCGTTGGCCGAGGCCTTGGCCTTGTCCGGGTTGGCGTTGATCCACTCGTTGGTCTTCACCGAGCCGCGCAGCACGGCCTCGACGACGTCCGGGTGCTCCTTCAGGAACGCCTGCCGGACGATGATGTTCGTGATCACGAACTTCTTGTCCGGCCACAGGTCGGCCTCGTCGAGCAGCACCTTGCCACCCTCGGCGACCAGCTTGGACGCGGTCGGCTCCGGCACCCACGCGCCGTCGATGGAGCCGGACTTGTAGGCGTCCGGCGTGATCTTGTTGTCGGTGCGGACCACGGAGACGTCGCCCTTGCCGCTCTCCGCGTCGACCTTCCAGCCCTGCTCCGAGATCCAGTTGAGCAGGGCGACGTCCTGGGTGTTGCCGAGCTGCGGCGTGGCGATCTTCTTGCCCTTGACGTCCTTCAGGGACTTGATCTTCTCCGGGTTGACGACCAGCTTCACACCGCCGGAGGCGGAACCGCTGATGATGCGCAGGTTCTTGCCGCTCGACTTCGTGTAGCCGTTGACGGCGGGGGACGGGCCGATCCAGCCGATGTCGATGGAGCCGGCGTTCAGCGCCTCGATCTCGGAGGGGCCGGCGTTGAAGGTGGACGCCTTGATCTTGGTGCCGCCGAGCTCCTTCTGGAGCAGGCCTTCCTGGACGCCGACCAGCGCGGTGGCGTGCGTGAGGTTGGGGAAGTAGCCGATCTTCACTTCGTCGGTGGAGAGCTTCTTGGCGTCCGCCGCGACCTCGGTCTGCTTGCCGTCGTCGGTGGACTCGGCGCCGTAGCCGCAGGCGGTCAGCAGCAGGGGGAGCGCCGCGAGGACGGCGAAGGTGCGCAGGGTGGTGAGCGGTCTTGCGGCAGACACAGAGGTGTCCTCTCAGGGGAGGGCGTTCAGGGACGTACGGCACGGCGGCGTGGAGCCTGCTGATGCACACCGGCACACCACTCGCCCGCCATCCCGGCGGGATGGCAGGGGCGCAGCGGTGTGGGGGTGCTTGCGGGTTGCGCGGGGAGTCTCAGACGAGCCGACAGATGGCACTGGAGGTACGGCCGAAGTCGATGTGGCGACGCGAGGTCAGGAGGGGCAGCAACAGGTCCGTGCGGTTGCGCGTTCGCATGACGACCCCACCCCACAGATCCCTAGTTTTCCTACCTGACTGATGGGGATCGTGGCAGAAGGGAGCGTCCACCCCAAGGGGTTGTTCATATGGTGGACGCTGATATCTCGCTTTTTGGGATCAGTAGTGATTGGTCCGCGTGTCAGGGGTTTACCCAGGCGCCTGGGGCGTTGGTCAACGCCAAAACGTCGGCGGGCAGTTGGGCCGATGCGACGTCGGCGAGCGACACGCCCTCGAGGATCTCGCGCACGTTGGACCGCAACGCGATCCACAGGGGGAGCAGCGACTCGGCGGGGCCGGTGTAGGACAGCTCCGGGGGGCGGACCCCGCGCACCGAGACCAGCGGTCCCTCCACAGTGCGGATGACGTCGGCGATGCTGATGGACTCGGCGGGCTTGGCCAGCCGGTAGCCGCCGTTGCCGCCGCGCTGGCTGAGGACGAGACCGCCCCGGCGCATGTCGTTCAGGATGCTTTCGAGAAATTTGTGCGGGATGTCCTGGGCGTCGGCGATGGCCTCCGCCTTCAGCGGCCCGTCGTCCCGTGAAGCGGCGAGCTGCAGTGCGGCACGTACCGCGTAGTCCGCTCTGGCTGAGATCCGCATGTGTGCATTATCCCGTACGGCTTCGGCCGGCGTTCGTTGCGGGCGGGTCGCCAGGCAGGGACGGGTGTCCCTGCCCGGCGACCGCGGGGCACCAGGCCGCGGCGGGGGTGAGTACGCTCAACTGCACGGGAAGCAGGAACACCGCTCCCGAAACGCCCACCGGCGCGGTCACCACCGCTGTAAGCAGGCCGACGGCCAGACCTGCCGTTGACCACGTCACGGTAGCCCTCTGATTCGAACGTCCGGCCAGTATCGCCGCCGTGGTCCCCGCTGCCGACCCTCAGGGCCGCTGACCACTCCGGTAGCCAGGGATCCTGGCAGCAGGTCGGCCGGCTCAGGCATGGGCGGGACTGCGGAATCGGTCTCCCCGAACGTCCCCGCCTCCCGGTCAGGCGGGCAGGACGAACGGAGGGTGAGCGCCGTTGAGGAAGTAGTGTCCGACATCTTGGAGCCGGTGGGTGACGGGCTCGTACAGGGTGTGGGTTCGGGCATTGCGCCAGAACCGGTCGAAGCCCAGCCGCGCGGAGATGGAGCGGGCGCCGATGATGTCGAGGGCGCGGGTGGTGGACTCCTGCGCTGCCCTGGCCGCGGCGGTTTCGGCCATGGCCACGAGTGCGGAGATGTCCGCGGACTCGTCGTAGGTGAGGTCTTCGCCGCGTTCCAGCCCGCCGCGCACGGCTTCCAGTGCCTGATCGTTGAGTGCCGACGCGGAGCGGGTGAGGACGGTGAGTTCTCCATAGGCGGTCTGCACTTGCGGGTCGTGCGGGGTACCGGCCGGCCAGGCGGGGTGCCAGGCTGCGTGGCCCGTCCTGCTGTACTCACGGGCTTCGGCGAGCACTCCCTCGGCCATGCCGAGAAGGAGCTGGGCGGAGAACAGACGCCCGACCGGAGATGCCAGGGCGGCCCGGGGCGACAGCAAGTCCTCGTCCGCGGACAGGGAGCCGAGCACGTCCTCGGCACCCACCAGTACGTCGTCGAACTCCACGCTGCCGCCGGCCGCGAGCCGCTGGCCGAAGGTGCCGGCGTCACCGTCGATCGCCACACCGCGACGGGTGGGATCCACCACGACGGCGAGTGGTTCACCCGTATCCTCCCGCACGGCGCGCACGGCGAGACGGTCGGCGACCAGGACCCCGGTGGTATAGCTCTGCCGACCGTCGAGCACCAGGCCCTTGGAGGTCCTGGCCAGCATCAGAGGCGGCTCCTGACGCGCGAAACCGCCGCCCCAGCACCACTCCTCAGCCGCGGACCGCTCCTCGATCCGCGCGGCGAGAGCGGGCCCCGCGAAGAACCGGACGCTCCACGACAGGAAGTAGTGAGAGCCGAGCAGTTGACCGATCGCGCCGTCGGCTGCGGCGATCTCCCGGACGACGGCGTAAGCCGTGAGCCAGTCCGGGCCGCCTGCCTGGGACCCGGTCGGCATCAGGAGCGTCAGCAGTCCCGCCTCGCGCAGCCGGGACACCTCGTCGAACGGGGCCTTGCCCGCCTGCTCCCTGGCCACCGCGTCCGTGGCCAGGTCGTCCGCCGCCTCGCGGGCCACGCGCAGCCAGTGAGCTCGGCCGGGTCCGGTCCGGTCGGATGACGAGGTGGAGCGGGACGGCGCGGAGGCAAGGCCCATGGAAGTGGTCTCCTCAAGGTCGGCCGCAGAGCGCGGCGTTGGGGCTCACCTGCTGGTCGGGCACGTACTTGTAGCCCACGCGCCGAACGGTGACGATCCGGTGTCGGTGAGCCTCGCCCAGCTTGCGGCGCAGGCGGGCGATGTGGACATCAACCGTGCGGCCGTCGCCGATGTGGTCGTAGCCCCAGACGGCGGCCACCAACCCATCGCGTGACTGCACGTGGTGGGGATGCTGAACGAGATGCGCCAGCAGCTCGAACTCCAGGTACGTGAGGTCGAGTTCGCGTCCGTCCACCTCGGCGACATGTCGCGCGGGATCGATGCGGACGGCGTCGCCTCCCGTCCGCCGGACAGGGGCCGAGTCCGCGGCGCCGACCGGTCGGATCTCGGGCCGTGGCCTGTCCTTGACGAAGAGCTCGGCGGGATCGGTGCCCTCGGGGACGAGCACGAGGTAGCCGACGAGCGGCGCGGAAGTGTGTCCCCGGGTGCCCCTCTGCGCGGTATCGCCCACCAGGCGGAGATGGGGTGTGTCGGAGAGTGGCGGATCTTGTGGGGTGGCCTGGGCCGGAAGTGCCGTGGTCATGGCGGTTGTCCCTCAGAAGTGTGTCGGGCCGTCAGGCGTCGTGGGTGACTTCGCCTGATCGCCTGGGAAGGGGGGAGCGGAGCGGCACGGGTGAATGTGTGAGCCGCGTGCCTTACGCGCGACAGCAGGCGGCACTGACGACGTGACCAAAGTCGACATGCCGACGACGAACGAGTCGTTGCTGCTTACGGGACATGTTCATCATCCTGCGCACCCTCGGTGAACGCCGTCAAGGTTTCCCTAGTAATTCCATAGGAAAAGTAGGGAAGGTCTCACACTCTGAGAGGTCGGCCGTCCACCGGAGACGTTGCCGTCTCGGCCTCGGTGGCTCTCAGAGCGCGCAGGAGCGCGCGGACGACCGCGTCATTCTGGCGGAAGGCCGGTGCGTTGGTGCGCGGGCGGGCGAAGGCGGCGATGGCCCGGCTGTTGGTGGGGGCGCCGAGGGCGATGCGGCGGGGGTGGGGGCTGCCGAGGGACGGGTCGACGAGGTGGCCGTCCGTGGGGGAGACGGCGAGCAGGCCGGAGCGGTGGGTGTGGGTTGGGTCGGCGATGACCTCCTCGGTGAGGGCGCCGGTCCGGTGCAGGTCGCGCAGGAGGGCGTCCTCGGTGCGGTCGAGGGAGGGGCCCGGCAGGTACGCCTCGATCAGGGCCGTGGCGTGGGTGGTGTGGCCAGGGACGGTGGGGCTGATCGCGGTGAAGGTGCCGGTGGACTCGTCGGTGCCGATCCGGACGTCGGCGCCCAGGAAGTGGACGATGCCGGCCCGGGACAGCGCGAGGAGTTGGCGCAGGCGGAAGCCGGGCGGGCCGGAGGCCAGGAAGCTGAAGAAGCCGTGCCACCACCCGTCGAGTCGCTCGGCGACGGACCGCGCGGTCAGCCGTCCCGTGGCGACCAGACGGGGCAGCTGGCCGTAGACGGAGAGCAGGGCCAGGAACGCTCCGAGGTCGGCGCTGAACTCCGGGTCCTCGCGGCGGGCGACATCCTCGGCGATGTGCTCGCGCAGGTGATCCTGGAATGCGTCCGCCGTCGGGAACGCGAGGCCGTCCAGCGGATGGTCCAGAGCCTCGAAGTCCAGGCGGTCCGTCGGATCGGGTACCGCCGTGGCGACGAGGGCCGCCATGTCGTCGTCGTACCAGCCCAGACGGTCGTACGCGGCGATGAAGTCCGCCCAGGGAAGAGCGGTGTGCTCGGGATGGGCGTGGAAGAGCTCGTGGTAGTGGCCGAAGCCGATCTCCTTCGCCATCAACGGCCACACATCGCGCCGCAGGTCCAGCGGGCGTCCCTCGGCGAGCAGCGCGTCGACCGCCTCGGGGCCGAAGTGGCGCGGCAGCGCGGGCCGAGGGCCCTGGAGCCGGTAGCGGGTCTTGGAGTGGTAGGGCACTCCGCGCCGCGATCCGACGTGGAGGACGGGCTCGCGGCCCGAGGGGAGGTAGGTGAGGGTGCCGTCGGCCTGGGGGCGGAAGGTGCCGCCGCGGCCTTCGGTGAGCAGTGCCATCAGGTCGATGAAGGCCAGCCCGAAGCCGCGCAGGAGGACGTGCTCGCCGGGCTGCAGCCCGGACAGGTCGGCGTCGGCGGAGAACTTCGGCGGGAGGTGGAAGCGGCCGTGGCGGAGGGCGAAGGCAGCGTGGTTGCGGTGCTCGGCGGTGGGCGTGGAGCCGATGTGTCCCTGGGCGAGGACCACCAGGTCGGCGGTGAGCGGAGTGGTGCGGTCGGCCAGGTGCACGTGTTGCGGGCCGTCCGGGGGTCCGGTGACGGCGGTGGCGGTGGTGCGGTGCCACTCGACGGTGACCGAGGGTGGCAGCTCGGTCAGCGCCCTGCGGAACACCCAGTCCAGGTAGGCGCTCTGGGCACGGCGGGTGGGAAAGTCCGTCCCGGCGAGCGTGCGTAGTTCGGCGAGCACCTCCGGGTCGGCGGGCTCGGTGTACGGGGCGTGACGCGGGCTCCGGTCGGAGAACTGGGCGGCCCACTCGGCCAGCGAGGGGCCGGGCCGTATCGGGCCCTCGATGGTGGACGACTCGTCGGTGAACATGGTGACGTCCTCGGCCATGGAGTTCATCCGCAGCAGCGCCGACTGCTCGTGTCGCCAGATGCGTCCCGGGCCGGGCGGGTGCGGGTCCACCAGGTGGATGCGCAACTGCCGTGCCCCGTCCCACAGTTCGGGTGCGTTGGCGGCGATGCGCTCCAGCAGACCCGTGGCGCGCGGCCCCGCGCCGACGACGACCAGGACGGCCGTGGAAGGGGCGGTGCTCACCGGTCACCGCCGATCACCGGGCGGGCGTCGGCGGCCGTCGCCGCGCTCAGCCGGTGGCGTACGGCGGTCAGGTGGCCGCGCAGCCGTTGCAGCGGAGTGGGCGGCAGGGCGCGGGAGTTGCCGCGCGCGTAGTACCGCTCGACGTAGAACTGACCCGCGCTGAGCACCGTGGTGATCGCGATGTACCACAGGGTGGCGACCATCAGCAGCGGGATGACCTGGTACGTCTGGTTGTAGATCAGCTGCACCGAGTACAGCAGGTCGTGCACCGCCAGCACGCTCACGATGCTGGTGCCCTTGAGGGTGCCGATCAGCATGTTCCCGGCGGTCGGCACGATGGAGCGCATCGCCTGGGGGACGACGATCCGGCGCAGAGTGCGGCGTCTGCTCAGACCGAGTGCCTGGGCGGCCTCGGTCTGCCCCGAGTCCACCGAGAGGATACCGCCGCGCACCACCTCGGCGGCGTAGGCGGTCTCGTGCAGGGTCAGGCCGATGACGGCGGTGAGGGTGGGGCCGAGCAGGTTGACCGTCTTGACGGTGATGAACTGCGGGCCGAACGGGATGCCGAGGCCGAGCGTCGGGTACAGGGCGCCGATGTTGAACCAGAACAGCAGCTGCACCAGCAGCGGAGTGGACCGGAAGATCCACACGTAACCCCAACTCAGCGTGCGCAGCACCGGGCTGGCGGAGAGCCGCATGACCGCGAGCACGGTGCCGAGCAGGAAGCCGAGCACCATCACCACAGCGGTCAGCCACAGGGAGAGCAGCAGTCCGTCGAGCACGGCGGCGGTGGTGAAGTACCGGCCCACCACATCCCACTGGAAAGCCCGGTTGCGGACAACGGAGTTGAGCACCATCGCGAAGAGCAGCAGGGCGACCGCAGCGGTCAGCCACCGGCCGGCGTGCCGGCGAGGCACGATCCGCGGCACGTCGGGGCCGGGGGCGCCCGCCCGCTTCGGTGGCTTCGTGGCAGGGGCTGGCGTGACTTCGGAAGACGTGACCATCGAGAGGCTCTCCGGGGGAGGGAATCGCAGGCGTGGGTGACCCCTGGGGGCACTCGTAGGGAGCGCAACGGCACAGGCGCTGCGTGCGTACGGTGCGGCCGGGGCTCGGCGTCGTCACATTCGCCGCGTCCCTCAACGCGGCCGGAGGGGCTGCCGCGCATCGCGGAGCCGGTCCGCCGTCGATCGTATGTGCCCATGGCATCTATGTGTCAACAGCGCGCAGGGAGGCTCTGGTCGAGGCGGTCCGGTATCCGGGCGCTGCTTGACGGGCGCCACGATGTACTGCTCAAGTAGTCGCATGAATGCCCAGCAGCGCTTGGTCACGCGCGATCACATCGACTTCGGTCGGGTGTGGTCCGCCGCGTGTTGCGCCTGACTCGGCAGCGGGCCGACTGACCGGCCCTTCCCTCCCTCGGTGACCCCGTCGCGGGCCGAGTTCTCTCTTCACGCGCGCTGCCGCAGCACTGTCTCCACCGACGCCAGGCGTCGTCACGCCTGCACCGACCCGTCTGCCTGACGGTCTGCTCACTCATGCCTGCACGCAAGGCGATTCCGCCATGCCTGCGTGCCGCCGCGATCCCTGAAAGGCCATGCCCATGCCCGTGGAGTTCCTCGGCATTGCCGCCACCAACGACGGCTCCGAGACCATGCCGCGCTCTGGCGCCGCGTTCGACAAGGAGTACACGCTTCGGCTCGCCCGGGCACACGAGGACCACGGTTGGGATCGGGTGCTGTTCGCCTACGGCTCCGGATCGCCCGACCCCGCACCGGCCGCCGCCTACATCGCGAGCCGGCTGGAGCGCCTGCAAATCCTGCTCGCCCACCGGCCCAACGTCTCGTACCCGACGTTCGCCGCCAAGACCTTCGCCACCCTCGACCAGATCAGCGAGGGCCGGCTGACCGTGCACTTCATCACCGGCGGTAACGACCACGAACAGGGCCGCGAGGGCGACACGCTCACCAAGGACGAGCGCTATGCCCGCACCCGCGAGTACATCCGGATCGTCAAGAAGATCTGGACCACGCACGAGCCCTTCGACCACGAGGGCGAGCACTACCGCTTCCACGACTTCGTCAGCGACGTCTTCCCCGTCCAACAGCCCCGCCCGAACGTCTCGTTCGGCGGCTCGTCCCCTGCCGCGTACGCCGCCGGTGGCGCCGAGGCCGACATCTACTGCCTGTGGGGCGAGCCCCTCGCGAAGACCGCCGAGCAGATCGAGAACGTCAAGGCCGCCGCGAAGGCCGCGGGCCGCACCGACGTGCCCCGCATCCAGGTCGCCTTCCGCCCGATCATCGCCCCGACCGAGGAACTGGCCTGGGAGAAGGCCCACCGCACGGTCGGCGCGATCAAGGCCCGCAAGGAACGGGGTGAGGCGATCACCAAGCGCCACAACGGGCACGCCCAGCCGCAGAACACCGGTTCGCAGCGGCTGGTCGCCATCGCCGAGGTGGGGGAGCGCTACGACCGCGCCCTGTGGACACCCACCGCCGCCGCGACCGGTGGTGCGGGCAACTCCAACGCGCTGGTCGGCACGCCGGAGACGGTCGCCCAGGCGCTGCTCGACTACTACGACCTCGGCGTCGACATCCTCTCCGCGCGCGGCTACGACCTGCTGGGCGATGCCATCGACTTCGGCCGGTACGTGATCCCGATCGTCCGCGAGGAGGTCGCCAAGCGCGACGCCGAGCGGGCGGCACGCGGGACGCAGACCCTGGCGGCGGTGAGCGGATGACCTCGGTCGCCCAACCGCCGTCTTCAGCAGCTGAGTTGACCGTCATCGAAGTGCCGGTGTCCGATCCTCGGGTGGAGCCGCTTTTGCGGGAACTCGGCGACGAGTACTCCGCGCGCTACGGCGGCGACGCCCACGCCGAGATGGCCCGCTACCCCGACGAGGAGTTCACCGCGCCGTACGGTGGCGGCCTGCTCCTGCTCCTGGAGCGAGGCGAGCCGGTCGCGGGCGGCGCCTTCCGCCGGTACGACGCGGGCACCGCCGAGCTGAAGCGGATCTGGACGCACTCCGCCCACCGCCGACGTGGCCTCGCCCGCCGCGTCGTCGCCGAGCTGGAGCGCGCTGCGGGCGTGCGCGGCTACCGGCGGATCTACCTGACCACCGGGCCACGCCAGCCCGAGGCCCGCGGCCTGTACCTGGCGACCGGCTACACGCCGCTGTTCGACACCGAGGCCGACCCGGAAACCATCGGCCCGCTGCCGTTCGAGAAGCACCTCAACGTCACGTTGCGCACCTGAAAGGCCTCCGACCCGTGAACCTTCCCGGCATCAGAGCCCGCCTGCGTCTCGCCGCCACCCTCGCGCTGCTGCCGCTCCTGGCACTGACCGCCTGTGGCTCCGGCGACAGCGACGGCACAGCACCGGCGGGTGCTCAGGCCTCTCCCGCGCCGACCGACGACCCGGTCGCCGCCATACGCACGGTGGACTCGGTCGCCGCCCTGCTGCCCGCCGACGTACGCAAGGCGGGCACGCTGCGCGTCGGCAGCTCGATCGGGTTCCCGCCCGGGGCGTACTACCCCAACGGCGCGGACAAGGCCCCCGAAGGCCAGGACATCGACCTCGCCGACGCGGTGGCCAAGGTGCTCGGCGTCGAGTTGGAGCGGCAGGACGCCTCCTTCGAGACGATCCTGCCCGCCCTCGGCAGCGGCAAGTACGACTTCGGCACCGGCAATTTCGGCGTCACCAGCGAGCGCCTGAAGACCATCGACTTCGTCACCTACATCAACGACGGCCAGGGCTTCGCGGTGAAGAAGGGCAACACCGCGCTCGGCACGAAGGTCACCGACCTCACCCAGCTGTGCGGGCTGACCATCGGCACCGGCGCCGGCACCACCTTCGAGGCGACCCTCACCGCGCAGAAGGGGGTGTGCGCCAAGGCGGGCAAGAAGCCGTACGACGTGAAGGTCTACTCGGAGAACGCCGCGACCCTCACCGCACTCCAGCAGGGCCGTATCGACGTGATCATGTCGACCATCAACGGCCTGCGCTACCAGGCGGCACAGCCCGCGTCGGGGACCACCTTCCTGGGCGAGTTCCACCGCCTCGACGTCGGCTTCGCCTTCAAGAAGGGCTCCCCGCTGACGAGGGCGTTCCAGGCCGCCGTCACCGAGCTGATCAAGGACGGCACGTACGCCCGGATCCTCAATAAGTGGGGAACCTCCGCCTCCGCGATCGCCGCGTCGCGGATCAACCCGCCCGAGCATGCATAAGAGTTGAGCAGGAACATCACGATGGCATCCACAACCGACACCGCGCCGCCCGGCGCGGCCACCCCGGGCACCGGCCCCGAAGCCCCGCCCGCCCCGGCCTCGCTCAAGGTCGTACCCGCCCGCCACTACGCCCGCTGGGCGGCGGCCGTCGCCGTGATCGTGCTGGTCGCCCAGTTCGTGCACGGGCTGGCCACCAACCCCGTCTGGGAGTGGAACGTCTTCCGAGACTACGTCTTCTCCGAGACGATCGTCCAGGCAGTGTGGGTGACCCTCCAACTCACCGCCTACGCAACGGTGCTGGGCTTCCTTCTGGGAACCGTCCTGGCCTTCATGCGGCTGTCGCACAGCCCGGTGCTGCAGACCGTCGCCTGGACCTACATCTGGATCTTCCGGTCCATCCCGATGATCGTCCAGCTGGTGTTCTGGTTCAACCTCAGTGCCCTGTACAGGGAGTTGGGCGTCGGCATCCCCTTCGGCCCGGTGTTCTGGTCCGTCGACAGCAACAGCATCATCGGCACCATGGGCGCCGCCATCATCGGCCTCACGCTCCACCAGGCCGCCTACGCCGCCGAGATCGTCCGTGGCGGCGTCATCGCCGTCGACCACGGACAGCTGGAGGCCGCCGCCGCACTGGGCATCCCCCGGCTGCGGCAGATCCGCCGGATCGTGCTGCCGCAGGCCATGCGCGCCATCCTGCCCACGGCCGGCAACGAGATCATCGGCCTGCTCAAGGGCACCTCGGTGGTCTACGTGATGTCCATCGGCGAGCTGTTCTACCAGGCACAGGTGATCTACGGCCGCAACGGCCGGGTGATCCCGCTGCTGCTGGTCGCCACCGCCTGGTACGTCGTCCTCACCTCCCTGCTGTCGGTCGTCCAGTACTACGTCGAGCGCCGCTACGCCCGGGGCGCCAACCGCACCCCGCCGCCCACCCCGCTCCAGCGCGCCCGGCGCTTCGTCCGCAACCTGCGCGCGGCCGCCGCACAGCGCAACCAGCCCGTCATATCCCTGAAGCCCTTGGGAGACAGCCGATGAGTGACGTGACGGTGGCCGTCAAGGACGCGAAGCCGACGGTGGACGGCGTGATGGTGGACGTCCACGGCGTCCACAAGAGCTTCGGCCCCCTGGAGGTACTGCGCGGCGTCGACCTCCAGGTCCGCGCTGGCGAGGTCACCGTGATCCTCGGCCCGTCCGGCTCCGGAAAGTCCACGCTGCTGCGCACCATCAACCACCTGGAGAAGGTCAACCGCGGCTGGATCAGCATCGACGGCGAACTCATCGGCTACCGCCGCTCCGGCGGCAAGCTGCACGAACTGAAGGAGAAGGACGTTCTGAAGCAGCGCACCCACATCGGGTTCGTCTTCCAGAACTTCAACCTCTTCCCCCACCTGACCGTGCTGGACAACCTCATCGAGGCACCGGTCTCCGCGCTGCGCCGCCCACGCAAGGAAGCGGAGGAGACCGGCCGCCAGCTCCTCGAGCGGGTCGGGCTCGCCGACAAGACCAACGCCTACCCACGGCAGTTGTCCGGAGGCCAGCAGCAGCGCGTGGCCATCGCCCGCGCCCTCGCCCTCGAACCGAAGGTGCTGCTCTTCGACGAGCCCACCTCGGCGCTCGACCCGGAACTCGTCGGCGAAGTCCTCGACGTCATCAAGGACCTGGCCCGCACCGGAACCACCATGATCGTCGTGACCCACGAGATCGGCTTCGCCCGCGAGGTCGCCGACACCGTGGTGTTCATGGACGGCGGAGTCGTCGTGGAGCAGGGGCCGCCCGCGGCCGTCCTGGACAACCCGCAGCACGAGCGCACCCGCGCCTTCCTCTCCAAGGTCCTCTGACCACCCCTCACCCCTTTCCGCAAGCAAGGAGCACCACCATGTCCACCTCGATCACCCGCCGCACCACCGCAGCCGCGCTGGGACTCACCGCCGCCCTCGTCCTCGCCGCGTGCAGCAACCCCGACGACGGCGGCACGACCGAGGTCGCGGCCACGTCGGGCAGCAAGACGAAGATCAACATCAGCCCGGACCAGAACCGCATCACCACCGACAAGGTCGACTCCATCGCCGCCGAGGTCCCGGAGAAGATCCGCAAGAGAGGCACCCTGGAGATCGTCGACTCCTCCGGCTCCGCCGCGCCGCTGACCTTCTTCGCCACCGACGACAAGACCGTCATCGGCGTCGAGCCCGACATCGCCTCTCTGGTCGCCGACGTGCTCGGCCTCAAGCTGCACATCAACACGGTCTCCTGGGAGAACATCTTCGTCGGCCTGGACAGCGCCAAGTACGACGTCGGCTTCAGCAACATCACCGTCACCGAGGAGCGCAAGGAGAAGTACGACTTCGCCACCTACCGCGAGGACAACCTGGGCTTCGAGGCGAAGAAGGGCAGCGGTCTGAAGATCACCGGGCCCGAGGACGTGGCGGGCAGGACGGTCGCGGTGGGCAGCGGGACCAACCAGGAGAAGCTGCTGATCGAGTGGAGCAAGGAGAACGAGAAGGCCGGCCGCAAGCCGGTGAACATCAAGTACTACCAGAACGACAGCGACACCTACCTCGCCCTCCAGTCCGGCCGGATCGACCTCTACCTCGGCCCCAACCCGACCGCCGCCTACCACGCGGCCACCACCGGGAAGACGGAGGTCGTCGGCACCTACTCCGGCGCCGGCGCCACCCTCCAGGGCCTCATCGCGGCCACCACCAAGAAGGACAGCGGCCTGGTCGAGCCGCTCGCCGACGCCCTCAACCACGTCATCGAGAACGGCACCTACGCGAAGGTGCTCGAGCGCTGGGGGCTGTCCGACGAGGCCGTGACCAAGTCGGAGATCAACCCGCCCGGCCTGCCCAAGACCAACAAGTAGCCGACCCGGGGTGCGCAGGCCGTAGAACGCCTGCGCACCCCTGCCTTCGCACAGGAGTACAGGACACGAGGCCATGCCCCGCGAACTCCACGTCTCCATCGAACTCGACGGGACCGGCCACCACCCCGCCGCGTCCCTCACCGCCGCCCACTGGATCGGCCGTCCTGCTGGCCGCCTCCGTCACCGTCCCGTCCGCCGCGGCTGCCGTGGTGGAGGAGCAGCCACGCTCGTCCGTGGCGCTCGACTGGTACGACACCGGCGGAATTTCATGCAGCTGCAATGATTCATCCCTGAACTGCCTGCTAGACATGGTGGGGTGATCCCCTCAGCGCCGGCCAAACCGAGCACACACCTTCTGGACAACGCGGTCTGGGCCGCACTGGCCGGCCCGCACGCCCGCTTCGCGGAACGGGTGGGCCGAGCCGCCCGGTATCCGGCCGACGTCTATGCGTTCGCCGCCGTCGCCGATCCGGCGGATCCTGCCGCCTGGGCGGACCTGCACACGCTCGTGGGACCGGAAACCGTCGTACGCATCAAGGGAGTCGAGAGTGTCCCGCGTGGCTGGGAGGTCGTCGGCGGCGGACGGGGCGTCCAACTGGTCGACACCGCGTTGCGGGCCGAGCCCGCCCCGGAGGCCGTGCGGCTCGGGTTCGACGACGTACCGGAGAGCCTGGACCTGGTCGCCCGCACCAGACCGGGACCCTTCCTGAAGCGGACCGTCGAACTCGGCACCTATCTCGGCATCCGGCACCAAGGGCGGCTTGTCGCCATGGCCGGCGAGCGAAGCGAGATGGGGGTCCCCCCGGCCGGAGGCTGGGGGAGGCTGAGGCTGCCCGGCTGGACGGAGATCAGCGCCGTCTGCACCCACCCGGCGTACCGCGGCCGTGGACTGGCCACCCGGCTGGTGCGCGCGGTCGCCGCGGGCATCCGGGAACGCGGGGACACCCCGCTGCTGCATGCCTCCGCGACCAACACACAGGCCATCCGGCTGTACGAGTCGATCGGCTTCACCCTGCGCCGCCGGACGAGGAGCCTCCAGGCGCGCACGCCAGGAACACACCGCGGAGCCGGGGCGTTGTGACTCACGACGGAATGTGCACTACGGCGCGGCGGACGGAGGTGCGGCACATGCGACACCTGCCCCACCCCCGTGTCCTGAACCCGCGCCGCGTCGTCCGCCTCCACTCCCGGCCGCACATAGATCTGCAGCGCGTGGCCGGCGCGCTCTGTCGCCCCTGACCTTTCCCCCAGCCTTCGGCGGTAGACCCCGTCCCGCTGCGCTCGTCACCGCCGTGCCCCTCCCTGCGCGAGGGCCGGTGATCTCGTAAGGACTTCCAGGAAGGCACCCACTCGTGTCCTCAACACCCCCTTCTTCCCTGCACCTTGCCGTCGCCCTGGACGGCACCGGCTGGCATCCCGCCTCCTGGCGTGAGCCGGTGTCCCGCCCCCGGGACCTGTTCACTGCCGCCTACTGGGCCGATCTGGTCGCGGAGGCCGAGCGCGGCCTGCTCGACTTCGTGACCATCGAGGACGGCCTCGGCCCGCAGTCCTCGCACTTCCTGGACCCGGACGAGCGCACCGACCAGGTCCGCGGCCGCCTCGACGCCGTCCTGATCGCGGCCCGCATCGCCCCGCTGACCCGGCACATAGGCCTGGTCCCCACCGCGGTGGTCACCCACACGGAGCCCTTCCACATCTCCAAGGCGATCGCCACCCTCGACTACGTCAGCACCGGCCGCGCCGGCCTGCGGGTGCAGATCACCGCCCGCCCGAACGAGGCCGCGCACTTCGGCCGCCGCACCATCCCGCGCATCGAGGCCTACGACAGCCCGGCCGCCCAGGAGGTGGTGACCGACCTCTTCGACGAGACCGCCGACTACGTGGAGGTGGTGCGCCGCCTCTGGGACAGTTGGGAGGACGACGCCGAGATCCGGGACGCCGCCACGGGCCGCTTCATCGACCGGGACAAGCTGCACTACATCGACTTCGAGGGCAGGCACTTCAGTGTCAAGGGCCCCTCGATCACGCCCCGCCCGCCGCAGGGCCAGCCGATCGTCAGCGCCCTCGCCCATGACACCGTCCCGTACTGGCTCGTGGCCCGCGCCGCCGACATCGGCTACGTCACCCCGTACGACGCCGACGACGCCCGCGCGATCGTCGCTCAGATCCGTGCCGAGCAGAACGCGGCGGGGCGGGCCGCCGAACCTCTGCATGTCTTCGGCGACCTGGTGGTCCTCCTCGACGACGACCCGGCCGCCGCGACCGCCCGCCGGGAACGGCTCGACGCGCTCGCGGGACAGCCGTACACGAGTGACGCCCTCATCTTCGCCGGCACTCCCTGTGAACTCGCCGATCTACTGCAGGAGTTGCACAGCGCCGGGCTGACCGGCTTCCGGTTGCGTCCGGCCGTCGCCGGCCACGACCTCCCGGCGATCACCCGCGGTCTGGTCCCTGAACTCCAGCGCCGGGGCGTCTTCCGCCGTGCGTACGAGGCCGACACCCTGCGCGGCCTGCTGGGCCTGGCGCGCCCCGCCAACCGCTACGCCGCAGCTGCCACCGCCTGAGCCGGAGGGACGTCCACGACCATGAGCAAGCCGTTGAAGCAGATCCACCTGGCCGCCCACTTCCCCGGCGTCAACAACACCACCGTGTGGAGCGACCCCCGGGCCGGCAGCCACATCGAGTTCAGCTCCTTCGCGCACTTCGCCCGGACCGCCGAACGCGCCAAGTTCGACTTTCTGTTCCTCGCCGAGGGACTCAGGCTCCGCGAACAGGGCGGGAAGATCTACGACCTGGACGTCGTGGGCCGCCCCGACACCTTCACCGTCCTCGCTGCGCTCGCCGCCGTCACCGAGCACCTCGGCCTGACCGGCACCATCAACTCCACCTTCAACGAGCCCTACGAGGTGGCCCGCCAGTTCGCCAGCCTCGACCACATCTCCGGCGGCCGCTCCGCCTGGAACGTCGTCACCTCCTGGGACGCCTTCACCGGCGAAAACTTCCGCCGCGGCGGATTCCTGCCCCAGGAGGAGCGCTACTCACGTGCCAAGGAGTTCCTGGCCACGGCGAACGAACTCTTCGACTCCTGGCACGGCGACGAGATCCTCGCCGACCAGGAAACCGGCACCTTCCTGCGCGACGCCAAGGCCGGGGCCTTCGTCCACACCGGACAGCACTTCGACATCCACGGGCAGTTCAATGTCCCGCGCTCGCCGCAGGGCCGCCCGGTGATCTTCCAGGCCGGCGACTCCGACGAGGGTCGCGAGTTCGCCGCGTCGAGCGCGGACGCGATCTTCAGCCGGTACGCCACCCTCAAGGAGGGGCAGGCCTTCTACACGGACGTCAAGAACCGCCTCGCCAAGTACGGCCGCCGCCCCGACCAGCTGCTGATCCTGCCCGCCGCCACCTTCACGCTCGCAGACACGGACGCCGAGGCGGAGGAGCTGGCCAAGGTGGTGCGCCGCCAGCAGGTCAGCGGCGCCACCGCCCTGAAGCATCTGGAGTTCGTCTGGAACCGGGACCTGTCCTCCTACGACCCCGACGGGCCGCTCCCCGACATCGACCCGGACGTCAGCGACAGCCACATCTCCAAGGGCCGCGCCCAGGTCCGCATGTACCGGGACCCTCTGGCCACCGCCCGCGAGTGGCGCGAGCTCGCCGCCGCCAACAACTGGTCGATCCGCGACCTGGTCATCGAGACCGGCAACCGGCAGAACTTCATCGGTTCGCCGGAGACCGTCGCCCGCACCATCAACGAGTTCGTGCAGGCCGACGCGAGCGACGGCTTCATCCTCGTCCCGCACATCACCCCGGGCGGCCTGGACGAGTTCGCCGACAAGGTCGTCCCGCTGCTCCAGGAACAGGGCGTGTTCCGCACGGAGTACGAGGGCCCAACCCTGCGCCACCACCTCGGCCTGGCCTTCCCCCACTCTCGGCTTCGCTCGAGCGGGGGGACCCCCATCGACGAGGTCCGCGACGAGCGGGTGGCGTCGTGAAGTTCCTCGCCATCACCCTGATCGTGCACCGCCCGGACCCGATCACCGGCGTGCAGAAGACGACCCAGGACCGCTTTCGCGAGGTCCTCGACAACGCCCTGCTCGCCGAGGAACTGGGCTTCGACGGCTTCGGCGTGGGGGAGCGGCACGAGCGGCCCTTCATCTCCTCCTCGCCGACCGTCGTCCTCAGCCACATCGCGGCACTGACCCGGCGCATCCGCCTGTTCACCGCCGTGACCACGCTCAGCCTTCTGGACCGGTGCGTGCCTACGAGGACTACGCCACCCTCGACCATCTCTCCGGCGGACGCCTGGAGTTGATCATCGGCAAGGGTAACGGCGCTGCCCAGCGCGAGCTGTTCCATGTCACTCCCGAGGACCAGTGGGACCGCAACGCCGAGAGCTACGAGGTGTTCCGGCAGATCTGGCGGCACGACAAGGTGACCGCGGTGACTCGGTTCCGCCCGCCGCTGACGGACGCCGAGGTGTGGCCGCGGCCCTACCAGCAGCCCATCCGGGTCTGGCACGGCAGCGCCACCAGCAAGGAGTCGGTGGACCTGGCCGCCCGCTACGGCGACCCGCTGTTCTCGGCGAACGTCACCAACCCCATCGAGCCGTACGCCGAGTTGATCAGGTACTACCGCGAGCGCTGGGAGTTCTACGGTCACGACCCGGCGGAGATCGCGGTCGGCGCCGGTACCGCCGGGCTGCTCGTGACCCCCACCTCCCAGGAAGCGATCGAGGTGTACCGGCCGATCTTCGAGTCGACGCTGGCGTTCCAGAGGCAGTTCGGCCTGCCGGTGGTCTTCGAGACCGTGGAGGACTTCGTCGAGCACAGCTCCGCCCTGATCGGTAGCCCGCAGCAGATCATCGAGAAGGTGCACCGCTACCACGAGCGGTTCGGGCACACCGTGCTCCATCTGCACGCGGACGCGAACGGGTTGACGGATGCTCAGCACCGCACCTCGCTTCAGCTCTTCCAGTCCGAAGTCGCCCCGGTACTGCGCCGCGACATCCCGGACCCGCCCTTCGCCTGGGGACCGGTCCTGCCCGTCACCGAGGAGGAGCCCGCCCATGCCTGACATCCCCCTCGGCGTCCTCGACCTGGTGCCGATACCGTCCGGCTCGACGGCCGCCGACGCCCTGCGCAACTCCATCGACCTGGCACAGCAGGCCGAGCGCTTCGGATACGCCCGGTACTGGTTCGCCGAGCACCACCTCAACCCGGGCGTCGCGGGTACGTCCCCCGCGGTCGTCCTCGCGCTGACCGCCTCCGCCACCTCCACGATCCGGCTCGGCTCCGGCGCCGTACAGCTCGGCCACCGCACCGCGCTCAGCACGGTCGAGGAGTTCGGACTGATCGACGCCCTGCACCCGGGCCGCTTCGACCTCGGCCTGGGCCGCTCGGGCGGCCGCCCGCCGGGCCAACCGGCCGGAGCTCCTCCGACCGCCACCCCGGTCGTGGACGGCCGGGCCCCGAACGGCCTCCTCATCCCGCCCCGCTTCTCCTTCGAACATCTCCTCGGCTCGCCGGCCAGCAGGGCGAGGACGTCGTCGATCTGCTCGGCGTAGTCCTGGGACTCGGCGCCGGGCAGCAGGCTGGCCCGCGCCGGACTGGGCGCCGCGCTGCTCGCCGTGCCCGGCGGCCAGCACCCCGAGGGGCTGACCCCGGTCGAGGGCTTGCCCACCGTTTCTCCGGTACGGCTCAGCGCACGCCCCGGGCATGGTGCGGACCCCTCGCTGACCGGCGCCGCCGTCGAGGCGGTCCGCGCACTGCTCGCCGCCTGTGAGACCGGCCGCGCGGCCTGACCGCACCGATCGGCCCGCACCTCTCTCACGTGGTGAGACGTCCCGGTGCGGTTTGTGAGGGCCTCTTGACTCGACTTGGCCGCGGCCTGACACTCCACTAGGGAATCCTAGTGAATTGGTAGGGAAGCATGGATCGTGCTGCGCTGGACCTCGGCAGCGACGCTGTCCGTGTCGCTGTCCGGCCGCTGCCCCTGCTGACATCCCGCCGTCACATCGATCTCGTACGTGTGTGCAGTGCGGCAAGTTCCCCGTACGTCGGTGGCCCCGCCCCCACCTGACCCTCCCGCGCACCTACCACATTCCGGCCGCGCCGAAGCTGTCGCGCGCAGTCGCCGTCGTATGCCCGTGACCGAGCACTCCGAGGGAGACGTATGCCCGCCTCATCCCCGACAGCCGTGCCGTCCTTCCGGAGCAGGATCGGCTGTGACGCGCGCAGCGGTTACTACGCTGCGCCTCACCGCTACCGGCTCCACCTCTCGCCGTCCTGTCCGCACTGTCTGCAGATCGCCGTCACGCACAGCCTGCTCGGGCTCGACGACACCCTCCCGGTGACCCTGCTGCCCGCCGTCCCCGACGCCCCGGACGGCGGGTATCGTGCGCTGCGCCCGCTGTACGAGGCCAGCTCGCACCAGCATCGCGGACCGGCGGTGGCGCCGGTCTTCAGCGACGGCTGGACCGGCACGATCGTCAGCACCCACACCCCCGACATCCTGCGGGATCTCGCCCGACAGTTCGGTGGCCATGGCCCTGATCTCCACCCGCGCGGCGCCGAGGAGGCGATCGAGGCCGTCGGCCGGCTCTGCGAGCGGGGCATCACCTGGGCCGCCCAGCGCGCCGGCGAGTCCGGTGGCGACCCGGCGGCACGTGACATCGCCCTGGCCACTCTCCTGCGCGCGCTGGACGTGCTGGAGTGGCGGCTCGGTTCCCGGGAGCAGGTGCTGGGTGGCGAACTCACCCTCGCCGACGTGCAGTTGTGGGTCACACTGGTGCAGCTGGACACGGTGCACCGCCACCACCTGGACGCCGCCGCCGTGCACCGCATCACCGACCACCCCCGTCTGTGGGCGTACGCACGGCGTCTGACGGCGCACCCCGCCTTCGGCTCCCACCTCGACCTTGACGGCATCGCCCGCAGGCACCACGCCCACTGCCGGGGCGAGGAGGCAGCCGGCGCGGCGGTGCAGATCGTGGACTGGTCGGCGTACGCACGACATGAGGCACCGGAGCCGGCGCGGCAGCCCGGCTGACCGGGAAACGGGGGGCGGATGCCCGGCCTCCGGCGGTTTCATGCGACTGCAATCCTGCCTCCACCATCCGCCCCGCACCGCTGCATAGCCTCCGGTGACATGACGGACACCCACACCGCCAGCACCTTCGACGAGCAGTTCCGGTTCCCCTCGGACCTGGTGGAGACGCACCGCGGCGCCACAGGCCGCGTCGCCGTGATCGGCGGCGGCATCTCCGGACGGGCCTGTGCCTACGAACTGGTCCGCCGAGGGCTGGAGGTGACGGTGTACGAGCGGGCGGGCCGTCCCGGCGGCCGCATCCGCACGCTCCGCTTCTGGGACGGCACCCACGGCGTGCTGGGTGCGATGCGGCTGCCCTCCAACCACCACACCACGCTGCGCGACGTCCGCCAATTCCGGGTGACCACACGGACGTTCGTCAACGCCAACCCGGACGCCTACCTTCACCTGCGCGGACGGGCGCAGCCCGGACTGCACGTACCGCAGGTACAGGGCGCTGAACAGCGAGATCCGCAGCACGGCGGTGCCCACCAGCAGCAACAGCACGGCCGACCCCGTACCGCCTCACAGCAGCCACCACCCCACGAGCACACTGCTCATCAGCGCGGCCGCCCAGGTCACGGACGAGAACCGGACGGTGAAGGCCCGGCCGAACGTGCCCGCCTGCAGCGCGATCAGTTTCAGGTCGACCATCGGCCCGACCACCATGAACGCCAGCCGCGCGGTCGGCGCGAACCCGCTCAGAGAGGCGGCCACGAATGCGTCGGCCTCACTGCACACGCACAGCACCACGGCGAGCAGCGCCAGCAGCGGGACGGACAGCCAGGCCGATCCGGTGAAGACGTCGAGGACCGAGCGCGGCACCCCGATGTTGAAGGTCGCCGCTGCCGCCGAGCCGAGCACGAGGAAGCCACCGGCGTGCAGGAAGTCGTGCTGCAGCCCGGCCGTGAAGGCACTCGCGCGCGAGGTCCCGGATGCGGTCGTGGGCGGCTTCGGCAGACGCAGCCACTCCTCCCGCCCGAAGCGCGCCCACAGCCGGCGCATCACGACGGCCGTGGCAAGGGAGGCGACGAGGCGGGCCGCCACCATCAGCGGCTGCCCGGGGAACGCGATGGACGTGGCGACGAGGACGACGGGGTTGATCGCCGGTGCGGAGAGCAGGAAGGCGAGCGAGGCGGCCGGGGCCGCCCCGCGCCGCATCAGGCTGCCGGCCACCGGCACGGACGCGCACTCGCACCCGGCAGCACCGCACCGGCCACGCCCGCGACCGGCACTGGGCGCGGCGGTGGCGGGTGTTGCTGCGTGACGGACGGGTCTTCACCTCCACCCCGCCGGTCACGCAAGCGGCTTGACTTCGTCATTGAGACTCCTGGACAGGTGAGCACTTGGCTGCCCTGGTGTTCAGGCGGGTTGCGGGGTTGCCCTCCTGGCCCCCCACCGTCGGGTGCGGTAGCTGCCCGCCAGTCGGCAGACGGCGTAGATGGTGAAGGAGATCGTGGTGACGTAGGGGCTGATGGGGATGCTGCTGCCCAGGGCGAGCAGGATGCCGCCCTCGATGGAGACGACGGCGAAGACCACGCTGAGCAGCGGCAGCAGCACCGGAGACGCGGTGACGCGGGCGGCGGCCGCGGCGGGGGTGACGAGGAGGCTGAGGACCAGCAGGGCACCGACGACCTGGATCGAGAGGGCCACCGCGAGGCCGAGCGTCAACATGAACGCGAAGGACAGGGTGCGCACCGGCACGCCGCGGGCCTCGGCGACGTCCGGGTCGGAGCTGGCGAACGTGAGTGGCCGCCACATGGCCATCAGGGCGATGAGCACGACCGCGGACGTGCCGAGCAGCCAGGTCGTCTGCGGGGTGTCGACGGCGACGATCTGGCCGGTGAGCAGGCCGAACTTGTTGGCGGCACGGCCCTTGTAGAGGGCGAGGAAGAGCACGCCGAGGCCGAGGCCGAAGGGCATGAGGATGCCGATCACCGAGTTGCGGTCCCGGGCGCGCACGCCCAGCACGCCGATCGTGCCGGCCGCGAGGAGCGAGCCGACGATGGAGCCCGCCACGACGTTCGTCTCCAGCAGCAGCGCGGCCGAGGCGCCCGCGAAGGACAGCTCGCTGATGCCGTGCACCGCGAAGGGCAGGTCGCGCATGATGACGAAGACGCCTGCCAGGCCGCCGATCAGGCCCAGTGCGACCCCGGCGATGAGGGAGTTGCGGACCAGCGCCAGCAGTTCGCCGTAGTTGTCGAAGCTGAAGATCTGGTGCCAGATCCCGTCGGCGAGCGTCATGGCCGTGCTCCGTCGATCTCGTGGACGTCAAGGGGGTCGTGGGCTTCGTGGGGGTGGTGGGGTTCCACCGCCGGCTCGTCGGGTGCTCCGACGACCACGATGCGGCCGTGGACGCGGACGACGTCGACGTGGGTGCCGTACAGCTGGGACAGCGACTCGGAGGTCAGGACCTCGTCCGGTGTGCCGACCCGGTAGCCGCCCGGGGCCAGGTACAGCACGCGGTCGACCAGGCCGAGCACCGGGTTGATCTCGTGGGTCACGAAGACCACGGAGGTGCCGTGGGAGCGGCGGCGGGCGTCCACCAGCTCGGTGACGGCGCGCTGGTGGTTGAGGTCGAGGGAGAGCAGCGGCTCGTCGCACAGCAGGATGCGCGGATCGGTCGCCAGAGCCTGTCCGATGCGTACGCGCTGCCGTTCGCCGCCGGACAGCAGGTTGATGGGCACGTCGGCGTAGGCGGAGGCCCCCACCGACTCCAGGATCTCGTCCACGCGGCGGCGGACCGCCGCCGTGCGCAGCCGCAGACCGAAGCGGTGCCCGTCGATCCCGAAGCGCACGAGGTCGCGGGCGCGCAGCATGGCGTGCGCGGACAGCGCCGCCTGCTGGGGGACGTAGCCGATGTGCCGGCTCGCCTCGCGGGGCGGCCGGCCGAGGACGGTCAGCGTGCCCGCGGACAGCTGCTGTCGGCCCAGCAGGGCCTTGACGAAGCTGGTCTTGCCCGATCCGTTCGGGCCGAGCACCGCGAGGAACTCCCCGGGCCGTACGTCGAGTTCGAGGTCCCGCCACACCACGCGCGGGCCGTAGGACAGGGCTGCGCCGCGCAGGCTGATCACCGCGGGGGCGTCGGCACCGCTGGCCGTCGGCCTGTCCTGACGTGCGCGGGGTACGGGGGCCATGTCCGGCCGCCTCACTTGTTCAGCGCGCTCGCGAGCGCGTCGACGTTGTCGGTCATCCAGCCGAGGTAGTCCTTGCCCTGGGGCAGGGTCTCGGTGACCGGGACGACGGCGATGCCGGCCGCCTTCGCCGCGTCCTCGACCTTCTGGGTCTGGGGTCCGGACGTCTGGGCGTTGTAGACCAGCGCCTTGACCTGCTTGCCGCTGTACAGCGCGAGGGTCTCCTGCAGGATCTTCGGGGAGACGTCGTCGCCTTCCTCGATCGCCGCGCTGTACTCCTCGGGTGTCTTGTTGACCAGGCCGCTCGCCTCGGTCATGTACAGCGGCACGGGCTCGGTGATGCCGATGCCCTCGCCGCCATGCTTCTTCTTGATGTCCGCTTCCTTGGTCTGAAGCGGCGTCAGCTTCGCCTTGAAGGCTTCGGCGTTCTTGGTGAAGGTCGCGGCGTCCGCGGGATCGGCCTTGCCCAGAGCGGCGGCGATCCGGTCGGCGATCTTGGCGACCGTGGGGAAGTCGTACCAGACGTGCTCGTTGAGCTCGCCGCCCTTGGGGGCGGTCTTGCCGGAGACCTTGACCGCGTTGATCACCTCGGCGGAGGAGTTGCTGCTCTTGAGCATCCGGTCGACGAAGTCGTCGTAGCCGGCGCCGTTCTCGATGACGACCTTCGCCTTGGACAGCGTGAGCTGGTTTTGGGTGTCGGCCTCGTAGGAGTGCGGGTCCTGGTCGGGGTTGCTCATGATCGACGTGACGTCGACCTTGTCGCCGCCTATCTGCTTGGCGATGTCGCCGTACACGTTCGTCGAGGCGACCACCGGGATCGCGGACGAGGACTTCGCGCCCTGCGAGGTGCTCCCGTCGCTTGAAGAGTCCGACGAGCTGCCGCAGCCGGCCAGTAGCGCCAGGGAGGCGCCGGTTATCAGCGCGAGACGTCGGGACGAGGGCGTGCGCATGGGTCCTCCACGGCGGGTGCGAACAGGAAGGTCTTCGTGTGTGGCAAGTCGCCTCGGTCCAGTCCGGACCGGCTGTGCACCACGCTAGATGGAAACGAATGTCAACACCATGGCTGGATCTAGCTGATATGACAATCGTTGCCAAGCCTTGACCCGCGCCACGGGCCGACTACGGACGGGCTGCGCGCTCGCGCGACTGACACTGCTCGCAGATCCCTGTGAGCTCGACGGTGTGGTCCACCTCGGCGAAGCCGGCGGCCTCCGCCACGCCGTCCGCCCAGTGCTCGACGGCCTCCGCTTCGACGGCCCGGCTGAGGCCGCAGAGGCGGCAGACCAGGTAGTGCCGGTGGCCGTCGGCGGGCCGCGGCCGGTAGAGCCGTTCGCCGGTCCGGTCGCGTACGACGTCGACGCGCCCGCCCTGCTCCAGGGCCCGCAGGGTCCGGTAGACGGTGGTCAGGCCCACCGCGGTGCCCTCGGTGGCGAGGGCCTCGTGCAGCTCTCGCGCGGAGACGAAGTCGGGGCAGCCGCGCAACGCCCGCAGGACGGCGACCCGCTGCTGGGTCGACCGCCAGGCCGGCAGCCATTCCCCGGCAGACGAACCGCGCATGACGCTTGCCTCCCGCCCTACTGGATCCGCACCGCACACAGGCTAGTTGAACATGATTCCCATGACTACCGCGGAGGTGCAAGCCCTGGTCGAAGCCGGGTCGAGAAGTGGCAGCGGTTCCCGTTAATGCTCTGGCAGTATGGTTACGAAAATCATGTTCATTTAACGTCGGGATGTCCCCGTTCGTGCCGGGCGCCTTGGGGCTGCCCGGCAGGCATGCTGAAGGAGATCCCGCCACGCGTCCCCCTCTGTCCCGTCGTACTTGCTTCGCCTTCCTGGCCGCTCTGCTCGGCGTCGGGGCGAGTGCCTGCTCCACGGCGGCGTCCTCGGACGCCGCCACGTCGTCCGACGGCCTGATCCGGGTGGTGGCCGCGGAGAACTTCTGGGGCTCCATCGCCGAGCAACTCGGCGGCGGCCACGTCAAGGTCACCAGCATCATCGACAACCCCAACGGCGACCCGCACGACTACGAGCCCACCGCCGCAGACGGCCGCACGGTCGCCGGTGCCCGCTACGCCATCGTCAACGGCATCGGCTACGACGCCTGGGCCGACAAGCTGCTGCCGGAGCCGTACACCGGCTCACCGACCGCCCCTACCGCGCCCTGTGGCTGTCGGCCGCCCTCGCGCTTGCGGAGATGTGGACCGGTCTCGCCCTCAGCTACACCGTCCCCGTGCTGCCGCCCAGCTTCGCCATTCTGGCGACGGCAGCCGTGGTCTACGCGGTGGCGCTCGCCTGGCCCCCGGGCGGAGGGAGGCGGCCGCGCCCGGCCACGGCCTGATGCCGCGGCCGCATCGCACAGCACACGCGCTGCCCGGGTTCGCGCTGTGTTCCGGTGCCAGGACGTCCCGGGTATGCGGCTGCCGGGACGTTTCGGGTGCGGGTCCCGGCAGGCGCGGCGGCGGTGGCCACCGCGCCTGGGCGCCTTCGCGCGTGCCACGCCCGCCGAGCCGGCGCGGGAGGCCCCGTGCTCAGCAGTCGCGGAACTCCGGTGACTGGTTGAGGATCTGGGCCCGCAGGGACGTGAAGCGGGTGTGGGTCTCGCCGCCGCGCGCCTCGGGGTGGAAGGCGGCGACGCGGTAGCAGTTCTGGAAGGCGAGGGCGATACCGAAGTGGCGTTCCAGGCTGGAGCGGATGGCGTCGCTGGAGAGCGCGCGCAGCAGCTGTCCGCGCTCCTCCTCGGAGGGCGGCGGGGTCTGGTTGTCGGTGAACTCGGCCGTGCCGGAGCGCAGTTCACCGGCGAGGCGGGCGATGAGGTCGTAGGCGTACGGCAGGGACGTACGCACGGTTTCGACGAAGTCCGGCTCTCGTACCTCGCCCTTCTCGGCCTCGGCGAGCAGCTGCGGGGAGACGTCGAGCGACATGAAGAATTGTCCTGTTCTGTGGTTCTGTACGGGGCGAAGGTCAGACGAGGGCGGCGAGGGCGGTCGGCCTGTGCCGGAAGTCGGGGTCGACCTGGGCGGCGAGGTCCTGGCCGGTGGCCTGGTTGGCCCAGGCGGCGGCGTTGCGCAGGTGGAACTCGACGGCGTGCTTCTGGAAGGCGGCCCAGTCCTTGGGGCGGGCGTCCACGGCCGCGCGCAGCCGGTCGAGGACGCGCGTGTTGTGCGGCTCCAACTCGCCCTCGCCGCGTCCCTGTTCCTGGGCGCGGACGAACGTGGACTGCTCGCAATGGGCGAGCAGGTCATCGCCGACGTGACTCCTGAGGAAGGCCAGGTCGTCCTCGCCGGTGACCTTGTTGCCGACGACAGCGACCGGGATACCGAACTCGGCGGCGTGGTCGCGGTACTGGCGGTAGACCGAAACGCTCTTGCGGGTCGGCTCGACCACCAGGAAGGTCATGTCGAAGCGGGTGAACAGGCCGGACGCGAAGGCGTCGGCGCCGGCCGTCATGTCGACCACGGCGTACTCGCCCGGGCCGTCCACGAGGTGGTTGAGGTAGAGCTCGACCGCACCGAGCTTGGAGTGGTAGCAGGCCACCCCGAGATCGCTCTCGTCGAAGGCGCCGGTCACCATCACCGACACACCACCGACCTCCTGCACATGACGGGAGTGGATCTCGTCATCGCCCAGCAGCTGCAGCAGGCGGGATCCGCGGCCGGGCAGCGTCGTCTTGACCACGGGTCGAGTGGGTCACGGTGCTCATCGTCACCCGGGAGGGTGACCGCCGCTGCAAGCTTCCACCGCACCAGCGTGCTCTGGTCGGTCTGGTGTACCTGCGCCGGCACGGCCCCCTCACTCAGATCGCGGCCGACTTCGGTATCGCTGTCGGCACCGCCCATGCCTACGCGAGGGCGGTCATCGATCTGCTGGCCGACCGCGCGCCCGGGCTGCTGCGCACCCTAGGCGAGGCCGATCCCGAGTACGTCTTGCTGCCTGGGTCGGCGGTGTCGAGGGTCGGCAGGGAGCCGGGGAAGCGGTCGGCGAGCAGGTCGGCGCGGCCGTGTGACGGCGGCGCCGGGCTACTCCTGTGCGTGCCGGATGGCGTCCAGCACGATGTGGGCGATGTGGTCGTCCGTGAGGCCGTACTGGATCTCGCGCGCCTGACGGTGGGCCGTCACGATGCGCGAGTTGCGCAGCACCCTCAGGTGCTGGGAGACCAGCGGCTGGCTCACCCCGAGGGCGTCGACAAGTTCGTGGACGTATTTTCCGCCCCCGGACAGTTCACGCACGATGCCGAGACGGACGGGGGAGGCCAGCGCCTTCAACAGGTCGCTGGCCGCCTGCAGTGCGCGTATCGGCTCGTCGTGCGGCGGCGTCGGTGAGGTGGAAACGGCTGTCACATGCACACATTAGCATCTGACAATGGTTTTCGGTTTTCGCTCGCGGCGCCGGACCTGAACCGTCAGTGGTCGTCCCAGTGGCCGTCGTGGGCGGCGTGACGGTGGCCGTCGTGCACGTAGTCGACGTGGTCCTCATGCGGCACGGCCACGTGGCCGCAGCTCTCGCCGTGCTGGTGGTCGTGGCCCTCGTGGGCGCTGTGGCCGGCGCTCGCGCACTCGTCGACGTGGCCCTCGTGCGCCCGGTGGAGGTGGCCGTTGTGCGCGTAGTCCGTGTGGTCGCCGTGCGGGATTGCGACATGGCCGCAGCCCTCGCCGTGGGTGTGCGTGTGGCCGTCGTGGGTGCGGTGCTCGGTGGCGGTGGTCATGGGGCGCTCCTGTGCGTGCTCTTCGGTCACCTGCGGCTCGCGTCTCGCAGGCAGTACATAGTGACATTAACATATGGCGATTCATGCATATGCTGGTCAGTGTTCGCTCAGCCCGCCCGGACTCTCTCTATGGCTCGGTGATCGGCAGCCTTCGCTGCTCACGGGCTACCCTCAGCCCGTGTCCCGCACTCCGAGGCGCAGGTGCTCGATGTGGTGGACGGCCTGGTCGAGGAGCTGGGCGACGTGGTCGTCGTAGAGGCTATAGACGATGCTGCGGCCGTGGCGGTGCCCGGTGACCAGGCCCAGGGTGCGCAGCAGGCGCAGCTGGTGGGAGACGGCGGACTGCTCCATGCCCACGGCGGCGGCCAGTTCGCCGACCGGATACGGGGACTGCCGCAGGGCGAGCAGGATCAGCAGCCGGGAGGGTGTCGCCAGGGCCTGGAGCGTGGCGGCGACGGAGGCCGCAGTGGTCTCGTCGAGCCGGGCCGCCGCGGCGACTTCGCGGCCGCCGCGGTCGATGTCATCGGCGTGCACGGGCGCGGGCCTCGCGCGGCGGACGGATGAACTGCAGCGCCAGCGTGGCCGGCGGCTCGGCGAGCCCCGGTCCGCCGGCTGCGGCCCAGCGCAGCAGGTCGTCGGTGCAGTCGTCGTCCATGGCGAAGCCGACCCAGACAGCGCGTCCTCCGGCCCGGCGCCCGGCGGTCGAGGGCTGGACGACGATGACATCGGCCTGGTCGCAGGGGCCGAGGCAGTCGGTCGTACGGACGGCGAGCCGGCCACCGGAGTCGGCGGCCGCGGCGCGCAGCCGGTCGAGCTGCCAGGCGTGGTCGGTGCCGGGGTGTTTGCGCGGGTTGCCGCAGCAGCAGCCCCGGCACACGACGAGGGTGCAGGGGCGCTGTGCGGCCGCCTGGATCACGGTGCGGTTCACAGGGCGGTCCGGGAGGGCAGGCTGTACGTCCGCACCCGGCCATCCCGCCAGGCCACGGTCAGCAGATGCGGACCGGCCCACGCCAGCGCCGCGACCGCCGCGCCGTCCCCCTTCAGCTCGCGCACCGGGCGCAGCCGGGCCTGGGGACGTCCGGCGGTGGCGTGCCACAGCGCCATCGTCCCGTCGTCCCCGCCGCTCGCGAGATGCCCCGCCGCACCGGGCCGCCAGGCCAGCGCGGTCACGGTCTCGTGGCAGCGCAGCGAGCGCGGCGCGGTGCCCTCCGGGCCCTTGCCGGAGAAGTCCCACACGGTCACGTCGGGCGCGCCGTCGGCGGCCAGCCAGAACCCGGTCTCGTCGAAGGCGAGGCGGGAGACCTTCTCCGGATAGCCGGACATGGTCAGTTCACTGCCGTCCCGGGTGCGCCAGATGTGGATGGAGGCGTCCTGGTTGCCGCTGCAGATCCACTTCCCCGTAGGCGCGACGGCGAGGGCGAGGTGGGAGCCGACGTACGGGTAGGCGGCGACCGGCGTCTCGGTGTGCCGCTCGTGGCAGCGCACCGCGCCGTACGCGGCCACCGCCAGCCGGCGTCCCTGACGCATCCAGGCCAGGTCGGTGACGGTGGACGCGGCGGGCTCCGTACGCCACAACTCGGCACCGTCGGTGTCGAGGACGAGCGCGCGGCGTCCGGAGGCGACCGCGACCCGCCCGTGGTCCGCCCAGGCGGCGGCGGCCGACCAGGCCCCCGACTCCCGGACGGTCGTCTGACCGTCGGCTCGGCGCCACAGCCCGTACCCCATCGGGCCGGTAGCCACCAAGTGACGGGCGTCAGGGGAGAGTTCGACGCGCAGCGCCCCGCCGGGCAACTCCAGCACGCCTATCGTGGCGCCCATGGCCGCATCCAGGACGCGGATCGTCCCCTCGGCCCCGGCGACGACGACCAGGTCCTCTCGTGCGGTGAGCGCGACCGGCGCGTCGTCAACGCGGATGTCCCACAGGGACGGTGCTTCCACGGCAGTACTCACGCGACCGCTCCTGCCGTGGCCAGGCAGTCGGCGAAGCCGCGCTCCAGCGCCTCGCGGTCGAGGTCGCGGCCGATGAACACCAGCTTGTTCGTGCGGGGTTCGCCATCGCGCCAGTCGCGTCCGAAGGTGCCGTCCAGCAGCATGTGGACGCCCTGGAAGACGTACTGCTTGGGCGCCCCGGCGATGGCGAGGATGCCCTTGGAGCGGAACAGGTCGACGCCCTTGGTGCGCAGCAGGTTGCCGAGCCAGGCATTCAGCCGATCCTCGTCGAGCTCGCCGGCCACCTCGATGCCCACCGAGGTGACCGTGGTGTCGTGCTGGTGCTCGGTCTCGGTCAGGAACGACGGGTCGTCGGCGAGCACCCGCTCCAGGTCGAACGCGCCCACGTCCAGCACCTGCCTCAGGTCGATCGCGGCGTGCTGGGCGGGGATGATCCGCACCCCGCTGTTGATGGCGCGGATACGGCGGACGACCTGCCCGATGGTCTCCTCGTCCGCGAGGTCGGTCTTGTTGAGGACGATCCGGTCGGCGAAGGCGATCTGCTCGACGGCCTCGTTCTCCACGCCGTCCGGCTTGACCTCGTCCAGGTGCTGGAGGACGTGGGCCGCGTCGACGAGGGTGACGATGGCGTCCAGGCGCAGCTGGGAGGCGATCTCGTCGTCCATGAAGAAGGTCTGTGCGACGGGCGCCGGGTCGGCGAGGCCGGTGGTCTCGATGAGGATGTGGTCGAACTTCTCGCGCCGACGCATCAGCGCGCCCAGGATGCGGATGAGATCGCCGCGCACGGTGCAGCAGATGCAGCCGTTGTTCATCTCGAAGATTTCTTCCTCGGCGTCGAGGACGAGTGCGTCGTCGATGCCGACCTCGCCGAACTCGTTCTCGATGACGGCGATGCGCATGCCGTGGTGCTCGGTGAGGATGCGGTTGAGCAGGGTCGTCTTGCCGGAGCCGAGGAAGCCGGTCAGGACGGTGACGGGGACGCGCCCGTCTTCGTGGGTGGTCACGTGGTGCTCCTAGCGGTCGTGTTCGGGGGTGAGCAGGGCGTCCCGCAGGTCGTCGTCGGTGATGTCGGCGGCGGGCCGGTGCAGCGTCCAGCGGCGGGCCTCGCCCTCCATGGGCAGCACGGCGACGACCGTCTCCGCGGGCGGGCAGTCCGGTTCGGTGCAGGCGAGCTGGCGGATCATGACGGCGGTGTCTTCGTCGAGGTCGAGAAGGTCGCGGACGGTCTGCTTCAGCTTGCGCAGCTGTGGGTCCGGCCCGGGGGCTCCGGGACGCGTTCCCAGTGGCATGGCGGTTCTCCTTCGTCCCCGGAGGGCTGGCAGCGGGCGCAGATGCCGGTGAGTTCGACGGTGTGCTCGACCGCGGTGAAGCCGGTGTCGGCGTTGATCCGTGCCGCCCACTCCTCGACGACCTCGGAGTTCACCGGCCGGCTGCGGCCGCAGTCGCGGCACATCAGGTAGTGGCGGTGACCGTCGGCGGGGCGAAGACGGTAGAGCCGCCCGCCGGTCTCCTCTCGTACGACGTCCACGCCGCCGGCCGCCTCCAGCTCGCGCAGCGCGCGGTAGACGGTGGTCAGCCCGATCGAATGGGTCTCGGCCACCAGCAGGGCGTGCAACTCCTGGGCCGAAACGAAGTCCTCACAACCCGCGAGCACACGCATGACCGTCCTTCGCTGCCGGGTCGTCCGGCCGCCCACGGCAGATCACCTCCTGGCGCTCACCGAATCGGTGAGATCCACCGTAGATGGAAATGAAATCCATGTCCATATGAGTCGCGATTCATGTGTGGTGTTGCCCCGGTGCGCTGGCGGTCCGCCCCCGCGAACTCTTGTGACCGGTGGTCAGGTGACGATCCGGCCGTCGCGCATCCGGACCACCCGGTGGGCGAAGTGTCGTACGACCGCTTCGTCGTGGCAGATGAACAGGTAGCCCAGGCCCAGCTGGTCCTGGAGATCGGCGCCCTCCTCGAAGGCGTCGGCGGCCGCTACTTCGTCGACTGCAACGAGACGGAGGTCGTCGACTGCCGCTCCGGCGCACTGCACGGCGTCGCCCGGTGCGCCGTCGACCCGGACAACGCCCGACGCCTGTGGGCCCTGTCGCAGGAACTGCTCGCACAGGCCCGCTGAGCGGGCCCGGGGACGACGCCGCGGGCGCCGCCAAGTGGCGCTCGCCCGGATCTGAGACTGTCAGCTGAGTCTCGACATACGAACCCCTACCGCTGCGGCTGTGTGCGGAGCCCGTCGAGGATGAGCGCGAGCATGCGTGGTGACCGGTCTTCGGGTCCGGATGCGGCGCGCCAGAGTGCGCCTGTGAGCTGGAGGAAGTCGCCCGGGTCGGCGTCCGTGCGGATGCTTCCGTCCTTCTTGCCGGCGTCGAGGAACTCCGTGATCCCGGCGACGACCGGGCCGTAGGTCTGCTCGCTGATTGCCTGGTGCGCGCCGGGACTGAGTGCATCACCGAGGCCGTGCTTCCTGCGCATCGCTTCGACGAGGTCGGTCGTCCAGTGGCGGAGCGCTTCAAGGGGCGACATCTCGGCCAGCAGCCCAGGCACGGTGGCGATGATGCGTGCGACCTCGTCCTGGTAGACGGCGAGAGCGAGTGCTTCGCGGGTGGGGAAGTTGCGGTACAGGGTGCCTGGGCCGACGCCGGCGCGCTGGGCGATCTGGTTCATCGACACGCTGCCGTCCGCAGCGAGCGCTTCGCGGGCGGCAGCCAGGATGCGCGCCCTGTTCTCGCGGGCGTCTGAACGGACCACGGGACCTCACCTTGCTAAGTGGAGAGTTCTCCACTACGTTATGTGGAGAGCTCTCCGCATACTTTAAGGAGCATCATGCGATACATCAAGCTCGGCACGACCGGCCTGGACGTGTCGCCGATCGCGATCGGCGCGATGACCTACGGCGAGCCCGACCGCGGGCACCCCGTCTGGTCGAAGGGTGAGGAGGAGGCGCGGCCGCTCATCAAGCACGCGCTGGAGGCGGGGATCAACTTCTTCGACACCGCGAACATGTACTCGAACGGGTCCAGCGAGGAGATCCTCGGCCGCGCGCTCAAGGACTTTGCCGACCGCGACGAGGTGGTGATCGCGACCAAACTCCGGCATCCGATGCGGTCCGGTCCCAATGGCCGCGGTCTGTCGCGGAAGGCGATCATGACCGAGGTCGACCACTCCCTGCGCCGCCTCGGTACGGACTACATCGACCTTTACCAGATTCACCGCAACGACCACGCGACCCCGTGGGAGGAGACGCTCGAGGCGCTCAGCGACCTCGTGAAGGCCGGCAAGGTCCGCTACCTCGGCGTGTCATCGATGCATGCCTGGGAGTTCGCGAAGGCGCTGCACCTGCAGAAGCAGAACGGGTGGGCGCGGTTCGTTTCCATGCAGGACCACTACAACCTGCTCGCCCGTGAGGAGGAGCGGGAGATGATCCCGCTGTGCCTGGACGAGGGTGTCGGCACGATCATCTGGTCGCCGCTGGCCCGTGGCCGCCTCTCCCGAGGCTGGGACGATGCCAGGTCGACGGTGCGCTCCGAGACGGACGGGGCCTACGCGGACACGCTCTACTCGCCCGCACAGGAGTCCTCCAACCGCGCGATCATTGACGCGGTCGGACAGGTCGCGGATGCCCGCGGCGTCAGCCGAGCGCAGATCGCACTCGCCTGGCTGCGCCGCCAGCCGGTCGTCACCGCGCCCCTGGTCGGGGCCGGCTCGATCCGGCACATCGACGAGGCGGTGGCGTCACTGGATGTCGAGCTCACCGACGACGACGTTCTCGCTCTGGAGGCGCCCTACACGCCTCGGTACGACTGGCAGGGCATCTCCGACGAGGCCGAGCTGGAGGCCATCCGCAAGCGCGTCCCCGGAATGGCGCTGTCATGAAGCTCATCGTCCGCTCCGGCGCGGCTGCTCGCGCCGGGGCCCTCCTGCTCCTCCTCGCCCCACTCGTGTCCTGGACCGCTGAAATCATCACCGCCGCGGCCTGGCCGGACCCGCCGTATTCGCCGCTGCACAACTGGGTCAGCCACCTCGGCCTGACCGGCCCGGCCCAGACGGCGTTCGGGCAGGTCGGGAACTCCCCGCTCGGCGCCGTCATGGACGCGGGCTGGGTGATCTACGGGGGTCCTGCTGATCGCCGGCGCGTTCCTCGTGTTCGACCTCCGCGAGGGCGCCCGCCCGATCGTCATCGTCGTTCTCGCGGTCCTCGCCGGGGCCGGCGTCTCACTCGTCGGCTTCGTCCAAGGATCGAACGAGAACGTGGAGAACGGTCTGATCGCATTCCATACCTTCGGCGCGCAGAGCGTGATGATCGCCGGGAACGTCACGGCGATCGTCGCCGGAGCGAACGGGGCCCGTATCGGGCTCGACCGGGGTCGATCGATGGCGAGTATCGGGCTGCGCCTCTTCGGCCTGGTCGCGTTCCTCGTCTTCATGGCTGACGTGGTCACCGGCTGGATGTGGAACGTCGGCATGTTCGAACGCGGCGTGATTTACCCGATCATGATCGGCCACCTGCTCCTCGGCAGCTGTCTGATCACCGTCCAGCGGAGCGGAACGGGACGCCAACCGGCGGCTGTCGTGCGTGTGCTCATCCTGGCGGGGCTGATCCTCGTGATGGCGACAGCGGTGTACGTGTGGCGGCGCTCGACGCGGCCGGGAGACTACTTCCCGCTCCAGGAGGCGCGGCGCTCCCCGTCGCCGGAGCCGTCACCCACCCCGGTCCGCGGGTCCTGATCCGTCACCTTCCGCAGCCACGGCCGCCCGCACCCGCTGCTCCTCGCGAGCAGAGCCGACGTCCCGTTCCAGGGGTGTGCGGCTCACGCCCGTCGCGAGGTCCTCCAGGGCCCGCTTCTGCAGTTCCGCCCCGCGCCGCACCACCGGGCTCCGGTCCCCGGCGGCGCCCTCCCACGCGTGGAGCGCTTCTTCCACGTGCCCCCAGTCCGGATTCCTGTGCTCGCGCACGTCGACTGCCGCCTGCTCGGTGTCGGCCTCCAGGGCCTCGGCGAACCGCTTCGCCTCGGGGACGAAACGGCCGTCGGCCCGCGGGACGTGGCTCTCCATGAGCATCGCCGCCCGGCCGAACCCGGCTCAGGACGGGCTGCGCGATGTACAGCTGCTGGGCGGCCCGACCGAAGTGCCGGTGCTCCGCGACCGCGGCGAAGTAAAACCTGTGGATCTGAGCTCCGCTCATGTCTGCGTTGGCTTGCGGGCGAGGATCTGCATCGCCTTTGACTCATGGCCGTTCATGGTGGACACCGTGATGGTCCGGGTGTCGACGGTTTCGAAGCCGGCGAGCAGGGTGAAGAGCCACTCGCGGGAGTGATGGCGGCAGACCGCACCGTCGCCGGTTTCGAACACACCATAGGCGCCGTAGTGATGGGCATCGCGGCTGTAGCGGCTGCGGTTGCGTTCGTCGTCCTGCAGCAGAAGGTCACTGACGTAGAGGATCCCGCCGGGCCTGAGAATGCGGTCCAGCTCGGCGATCAACCGGTGCTGGGCTTCATCGCCGGGTACGCAGGTCAGCACGGCGAAGAGCAGGACTGCGTCAAAGCCTGCGTCCGGATAGGGCGAGACTGGTGGGGCATCCAGGGCTGCGAAGCGCATGGTGGGATGCAGGCGACGTGCCCGATCGATCATTGCCGGTGAAGTGTCGACGCCCCTGAGGGTGCCGAAGCCGCGCTGTTCGAGCTCCGCCATGATGCGGCCGTATCCGCATCCGTAGTCGAGGATCGCCGCATGCCTGCTGATCCCGTCGAGCCACGGCAGATGGAGTGGGTGGGTGAACGTCTTCGTGACCGCGGCGGCGTTCCAGTAGGGAACTTGGCTGTCGAGGTCGGACATGGAGGATGCCTCCCGGGGCGCTCGGCTGAAGCCGGTCATGCTGCCACGGCTGCAGGGCGAGCACCTCTCCGGACAAGTTGCTGCCCTGGGAGGTCTCTCCACTCACAAGGACCTGCGGTTCAGTGTCGCGTCGGCCGCTACCGCTGTGCACAGGAACACTACATGTACCGGCGACATTCACGTTGGCGCCATCGAACCCTTCTCTGACGTTTGTTGCTCTTGGAACACTCGCTGAGCGCACGTTTCCTCATGTTCCGGCCATCCCGTATCAGGATGAGAGGTCCTTCAGCCATGCCCGAAGTCAACCGGCGCAGATTCCTCCAACTCGCGGGCGGTACCGCCGCGTTCACCGCACTCTCCAGCAGCATCGAGCGCGCCGCGGCCCTCCCCGCGCACCACCGCTCCGGCACGATCGAGGACGTCGAGCACATCGTCGTCCTGATGCAGGAGAACCGTTCTTTCGACCACTACTTCGGCACCCTCAGAGGTGTCCGCGGCTTCGGCGACCCGCGCCCGGTGACCCTTCAGAACGGCAAGTCCGTCTGGCACCAGTCGGACGGGACGAAGGACATTCTCCCCTTCCGCCCCGATGCCGACGACCTGGGTCTGGCGTTCATCCAGGACCTCCCGCACGGCTGGAACGACGGCCACGCCGCCTTCAACGGGGGCAAGTACGACAAGTGGGTACCCGCCAAGTCCTCGACGACGATGGCGTACCTGAAGCGCGAGGACATACCCTTCCACTACGCGCTCGCCGACGCGTTCACCATCTGCGACGCGTACCACTGCTCGTTCATAGGCTCCACCGACCCGAACCGCTACTACATGTGGACGGGCTACACGGGCAACGACGGCAAGGGCGGCGGCCCGGTCCTCGGCAACGACGAGGCGGGTTACAGCTGGACCACCTACCCCGAGCGACTCGAGAAGGCCGGGGTCTCCTGGAAGATCTACCAGGACGTCGGCGACGGACTCGACGCGAACGGCTCCTGGGGCTGGATCTCGGATGCCTACCGCGGCAACTACGGTGACAACTCGCTGCTCTACTTCAAGCAGTACCAGAACGCGCAGCCCGGCGACCCGCTGTACGACAAGGCCCGCACCGGTACCGACGCCCGCAAGGGCGAGGGCTTCTTCGACCAGCTGAAGGCCGACGTGAAGTCCGGCAAGCTGCCGCAGATCTCCTGGGTCGTCGCCCCCGAGGCCTTCACCGAGCACCCCAACTGGCCCGCGAACTACGGCGCCTGGTATGTCTCCCAGGTGCTGGACGCGCTCACGTCGGACCCGAAGGTGTGGGCGAAGACGGCCCTGTTCATCACGTACGACGAGAACGACGGCTTCTTCGACCACCTGGTCCCGCCGTTCCCGCCGGCCTCCGCCGCGCAGGGCAAGTCCACGGTCGACGCCGGCCTGGACCTCCTCAAGGGCGACGGCAGCCATGTCGCCGGTCCGTACGGTCTGGGCCAGCGGGTGCCGATGCTGGTCGTCTCGCCCTGGAGCAAGGGCGGTTACGTCTGCTCCGAGACCCTCGACCACACCTCGGTCATCCGGTTCATGGAGAGCCGCTTCGGCGTGCACGAGCCGAACATCTCGCCCTGGCGTCGTGCCATCTCCGGCGACCTGACCTCGGCGTTCGACTTCTCGCGCAAGGACACCAAGCCGGTCTCGCTCCCGGCCACGGACGGCTACCAGCCGCCGGACCACAACCGGCACCCCGACTATGTGCCGACCCCGCCCGCGAACCCGGTCCTGCCCAAGCAGGAGCGCGGCCTGCGGCCCACCCGCCCGCTGAAGTACGCTCCCGTCGTGGACGGCGCGGCGGACGCCACTGCCGGAAAGTTCACGCTCTCCTTCGCCTCCGGCGCGCACGCCGGTGCCGCCTTCCTCGTCACGTCCGGCAACCGCACCGACGGTCCGTGGACCTACACCACCGAGGCGGGCAAGACCGTCTCGGACACCTGGAACTCGGCGTACTCGAACGGCTCGTACGACTTGACCGTGCACGGCCCGAACGGCTTCCTGCGCGTCTTCAAGGGCCCCGGCAAGCAGGCAGGACCCGAGGTCACCGCGCGGCACACCGGCGACGACGTCCAGCTGACCTTCACCAACAAGGGTTCCGGCACGGTGAAGCTCAAGGTCACCAGTGGCTACGGCGGTCACGCCACGACGGTCACGGTACGGGCCGGTGCCACCGTGAAGCACACCTTCGACCTGGGGGCGAGCAGGCGCTGGTACGACCTCACCGTGACCTCCGAGGCCGACCCGTCCTTCCTGCGCCGTCTCGCCGGGCACGTGGAGAACGGACGGCCGGGCGTGAGCGACCCGGCGATCGTCACGGAATGACGGAACCGGGGCTGCGACGACAGATGTGCGAGCGATGGGTCCCGTATCACGGAGGGCTGGTCAGGTACCGGTGTGCTCGAGGTAGTGTGCCCCGGTGACCACGCAATCGAACACTCCTGCAGGCTGGTATCCGGATCCGCACGGTGCGCCCCAGACCCTGCGGTACTGGGACGGTGCCCAGTGGACCCAGCACACCCACGTGGATCAGCAGGGCCAGGCTCCGGCCCAGGTGCCGACGCAGGCGGCGCCGGGCGGACAGCCGCAGCAGGCGTACGGTCAGCAGGCCGCGGCTCCTGATCCGCGCGTCCAGCGCCAGGTGCAGCAGCAGGCCGGGGTCGCCGCGAGCGGCCCCGGCGGCGGCACGCTGTTCACCGAACCGGTGCTGGTCGTGAACCAGAAGGCCAAACTGATCGAGCTGACGAACGAGTACAGCGTCTTCGACCAGAACGGCAACCAGCTCGGCTCGGTCACGGAGGTCGGCCAGAGCGCGCTGAAGAAGGTCCTGCGCTTCGTCTCCAGCGTCGACCAGTTCCTCACGCACCGGCTGGAGATCCGTGACGCCTACGGGCAGCCGCAGTTGAGGCTGACCCGGCCCGCGAAGGTCTTCAAGTCGCGGGTGGTCGTGGAGCGTCCGGACGGCCAGGTCGTCGGCGAGATCGTCCAGCAGAACATGATCGGCAAGATCAACTTCGCGATGAACGTGAACGGCCAGAAGGTCGGCGCGATCAAGGCGGAGAACTGGCGCGCCTGGAACTTCGCGATCGTCGACCACGCCGAGAACGAGGTCGCCCGGATCACGAAGACCTGGGAGGGCCTGGCGAAGACGATGTTCACGACCGCGGACAACTACGTCCTGCAGATCCACTACCAACTGCCGGAGCCGCTGCTGAGCCTGGTCGTGGCCACGGCGCTGACCGTGGACACGGCACTCAAGCAGGACTCCCGCGGCCTCGGCTGAGCTTTCCCCCGGGACTCCACCGGGATCACGGCGGCGGTCGGCGCGTGCAAGCACGTGCCGGCCGCCGTTCGTTCGGTTCGTTCACAGTGCGGTGAGGTGCTCCGGCGAAGGGGGCGTCGGCTGCGGCGGCAGCAACGACGGCTCGTAGGGCGCCGGGTCGGGTTGCCGCGCGAGCACCGCCGCGACCGGGTGGCCGTCGTCGGCGGACGCCGCGACCAGCTCCGGTGCCGACCGCGACAGCGTCACCACACCCCACGAGGCCAGCCCCGCCCCCGCCGTCGCAAGAAGCAGGCCCGCCGCGCCGCCCTGGAGACGTTCGCCCAGAAGGGACAGGCCGATCACCACCGCGGCGACCGGGTTGGCGAGGGTCACCAGCGCGAGCGGCGCGCCGAGGCCGTCGCGGTATGCCGTCTGCGACAGCAGCAGGCCACCCGTCGCGAACACCGCCACCAGCAGCGCCACCACGACGACCTGGGCGCTGAGCACCGGTCCCGAACGGTCCGTCGCCGCCACCGTCACCGTCTGGGTGAGTGCGGAGGCGACACCGGAGGCGAAGCCGGAGGCGGTCGCGTGCCGCAGTCCGGGGCGGGCACTCCGCCGCGAGAGCACGCCGATCAGAACGGCGGTCGTGCCGGCCACGGCCAGCGCCTCCGGCAGGCTCAGTATGTCGTCGGGCTCGGGCCCGGAGGCCGTCACCAGCAGCGCGGCCAGACCGATCAGAGTGAGCGCCGTACCCCGCCACTCGACCGCGCTGACCCGGCGCCCCGCCGCACGTGCCCCCAGCGGCACCGCGGCCACGAGAGTGAGTGCGCCGAGCGGCTGGACCAGTGTCAGCGGGCCGAACTTGAGGGCGGCGACGTGCAGCAGGGCGGCAGAGGCGTTCAGGGCGACCGACCACCACCATGCGCCGTGCATGAGCAGCCGCAGCAGGCCGGCGCCGGAGGTACGCGCGGCGAGCCGCTCCTGGGCCACGGCGGCGGCCGCGTACGCGACCGCGGAGAACAGGGACAGGACGACGGCGAGGACCGTGGCGCTCATCGGCCGACTCCGACCAGGCCGGAGCGATTGGCCGTCGCGGGCTCCGAGCGCCTCGGCCGCGGTACGGCGCGCGGCTCCACCGTGGCCTGGCCCCGCGAGGCCGACGACGGCGCGCGCACCACGGTCAGCGCGATGCCGAGCAGAAGGGCCGCCACGATCGAGTCCAGCCAGTAGTGGTTCGCCGTGCCGACGATCACGACCAGGGTCAGCAGCGGATGCAGCAGCCACAGCCAGCGCAGGCGGGACCGGGTCGCCGCGATCAGGCCGATGGCGACCATCAGCGCCCAGCCGAAGTGCAGTGAGGGCATGGCGGCGAACTGGTTCGCCATCGAGTCGGCCGCGGGCCTGGCTCCGTACACCGTGGGCCCGTAAGCCCGCCCGGTGTCCACGAGGTGCGCCGCGCCGAGCATCCGCGGCGGGGCGAGCGGAAACGTGAGGTGCAGCACCAGCGCGGCACCGGTGACCAGGGCGAGGGCGCGGCGGGCCCAGAGGTAGTGGTCGGGGCGTCGTATGTACAGCCAGACCAGGAAGGCGGCGGTCGCCGTGAAGTGGACGGCGACGTAGTAGACGTTCGCGGCGCGCACGAGGGCGTCGGTGTGCAGCAGTGCGGACTGCACGGCGCCCTCGCCCGGCATGTGGAGGGAGCGCTCCCAGTCCCAGACCCGGTGCGCGTTGCGGAAGGCTTCGGCGGTGTGGCCGTTCGCGAGCTGGCGGCCGAACTTGTAGACGAGGAAGAGCCCTGCGACCAGCAGGAGCTCGCGGGCGAGGGGCGGCCAGCGTATCGCGGCCGCGTCCTCACTTTCAGGCTCGGTACGGGAATCCATCCCCCGGCCCCTTTGCTGACGTACGTGCGTGGGGTGGTGCGTGGTGAGCCCGGGACAGGGTCCACTCGACAGCCGAGTGAGTCCTGTCCGAGGCTCATCGATACGTCAGTGTACCGATACGCTTGCGTACCGGTACACTGACGTATCGATATACTGATGTGAAGCGGCCCACGGGCCGGGGCCACGACCGAGGAGACGAAGTCATGACGTCGCAGGCAGCGGACGCACCGGAGACGGTGGTCGCCTCGCGCCGCTCCAAGCTCACGCCCGAGCGTGAGCAGGAGTTCTTCGACGCCGTGCTCGACCAGATCCGCGAAGGCGGGTACGACGCGGTCACCATGGAGGGCATCGCCGCCAGCACGCGGTGCAGCAAGTCGACGCTGTACCGGCAGTGGAAGACGAAGCCCCAGTTCGTGGCCGCGGCGCTCAGGGCCAGCCGCTGTGTGCGGTTCGCGGGGGTCGACACCGGTTCGCTCGCCGGGGACCTGCGCGCCGCGGCGCGGGCCGCGGCCCAGTGGTCCAACCGCGACACCAAGCTGCTCCAGGCCCTGGGCCCTGCCGTGATGCAGGACAAGGAACTCGCGGGGGCGCTGCGCGAGGCCCTCGTCGACCCCGAGATCAAGGCGCTCCAGGAGATCGTCCGCCGCGGGGTGGAACGGGGAGAGGTCCCCGCGAGCCATCCGGCGCTGGACTACATCCCCGCGCAGATCCTGGGTGTGCTGCGCGTCCGCCCGATACTCGAGGGGCGGTACGCGGACGAGGAGTACCTCACGCGCTTCGTGGAGACGGCGGTGCTCCCGGCGCTGGGACTGACATAAGGACCAGGTCGCCGTCCGCGGGATGACCGGACGTCGACCTGCTCGCGCCGCACCGTGGGGACGGGGGCGGCGCGCACCCCCCGGCCGGGTGGGGTTCCTCTTGAGCGGAGGGGAGCCCCGCCCGGCCGCACCACGTCCGGCCGGGCGGAGGTGAGCGGCGGCTCAGACGTTCTGTCCGTCGCCGCTCGCCGACGACGCCTTGATGCCCTTGGTGATCTGGTCCAGCACGGACGGCTCGGGAGCGTTCGACCCGACGTCGACGCCGAAGCGGACGACGACGAGCTGCTTGGTGTCGACCGGGGACGGGAAGACCAGCGACTCGACATAGCCGTCCGCGCCCTTGCTGGTGATCGCCTTCCAGCGGACCATGTAGCCCTGCTGCCCGGCGACGGTCACGGCCTTGGAAGCCAGCACCTCGTGCGAGGTGATCGCGCCGTAGGACGTGCCGCCGTACGACTCCTTGGCGTTCTTGACTATGTCCTGCTTGGCCGCCGCCTCCGCCGTGGTGGCCGTCAGCCCCTGCGCCTCGGCGGACGCCGAGTACGCACCGCCGGTGTTGCAGGTCTTCGACGTGTCTCCGGGGCACTTGTACGTGTCCTTCGACTGGACCGCCGCGCCTCCGTCGATGATCCCGCCGCTCCAGCCGTCCGGTACGGGGATGCTGATGCCGTTGAACGGGTCGGTGGCGTATCCGTCCTCGGTCTGCGGCCGACCGGACCGGCCGGGCGCGGGGGTCTGGCCGCCGGAGCCCCCGGAACCCCCAGACCCGCCCTGGCCGCCGAAGGGCCCGCCCTGGCCCCCTTGGCCGCCCCGGCCCTCCTGACCGCCGAAACCGCCCTGACCGCCCTGACTCCCGGAGTCCGCGGCGTTGCCGCTGCCACCGTCGTTCGCGCTGAGCGCGTAGACACCGCCGCCGATTCCCGCGAGGACCAGGACCGCCGCCGCGACGGCTGTGCCGGTGCGCACCCCGCGCCGCGCGGGGGCCGGCTGTGCGCCCGTATACGGAACGACGGCGAACGGCTCGTCCGGATGGGCGCCGACGGCCGGCGGCTGCGCCGGCGGACCCCCAGCGGCGGAGGGATCCGCGGGGCGTGTCCGGTCCGTCCATGCCTTGCCGTCCCACCAGCGCTCGGTGGCGGGACCGTCACTTGTCTGCCCGGGGTCGGGGTACCACCCGGGAGGAGTCACCTGCGTCATGGACCCACCGTATGAGGCGTGCCTGAAAGAGGGATGAGAGGCTCCGGTCGTAAGGGTCTCGGCATCGGGCGGGGTCGTGCAAAGGGGCCGGACACTCCGGCGACCTTCCGTCTGCCGGAGATCCGGGAACGGACGCGCCCTCGGGGCCGCTTCGGCGGCGACCTGGTGTGGCCCGCTTCGACGCGTCTCGCCTCCTGCGCGCTCGGCGGTCATCCCGACGCCAGCCGCACCGCCGCCCGCTCCCTCCGCGGCACCAGCCGCAGCCCCTCGCGCCCCGGTGCGATCGAGCGGGCAGCGCTCGAACGGCGGGCGCCCGTGCTCGCCAATACCCGGGAGCCTTCGCCCGGTCGGGAAACCCGGCACGACGGCATATGCCTCGTTCGCAGCCGGGGGCGGACCCGGCGTCGTGCCGCCGTGCACGGGATGTCCGAAAGTCGGCTTCATCTCCAACCGGCTTTACTGTCGTTTACTTTCACCGCGGCTGGTCGGCGGCCCGTCGCGTCGCCCAGGGACACCCCGCGTCACCCGTCACGGCAACAGGTGCTCCGACCTCCCTCCACCGGGGCCCGGGGGAGACTAGGCTCAATGCCTGTACGTCGTTTGGGCGACCTGGGGAGGTACCGGGATGACGGAGGCACGGCCCGACGCGGCCGCCTCGGCTTCCCTGTGGGAACGCGACGCGGAACTCGCCGTCGTCACCGAGGCCGTCGACGCCCTGTGCGGCGACGCCGCGCCCACGGAGTCGGGGGGCCTGCTGGTGTTCGGCGGGGAGGCCGGCATCGGCAAGACCGCGCTCCTCGCCGAGACACGCCGCATCGCGGAGCGGCGCGGATGCACGGTCTGGTCGGCACGCGGCGGCGAGACCGTCACGTCCGTCCCCTTCAATGTCGTACGGCAGTTGCTCCAGCCCGCCCTCGTCTCACTGATGCCGGAGGAGGCGCGCGACTACCTGGGCGACTGATACGAGGTCGCCGGCCCCGCGCTCGGCATAACCGAGCCCGGTGAGCGGCAGGCCGACCCGCAGGGCGTGTGCGACGGCCTGGTCGCCGCGGTCTCGCGGCTCGCCAAGCGCGAGTGGCCGCTGGTCCTGCTCATCGACGACGCGCACTGGGCCGACCGGGAGACCCTCCACTGGCTGGCCGCCTTCTGTGAACGGCTCGACGAACTGCGCGTGCTCGTCGTGGTCGCCCGCCGCCCGGGCGAGGTCGCCGGCGAGAGCGCACGCTACCTGGACATGATCGCCGCGGCGGCCCGCCTCCCGGTCAGCACCCTGAGCGCGCTCACCCCCGACGCAGTCGCCGGACTCACCCGGGCCACCCTCGGCGGGCACGCCGACGCCCCGTTCTGCCGCGAGGTGTGGGCCGTGACCGGCGGCAACCCCTACGAGACCGTCGAACTCCTCGCCAAGGTGCAGGACACTCAGCTCGAACCGGTCGAGGCGTCCGCCGCCGAACTGCGCGCCCTGAACCGCTCGGCACGCGGCAACGGACTCGTCGCCCGCCTCGAAGGCCTCGGCATCGAGGCCACCCGGTTCGCCTGGGCAGCAGCCATCCTCGGCACCGGCATCACCGTGGACCTGGTGGCCCGCCTCGCCACCATGCGCCACGAGGAGGCGGTGCGCTGCGCCGAACTCCTCGGCGCGGCCCGCATCCTCACCGAAGTCGACCCGGCGAACCGTCAGGCGGACGGCGGCGAGCTGGAGTTCGTGCACCCGCTGATCGCCACCGCCGTCTACCGCTCGATCCCCGACGGACTGCGCACCGCCATGCACGGCATCGCGGCACAGGTCGTCACCGACTCCGGGCTCGGCGCTGCGGCCGCCTCCCGTCACCTCCTCGAGGTCCACCCGGACGACGACGAGGAACTCGTCGAGCAGATGCGCGAGGCCGCGCGCGAACACCTCGCCGTCGGCGCACCCGAGGCGGCCCGACGCTGTCTGGAACGGGCCCTGCTGGAGCCGCCCCTGCCCGAGGCGCACCCGTACGTGCTCTACGAACTGGGCTGCGCCACGCTGCTGACCTCGCCCGCCACCACCATCGACTACCTCCAGGCTGCGCTCGCGATGCCCGGCCTGGAGGGCGAGGAGCGAGTGAGCGCCGTCTACCGGCTCTCCCAGGCCCTGCTGCACAACGACCAGCTGGGCGAGGCGATCCGTACCGTCGACGAGGAGGCCGCCCGGCTCGAACCCGGCCCCTCGCGCATGCGCCTCCAGGCCGTGCACTACATGTGGGAGGGCGTCCACGCGGCCGAGGAGGACTCCCCGGCCCGCTCCCGCGAGCTGGCCGAACTCGCCCGCACCTGCACCGGACGGGACAACTCCGAGCGCGCGCTGCTCATCCTGCGCGGCTTCGACGCGATGACCCACGGGGAGAACGCCGAGGAGGTCGTGCACGTGTGCGACCGTGTCCTCGTCAACGGCCGCCTCGCCCCCGGACTCGGCTGGACCGACACCGAGTGGGGCATCGAACTGCTGCTGATGCTGGGCAGCGCCTACGCCTACACGGACCGCCTGGACCGGGCGGAGAACCTGTTCACCGAGGGCCTGCGCGCCTACGAGAGCGCAGGCTGGAGCGGCGGCCACCTCGCCCTGGCCCACGCCTACGTCGGACTCGGACACCGCAGGCGGGGCCGCCTCAGGGAGGCGGAGACCTCCCTGCGCGAGTCACTGCGCCTCGCCGAGCGGGTCGGCCGCGGACTGCCCCTGTACTGGTCCGCGACCTGCGGACTCGTCGACACCCTGCTCGCCCGCGGGCATGTCGAGGAAGCGTGGTGCCTCGCCGAGCGGTACGGCTTCGCGCCGCCCTACCCGTCGACGATCGTGCTGCCCGACACGCGTTCCGTACGCGGCCGGCTCCTGATCGCCGTCGGCCGGACCAAGGAGGGCGTCAACGAACTGGAGGCCGCCGAGAAGGCGTGCGCCGGGCGCGGCCACAACACCGTGCTGGCGCCCTGGGCGGGCGACCTCGCCCGCGCTCTGGCCACCGACGATCCGCGCCGCGCCGCCGAACTGGCCGCGACCGCCCGCCGTCGAGCCGAGCTCCTGGGCACCGACACCGCGATCGGCGAGGCCCTGCGCGTCGCGGCCGCCCTGGAGACGGGCCAGCGCGCCGTCACGCTGTACGCCAAGGCTGTGACCTACCTGGAGTCCTCGCCCTGTGCCTACGAGCACGCGGTGGCGCGGGTCGAGTACGGGATCGCCGCGAAGTCGGTCCCTGAGCTGAACCGGGGGCTGACGTTGGCGCGGTCGTGCGGGGCCGACGGGTTGGCGGCCCGGGCGCAGGACGTACTGGACAACGGCCGGGGGCTGCGCTGACGGTCCGCTACAGCGCGAGCAGCTGCTCGGTGACCGCCTCGAGTCGCTTCTGCACCTCCGGGTCGTACGCCCGTTCTAGCGCACGTGACGGACGGGTGCCGTCGAAGAAGCCGCCGTTGCCCATGTCCTGTGTCGCCAGGGCCAGCACCCCGGGCGCGCCGTCCGCGACCGTGTTCCACGGGGTGATACCGCCCTCGCGGACCATGGCGGTGTCCATGTAGGTCGCGGGGTGCAGGACGTTCACCGAGACATCGCTGCCCCGCAGCTCCTCGGCCAGCGCGAACGTGTACGCGGCCAGGGCGAACTTGCTGCGGCAGTACGCCGAGACGCCGCTGTAGCCGCGCGTCAGCTCGGGATCGTCGAAGTCCACGGGCTCCTGGCCCACCGAGCCGACGTTGACGATCCGGGCCGGGGCGCCCGCCCGCAATACCGGCAGCAGGGCGCGGGTGAGCGCGACCGGCGCCAGGTAGTTGACCGCGAGCCGCAGTTCGTGCCCGTCGGCGCTGACCTCGCGGCCGGAGCCGCGCGGACCGCCGCCCACACCCGCGTTGTTGATCAGGACGTCGAGACGGGGGTGTGCGGTGGCCACCTCCTCGCCGAGCCGCCGCACCTGGGCGAGCGAGGCCAGGTCGGCGACGAAACCATGGGCCTCGCTCTCCGTGCGCAGCTCCGCCACGAGCCGTTCGGTACGGCCCGCGTCGCGCCCGTGGGCGAGGACGACGTGACCGGAGCGGACCAGCTCGAAGGCGACGTACCGGCCGAGACCCGAGGTGGCGCCGGTGATCAGAACAGTGGACATGCCTCCACCCTAGGCAAGGGGCAGAGGTATGAGAGGGGTGCTGTTGAAGCTACGACCAGCAGGGTCACCCTCCGGCGGTGTCCTCCTCCGCGAGCACCCGCTGCGCCACCACGAACGCCGAGTTCGCCGCCGGGACACCGCAGTAGACGGCTGTCTGCAGCAGCACCGCGCCGATCTCCTCCGGCGTCAGTCCGTTGCGCCGGGCCGCCCGTACGTGCATCGCCAGCTCGTCGTAGTGGCCGTGTGCGACCAGCGCGGTCAGTGTGACCAGGCTGCGCTCGCGGCGCGAGAGCGTCGGGTCGGTCCAGATCTCGCCCCAGGCGTAGCGCGAGATGAAGTCCTGGAAACGGGCGGTGAAGGGGGTCTGACGCGCCTGCGCCCGGTCCACGTGCGCATCGCCCAGCACCTCGCGGCGCACCTCCATGCCGCGCCCGGGGGTTCCCGAGAAGTGCGCCCGCAGCGCCGCCAGGACGGCCTTCGGGCATTGCGCCGGCGCCAGATGCGAGGCTCCCGGGATCTCCACCAGGGCGGAGCTCGGCACCGCGTCCGCGATCTCCCGCAGATGCGAGGGCGGCGTGGCCGGATCCTCGCGGCCCGCGATCAGCAGCGTCGGCACGGTGATGGACGACAGCCGGTCACGGATGTCGAAGGCGGCGAGCGCGTCGCAGCAGGCGGCGTACGCGGCCGGGTCCGCGTCCCGGTGGTCCTGGACGAGTCGCGGCACGGTGAACCCGGCCGTGAACCAGCGGGCGTCGGCGGTCGCGGCGACCGGTGCCAGCCCTTCCCGGCGGACCAGCGCGGCCCGTTCCTCCCACGGCTTCGCGCCGTTGAAGTGCGCGGACGAGCAGACGACGGCCAGCGACGAGACCCGCTCGGGGTGGTGCACGGCCAGGTGCAGCCCCACCGCGCCGCCGAGCGACACCCCGGCGTACGCGAACCGGTCCACGCCCAGCGAGTCCGCGAGCGCCAGCACCAGCCCGGCGAGGTCGGCGACCGTCGTGCCGGGACCGATGAGATCCGGTGCCGAACCGCCGTGGCCGGGGAGGTCCCAGCGGATCACCCGGTGGTCGGCGGACAACTCGGGCGCGACCTTGTCCCACAGGGCGTACGAGGTGCCCAGCGACGGCCCGAGGAACAGCGGTGGAGCGGTGGGGGCGCCTTCGGTGTGGTGGTGCGGCAGCTTGTCGGTCACGAGCGCTCCAGGGCACGGTCGGTGAGGGTTCCGGCGGAACCTGCATAGCGGGTCGGGTCGGTGAGGCCCTCGACGTCCAGGTCCTTCAACCCCGGCTCCTCGGAGAGGAGTTCTGCGAGGCTGCGGCCCTCGGTACGGGTGCGTCGGGCGACCTCGGTGAGCAGCTCCTTGGCGCGGGCCCGGCCCAGCACAGGAGCCAGCTCCGCCGCCAGCCGCTCGGAGACGATCAACCCGTGGGTGAGGGCGAGGTGTTCGCGCATGGCGTCCGCGTTCACCCGGAGCCCCTCGGTCAGTTCCACGGCGTCCCTTGCGGCACCGCCGACCAGCCGCAGCAGGTCACGCAGCGGCTCCCACTCGGCGTGCCAGGCGCCCGCGGGGCGTTCGTCCTCGGCGGCCAGCGATCCGTACAGTGTGGCGGCGAGCTGCGGCGCCCGTCGTGCGGCCGCCGCGATCAGCGTCGACCGTACGGGGTTCGCCTTGTGCGGCATCGCGGAGGAACCGCCGCCGGCGCCCTCGGTGACTTCGGCGATCTCGGTACGCGACAGCGTCAGTACATCCGTGGCCATCTTGCCCAGAGCTCCGGCCGTGAACGCGAGTCCGCCCGCAAGATCGGCGATCGGGGTGCGCAGAGCGTGCCAGGGCAACTCCGGTGCGACAAGTCCGAGTTCCCGCGCGTAGGCGGCCGCGAGCGCCCGAGGGTCGTCCGCCCCGTACACGGTGAACGCGGCCAACGTGCCCGCCGCGCCGCCCAATTGCACGGGAAGGCCGTTCCGCACAGTCCGCAGCCGGTCCCGGGCGTCCAGCACCAGTGACCGCCAGCCCGCCGCCTTCAGACCGAACGTCGTCGGCACGGCGTGCTGGGTGAGCGTCCGCCCGGGCACGACGGTGTCCCGGTGGTGTGCGGCGAGCCGGGACAGCGCCCGCTGGGTGCGCTCCAGGTCGGCCAGGACCAGGTCCAGGGTGCGCACGGCGACCAGCATGGTCGCCGTGTCCAGGATGTCCTGGCTGGTCGCGCCCCGGTGGACGTACGGCCCGTACTCCGCGCCGACCGCCTTCGTCAGATCGGCGACCAGGGGGATGACCGGGTTCCCGCCGCCGCGGGCACGCTCGGCGAGGGAGCGCACGTCGAAGCGGTCCGTCCGGGCCGCCTCGGTCACCGCGGTCGCCGCCCCCTCCGGGGCCAGTCCCAGCGCGGCCTGGGCCCGGGTCAGCGCCGCCTCCGCGTCGAGCAGCCCGCGCAGATACGCGGTGTCGCTCGTCGCGGACGCGGCGAGAGAGTCGGCCCACCCGGGGGCGAGCAGACCGGCGTCGGACCGGAGGGATGTCACTGGAACTCCAGGAAGACCGTCTCGCCTTCGCCCTGAAGGCGGATGTCGAAACGGTACGTGCCGTTGCCCTCGGCCACGGCGATCAGCGTGTCGCGGCGCTCCTCGTCCAGCTGCCCGAGCAGCGGGTCCGCGGCGAGCGCCGCCTCGTCGCCCGGCAGGTAGATCCGGGTGAACAGATGCATGAGCAGGCCCCGTGCGAAGACGCACACGCTGATGTACGGGGCGCTGCGGCCGCGCGCTCCGGGCCGGAGCGTACGGGCGTACCAGTGGCCGTTCGCGTCCGTCTGGACGCGGCCCCAGCCGGTGAACTCCACACCGTTGCGGCCCAGGTAGCCGCCGGTCGCCGGGTCGCGCCGGATCGAGCCGTCGGTGGTGGGAACCTTGCCGTCCGGGTCGGGCCCCCACAGTTCCACGAACGCGTCCGGCAGCGGGTCGCCCTCGCCGTCGTGGACGTACCCCTGGACGGTGATCGTGTCCGGGTGGCCGACGGGCGCGATGTCACCGCCGCCGGGGAACGGCAGCGCATACCCGTAGAAGGGCCCGACCGTGTGCGAGGGGGTGGGCAGCACGCTCTCCGGCCTGCTCGTGTCGATCTTCGTCATGGCAGGTCAGCGTCCTTCTTCGATCCAGGTGGCGTTGGGGCCGTCGAGCACGATGTCCCAGTGGTAGCCCAGTGAGAACTCCGGCACCGACAGGCTGTGGTCGTACGTCGCGATCAGCCGCTGCCGGGCGGCGTCGTCCGTCACGGACTGCAGGATCGGGTCGTACGGGAAGAGCGGGTCGTTCGGGAAGTACATCTGCGTCACGAGCCGCTGGGTGAACGCCGTGCCGAAGACGGAGAAGTGGATGTGGGCCGGGCGCCAGGCGTTGACGTGGTTGCGCCAGGGGTAGGGGCCGGGCTGGATGGTGGTGAAGCGGTAGAAGCCGGCGTCGTCGGTGCGCGTGCGGCCGACGCCGGTGAAGTTCGGGTCGAGCGGGGCGTCGTGCTGCTCGCGCTGGTGTGCGTACCGGCCGGCCGAGTTCGCCTGCCAGATCTCGACGAGCTGGCCGTGTACCGGGCGTCCGTCGCGGTCGAGCAGGCGCCCGGAGACGGTGATCCGTTCGCCGATCGGCTCGCCCCGGTGGTGCCTGGTGAGGTCGTTGTCGATCTCGGTGATGTCGCGCTCACCGAAGGCCGGGGAGGACAGCTCCACCAGTTCCGGGTCCTTGGTCACGTCGATCGTGGTCGGCGGCTGCTTGGGGTGGCGCAGCACGGAGGAACGGTACGGTGCGTAGTCCCGGCGCGGATGGTGCTCCACGGGTGCGCCGTCGGCGACGCGCTTCTCGTAGGCGGCGTGTTCGGCCGCGATCTCCTGGTCGATGTCCTGCTGAGTGAGAGCCATGGGGATTCCTAGCGTTCGAGGACGAGGGCGAGGCCCTGGCCCACGCCGATGCACAGGGTGGCGATGCCGGTTCCGGAGCCGCGGCGGGCGAGCTGGTGGGCGACGGTGCCGGCGAGCCGGGCCCCGGAGGCACCCAGGGGGTGCCCGAGGGCGATGGCACCGCCCTGCGGGTTGAGGATCGCCGGGTCGAACTCGGGCCATTGGGCCACACACCCCAGGACTTGGGCGGCGAAGGCCTCGTTGAGTTCGAGGACGGACAGGTCGTCGAATCCCTTGCCCGCCTTGGCCAGTGCCCGATTGACCGCCTCCACGGGGGCCAGGCCGAAGTAGTGCGGGTCGATCGCGGACACCCCGGTGGCCAGGACGCGGGCGAGGGGTTCGCGGCCGGTGGCCCTCAGCCCCTCCTCGTCGGTCAGCAGCAGGGCGGCGGCACCGTCGTTCAAGGGCGACGCGTTGCCCGCGGTGACCGTCCCGGTCCCGGGGCGGAAGGACGGCTTGAGTCTGGCCATCGCCGGAAGGGACGCGTCCGGCCGTACGCATTCGTCGGCGCCGAAGACGACGGGGTCGCCCTTGCGCTGCGGGACGGTCACCGGCGCGAGTTCGACGTCGAACAGGCCCTCTGCCTGCGCCCTGGCGGCCTTCCGGTGGCTGCGCAGGGCGAACTCGTCCTGCTGCTCACGGCTGATCTTGTGCTTGTCCGCGATGAGTTCGGCGGACTCGCCCAGCGGGACGGTCCACTGCGGGTTCATCCTGGCGTTGACCATGCGCCAGCCCAGGGTCGTCGAGTAGAGCTCGGCGTGTCCGGCCGGGAACGGCCTGTCGCTCTTGGGCAGGACGTAGGGGGCACGGGTCATCGACTCCACACCGCCCGCGAGCACGACGGAGGCGTCGCCCATTGCGATGGCGCGGGCGGCCTGGACGACCGCCTCCAGGCCGGAGGCGCACAGCCGGTTGACACTCACTCCGGGCACGGAGGTGGGCAGACCGGCCAGCAGTGCGGCCATGCGGGCGACGTTGCGGTTCTCCTCACCGGCGCCGTTCGCGTTGCCGAAGTACACGTCCTGGATGCGCGACGGGTCCAAGTCCGGCGTGCGGGACAGGAGTTCACGAATCGAGTGTGCGGCCAGGTCGTCGGGGCGGACCGAGGCCAGGCCGCCGTTGTACCGGCCGATCGGCGTGCGGACCGCGTCGACGATGTAGACGTTGTTCACTTCAGGCCCTCCGCGACGGTCAGCTTGGCGTCGGTCTTGGCGGTGATCTCATCGACGGTCACGCCGGGGGCGGTCTCGATGAGCACCAGGCCGTCCTCGGTGACGTCCAGGACACCGAGGTCGGTGATGATCCGGTTCACGCAGCCCTTGCCGGTCAGCGGCAGCGCGCACTCCGTGAGGATCTTCGGGGAGCCTTCCTTGGCGGTGTGGGTCATCACGACGATGACGGTCCTGGCGCCGTGGACCAGGTCCATCGCCCCGCCGATCCCGGTGATCATCTTGCCGGGGATGGCCCAGTTGGCCAGGTCGCCCCTCTCCGAGACCTGCATGGCACCGAGAACGGCCACGTCGATGTGCCCGCCGCGGATCATCGAGAACGACAACGCCGAGTCGAAGAATGAGGCTCCCGGCAGGACCGTGACGGTCTCCTTCCCCGCGTTGATCAGATCCGCGTCGACCTGCTCCTCGGTGGGATACGGGCCGGTGCCCAGGATGCCGTTCTCGGATTCGAGGACCACTTCGACATCGGCGGGCAGGTAATTGGGGATCAGCGTCGGCAGTCCGATGCCGAGGTTGACGTACTGGCCGTCCCGCAGCTCGAGCGCCGCCCGAGCCGCCATCTCCTCGCGTGTCCAGGCCATCAGCCGCTCACCGTCGCCCGTGCCGTCGGCACGGAGACCGTGCGCTGCTCGATCTTCTTGTCCGCCGCCTGCTCCGCCGTCAGCGCCAGCACCCGCTGCACGAAGATCCCCGGCAGGTGCACCGCGTCCGGATCGATCTCACCAGGCTCCACCAGCTCCTCCACCTCGGCGATCGTCACCCGTCCCGCCATCGCCGCCAGCGGGTTGAAGTTGCGGGAGGACTTGTTGAAGACGAGGTTGCCGTGCCGGTCGCCCTTCGCGGCCCGTACCAGGGCGAAGTCGGTGCGGATACCGCGCTCCAGCACGTACTCCACACCGTCGAACTCACGGACCTCCTTGGGCGGTGAGGCCAGCGCGACACCGCCGGAGCCGTCGTAGCGCCACGGCAGCCCGCCCTCGGCGACCTGCGTGCCCACGCCCGCCGGGGTGTAGAAGGCCGGGATTCCCGCCCCGCCGGCCCGCAGCCGCTCCGCCAGCGTGCCCTGCGGGATCATCTCCACTTCCAGCTCCCCGGACAGATACTGCCGCGCGAACTCCTTGTTCGCGCCGATGTAGGAACCGGTCACCCGCCCGATCCGGCCCGCCGCCAGCAGCACCGCGAGACCCGACTCCATCGCCCCGCAGTTGTTCGAGACGACCGACAGCCCCGACACCCCACGCTCGAACAGCGCCTGGATCAGCACGTTCGGCACACCACTCAACCCGAACCCGCCCACCGCCAACGACGCACCTTCCGGCACATCGGCCACCGCCTCCAGGGCCGTGGCGACCACCTTGTCCATCCGTGAAGCCCCATCTCTTCCTAGCGTCCCGACCATAAATTAATCAGGGCACTGAGTATTTCAGCGAGGTTGCCCTCACGCTGCCACTGTCGGCACGGAGGCGTCAAGGCCTCGAATTATGGTCCCGTTTGTGAGGTGTGCCGCTGCCGGACGGTGCTGTCCTGGACGAGTATCGTTCAGTACACCAACGAAAACGACCACGGGAGCACACATGGCCGCGGTGGACCTCTCCACCCACCCGGGGCACCTGGCCCGGCGGTTGCAGCAGGCGCACTACCTGCTGTGGAACACGATCGTCTCGGAGGAGATCACCTCACCGCAGTTCGCGGTCCTCAACGCGCTCGTCGCCGAGCCCGGGCTCGACCAGCGCACTGTGGGGGAGCGGGTGGGTCTCGACCGGTCCACCATCGCCGAGGTGATCAGCCGGCTCGGCCGCAGGGGCCTCCTCGACAAGGTCCGCGACCCACAGGACGGCCGCCGCTTCCTGCTGCGCCTCACGGAGGAGGGCATGCGCACGCACCGCAAGCTGACGGTGCGCACCACCCGGATGAACCAGGTCTTCCTGGCTCCGCTCTCCGCCGAGGAGCAGACCCTCTTCTTCGATCTCATCCAGCGTGTCTCGGAGGCCGCCGAGGGACTGCGCAACCCGGCGGCACCCCTCACGGCCACCAGGGCCTGAAGAGGTCCGCCCAGCGGACCTGTGCGCAGTACCGTGCAGGTGCAGGGGGGCGTCACCGGGCCGTGGTGCGGTCCTGGGTCGAGAGGATCAGTGATGGCAGCCGAGGCCGAACCAGCAGGGATGCGAACCGTGCAGCGGGCGATCGACATCCTGGGACTCTTCGACGAGAGCCGCCCCGCGCTGTCCATCCGCGAGATCGTCTCCGCGTCGGCTCTGCCCAAGACCACCGTGCTGCGTCTGCTGGGTACCCTCCGGCTCAACGGTCTGCTCTGGGTCGACGAACACGGCCGCTACATCGCGGGCCCCGCCCTGCTGCGCTGGTCCCGACTCGCCGAGCAGGCCTGGCGGCTGCCGCCCGCGGCAGGAGTGATACTGCGGGACCTGGCCGCCGAACACAGGGAGACGGTGCACCTGTACGTGCGCCGCGACATCCGCCGCGTCTGCATCGCCCAGGAGGAGGGGCCGCAGTCATTGCGGCAGGTCGTTCGGGTCGGGGACGAACTTCCGCTGTGGGCGGGCGGCGTCTCCAAGGCGCTGCTGCTGGACGCTCCCGAGTCCCTGCTGCGTCGCGTCGCGGCGACCTCGCCGTACGGGGCCGCGCATCTGGAGACGCTGCACGGGTGGATCGAGGAGGCGCGGGCCCTCGGGTACGCAACGAGCCACGCCGAGCGCGAGGAGGGGCTGTCGGCGGTGGCCGTGCCGGTGCGGGGACGGGGCGGAGCAGTGGCCGCGGCCCTGTCCTTCGGCGGGCCCAGCACCCGCTTCACCGACGAGCGCGTACGCCGCTTCGTCGACGGACTGACTGCGGCGGCGCGTGAGCTGGCCCGGGTGGGGTTGCCGTTCGAAGGGTGAGCGGGACCTGGTCGGACGGTGGCCCCTGTGGTCCGTTCAGCGGACCGGGCGCGCCATTGTCCGGATCGGCGACTTAGACTGGCGGCCTCGGCAGCGCGCCGTATGCCTACCCCTGAAGGAAGGCGGCACCACCGTGGACCGCACCGTCGTCACCCGTTCCCCGCACACCTCCGCCGACTGGTGGGTCACCGCCGACCAGGCCCGGCACGCGGCGCAGGGCGGACTCGCGGGTGCCGCGACGGCACCGGATCTGCTGCGCACGCTCGCCGAGCTCGACCGGGCCCGCCGCGAGACGGTGGTCGCCGTCGGTGCCGCCGTCGAGGCGCTGCTCGAAGGAGGCGTCGCCTGGGAGGCGATCGCGGCGGCCCTGGGGTTCGACTCCGCAGAGGAGGCCCGCCAGGCGCTCGCCGCCGCCCGCGAGGACGCGGGCGTGGCGATCGAGCGCCGACTGGGCCGCCGGGCGTAGGTCCCCCCGCTCGGCCGGCCGTCCCGCGATCGCCGAGGCTCTGTCGTCCCGGGGCTCGTTCACGCCTTCGCCAGCACGACCCAGACCTGCCCCCGCGCGAAGTTCACCGGCTTGCCGTCCGTCGTCGTGAACTGTGTGCCGTCCGCGGCGGACGCGCGCCGCCACTTCACGTCGAACACCCGGCCGTCCCGCAGTACTTGGGCCTTGCCCGAGCCCACGGTCTGCGAGTACGGCGAGTTGTTGCCGAGGACGTCGTGGAACCGGGACGTGCGCACCTGTACGTACTGCACCACCACCGTCGCCGCAGCCACCCGCGCGCCGTTCGTCGTCACCGTCGGCGTTCCGTCCATCGCCACCAGCCACCGGTGCCGCTGCGCGGACCAGGTGAAGGTGAAGCGTGCGGCGGGGAAGCGGACCGTGCGGCCGGTCACCGGAGTTCCGCCGCGCGGTGCGGCGCCGAAGCGGAACCCGGTCGTCAGCGCGGCGGCGCCCGGGGCGGACTTCATCAGCCGCTGCGGCCGCAGATAGAGGTTGTGCGGCGCCACCTTGCCGCCGCCCCGGAAGTAGGCGGCGGAGTTCTTCTCGGGCGGCTCCGGGGTCAGCGGCGCCTTGTCGATCAGGGGGAGGAGTTTGTGCTGCGCCCCGGAGAACGCGAGCGTCGGATCGTGGAACTGGCGCAGCAGCTCCAGATCCGACTCGCGTGCGCTGCGCACCGGACCGACGACCGCGGGCAGCTTGGTCGCGAACACCGCCATCAGCCTGCTGAGGCCGCCCTCGACCTGCTCCGCGTAGACGAGGTCGGCCTGGTCCAGTCCCGTCTGGGGCCGGGCTGCGGGCACGTTGTCGATCTTCACTGCGAGCACCGGTGCTGTGGGCGCGGCGGGAGTCGTGCCCACGCTCTCCCGGTGCTGCCCCTGCGGGGGCTTGTCCGGGGTGTCGTCGGCCTTGCCGCCTCCCGCATCGCAGCCCGCCACCAGGGAGCCCGTCGTCGTGACGGTCAGCAGCAGCGCCGCCGCCGTCACGCTGCGCCGTATCCGCGCAATCTGTCGCATGCCCACCGCTTCCACCGAGGCCGTGTCATCGATTGTGCGGTTATATGTCCAATGGAGGCCATACCCGGTCTGCCCTGATCGCGCGCGACGCATGGCCGAACGGCTCAGCGGACGGGACGGCGCGCGCGCCGAAGCCCCCGGCGGAGCCGATCGCGCTGGTCGGGCTGCCGATTGGTGGGGGTGTCAGCGCGGGGGGCCGAGGATCTCCTCCAGGTCGTAGCGCACCGGTTCCTCCAACTGCGTGTACGTACAGCTCTCGGGGGTCCGGTCCGGGCGCCAGCGGCGAAAGCGCGCCGTGTGCCGGAAGCGCACGCCGTTCTCCATGTGGTCGTACGCCACCTCCGCCACCCGTTCGGGCCGCAGCGGAACCCAGGACAGGTCCTTCTTGCCCGACCAGCGGCTGGGTGCGCCCGGCAGACGTGCCGTCGCGTGCGCCACCTCGTCGGACCAGGCGGCCCACGGATGCCCCGTGACATCCTCCATCCGCAGCGGCTCCAGCTCCTGCACCAGTTCCACGCGCCGCTTCATGGGGAACGCGGCGGACACGCCCACATGCTGGAGGACGCCCTGGTCGTCGTGCAGCCCGAGCAGCAGGGAACCCACGACCGGGCCGCTCTTGTGGAAGCGGTAGCCCGCGACCACGACGTCGGCCGTGCGCTCGTGCTTGACCTTGAACATCACGCGTTCGTCCGGCCGATAAGGCAGGGAAAGCGGCTTGGCGATCACACCGTCGAGGCCGGCCCCCTCGTATTGCTGGAACCACTGCTCCGCCACCGAGCGGTCCGTCGTCGCCGGGGCGAGGTGCACGGGCGGCGTCACCCCGGACAACGCCCTCTCCAGCAGGGCGCGCCGGTCACTCAGCGGGACGTCGAGCAGCGACGAGTCGTCCAGGGCCAGCAGGTCGAACGCCACGAAGGAGGCCGGGGTCTTCTGCGCGAGCATCCGCACCCGCGAGTCCGCCGGATGGATCCGCTCCGTCAGCGCGTCGAAGTCGAGATGCCCCTCCCGTGCGATCACGATCTCGCCGTCCACCACGCACCGCTCGGGCAGCCGCTCCCGCAGCGCCTCGATCAGCTCGGGAAAGTACCTGGTCAGAGGCTTTCCGGTGCGGCTGCCCAGCTCGACCTCGGCGCCGTCGCGGAAGACGATCGCCCGGAACCCGTCCCACTTCGCCTCGTACTGCATGTCCGAGGGGATCGTCGCCACGGACTTGGCGAGCATCGGTTTCACGGGTGGCATCACCGGCAGATCCATGCCTTCGATTCTCCGTCCATGCGATGTGGTTCGCCCGGTGTGCGGGGCCCGGCCCCTGCGCCTACCGTGGCTCGCATGGGTGACGCGGTGGAACTGGAGGCGGGAGGCAGGACGGTGCGGCTGTCCAGCCCGGGCAAGGTCTTCTTCCCGGAGCGCGGCTTCACCAAGCTCGATCTCGCGCGGTACTACATTGCCGTCGGCCCCGGCATTCTGCGCGCTCTGCGCAACCGTCCCACCACCCTGGAGCGCTACCCCGACGGCGTGACGGGCGAGTCCTTCTTCCAGAAGCGGGCGCCCAAGAACATGCCCGACTGGATCCCCACCGCCCACATCACCTTCCCCAGCGGCCGCAGCGCCGACGAGATGTGTCCCACCGAGGCAGCCGCCGCCGTCTGGGCCGCGCAGTACGGGACGCTCACCTTCCACCCCTGGCCGGTGCGCCGCGACGACGTGGACCACCCCGACGAACTCCGCATCGACCTCGACCCGCAGCCCGGCACCGACTACGCCGACGCGGTGCGCGCCGCCCACGAACTGCGGGCCGTCCTCGACGAGTTCGGGGGACTGCGGGGCTGGCCCAAGACCTCGGGCGGCCGGGGACTGCACATCTTCGTACCCATCCGGCCGCGCTGGACCTTCACCCAGGTGCGCCGCGCCGCGATCGCGGTCGGGCGCGAGCTGGCGCGCCGTATGCCCGAGCACGTGACCATCGCCTGGTGGAAGGAGGAGCGGGGAGAGAAGATCTTCGTCGACTACAACCAGACCGCCCGCGATCGCACCGTCGCCTCCGCCTACTCCGTACGCCCCAAGCCGCACGCCCCGGTGTCCGCGCCGCTGCGCTGGGAGGAGGTCGGTGACGCCGTGCCCCTGGACTTCGATCTGGCGACCATGCCCCGCCGGTTCGCCGAACTGGGCGACGTTCATGCGGACATGGACGACCACGCCTTCTCCCTCGAGCCGCTCCTCGAACTCGCCCGCCGCGACGAACACGACCACGGCCTCGGCGACCTGCCCTATCCACCCGAGTATCCGAAGATGCCGGGGGAGCCCAAGCGGGTGCAACCGAGCCGGGCCCGGCGAGAGGGGCCGGGGAACCCCGAGGCACCACCGGAGGGCTGACCTCCCAGCCGGGCGGGAACGCCCGCCCGCCACGCCGCTGACCAACCATCACCGGGACCGTGGAGCCATTCGGCACAAGATATGACCGAAATACCACGGTATTTGCCTTTCGTGCTTATAAGATCACGGCGTGCCGCCGCTGTCCCCTTCGTCGGTCCCGGCGGCTCGTCTTCGTGAATGCCGCACAGGATAGGGAACCCGGTATGGACAGACGCAGCTTCAACCGGCGGATGGTGCTGGGTGGCGCGGCCGCGGCGACAGCGTTCTCCGTGGGCCCGGAGGCCGTCGGCTCCGGCAAGCAGATGAGAACCGCGCCCGCCGGCGGCGCGGTCAGGCGCATCAAGCTGTATGCCGAGAAGCTTCGCGACGGACGGATGGGCTACGGCTTCGCGAGGGGACGGGCGACCGTCCCCGGGCCGCTGATCGTGATCAACGAGGGCGACACACTGCACATCGACTTCGAGAACACGATGGACGTCGGGGCGAGCCTGCACGTGCACGGACTCGACTACACGATCCATGACGACGGCACGAGGACCAGCAGAAGCAATGTGAAGCCGGGTGGCAAGCGCACGTACACCTGGCGCACACACACTCCCGGCCGCCGCGCGGACGGCACCTGGCGGGAGGGCAGCGCGGGCTACTGGCACTACCACGACCACGTCGTCGGCACGGAACACGGCACGGGCGGCATCCACAAGGGCCTGTACGGGCCGCTCATCGTACGCCGCGAGGGTGATGTCCTCCCCGACAGGACCTACACGGTCGTCTTCAACGGGACGATGATCAATCAGATGGAACACGCCGGACCCGACCTGGTGGCGACGCTCGGGGACCGCATCGAGTTCGTGATGATCACGCACGGCGACCTGTACCACACGTTCCATCTGCACGGTCACCGTTGGGCGCACAACCGCACGGGACTGCTCACCGGACCCGACGACCCGAGCCAGATCATCGACAACAGGATCGTGGGTCCGGGAGACTCCTTCGGCTTCCAGGTGATCGCGGGCGAGGGAGTCGGGGCGGGCGCCTGGATGTACCACTGCCACGTACAACGGCACGCCGACCACGGGATGGCCGGGCTGTTCATCGTGAAGAAAGCGGACGGGACGGTCCCCAAGTACGAGCCGCACAAGCACTGAGGCGAGAGCGGCTTCTTCGTCGGCCCAACCGGCTTTCCGGGGTCAGGAGCGCTCTCAGTGCCGTTGTCCGCTCGGGCTATCCTGATCGGCAACCGCCGAGGAGGAGTCCCGAAGTGACCGAGACCGCGCCGCGTCCCACGCTGGAGGCCGTGGCCGCCCGGGCCGGGGTCTCGCGGGCCACCGTGTCCCGGGTCGTCAACGGCGGTGACGGAGTGCGCAAACCTCTCGTCGAGCGGGTGCGTCGCGCCGTCGAGGAACTCGGGTACGTGCCGAACCAGGCCGCGCGCAGCCTGGTGACCAAACGGCACGAGGCGGTCGCCGTGGTGATCGCCGAGCCGGAGACGCGTGTCTTCGCCGACCCTTTCTTCGCCCTGCAACTGCGCGGTATCAGCAAGGAGCTCACGGCCCACGACTCCCAGCTCGTGCTGCTGCTCACAGAAGGGCGTGCCGATCACGCCCGGGTCGGCCGCTATCTGGCCGGCGGCCATGTCGACGGCGCGCTGGTCTTCTCGCTCCACCTCGACGACCCCCTGCCGGAGTTGGTGCAGCGGGCCGGGGTGCCGACCGTATTCGGCGGACGGCCCGGCTGGGGCGAGGGAACCCACAGCGCCGTGTACGTGGACAGCGACAACCGTGGCGGAGCCCGGGAGGCCGTACGCCATCTCGTGGGGCTCGGCCGCCGCCGTATCGCGCACATCACCGGAGCCCTGGACCAGACCTCCGCCGTGGACCGGCTGGACGGATTCCGGGACGTCATGGTCGACGCCGATCCGGGACTGATCGTCGAAGGGGACTTCACCCCGGTCGGCGGTGAACGCGCGATGCGGCAGCTGCTGGAGCGTCGCGCGGATCTGGACGCCGTCTTCGCCGCCAACGACCTCACCGCCTCCGGCGCCCTGCGTGTGCTGCGTGCGCAGGGACGCCGGGTACCCGAGGACGTCGCCGTCGTCGGCTTCGACGACATGCTGCCGGTCGCCGAGCAGACCGATCCGCCTCTGACGACGGTCCGTCAGGACATCGAGGAAATGGGGCGGTTGATGGCCCGACTGCTGCTGCGCACCCTCTACCGCCGGGGCGGCCCGCCGGGCGGGGACGGGAGGTCCGGCATGAGCGGCGGGCAGTCCAGCGTGGTGCTGCCGACCACGCTGGTGCGGCGGGCCTCCGCATAGGCCGTAGGCGGGCATCCGCCTGATCCCGCCCAAGAGCACTTCATGAACCGACCGTCACCGTGAACCGCCTCGGGTTTCCGTCGTACGCCGCTCCCGACACGTCCGGCTGGCCGTCCGGGCGTACGTCGTCGTACGGGAACGCGTAGCCGATCGGCGAGTTCGCGTGCACGATCCGCGCCCAGTGGTTGGTCATCGCGCCCTGGTAGTAGTCGGCGCTGGTCAGGCCGTTCGGCTGGTCGGAGTGGGTGAGCATGAGCGAACGGTTGAAACCGGCGGCGAGGCGGGCGAGCAATGGCAAGGGGGGTGACGGACCAGGGTCTCCCGTCCGGCGCGCGCCGGCCGGGCACGGGCGGCGCGGGTCTGCGGGGACGGGATCCACGGCCCCGCGCCGTCACTGCGCCGCCCCGACGGCGTCAGCCCTGCTAGGGCTGCTGCGGTGCGCTCTTGATGACCGCGAACCGCGCTCCGTACGGGTCGGCGAGTTTGGCGATGCGGCCCACGCCCTCCACGTCCGTCGCGGCCATCCGGACGGTGCCGCCGAGCTCCTGAGCCTTGCTCACCGTGGCGTCCGTGTCCGTGACCTCGAAGTACGACACGTAGGACGCGCCCGATCCCGTTTCCGTGGGGTCGTCGGCCAGCGGTACCAGTCCGCCGAACATGGACTCCGGGCCGCCGCCCTCGGGGTTGATACAGGTGTAGGTGCCGCCGGGGAAGGGCACGCCCTCGGTCTCCCAGCCCAGCACCTGGTGGTAGAACGCGGCGGCGCGGGCGATGTCCGGGGTGTACAGCTCGACCCAGCACAGCGAGCCCGGCTCACCGGCCGCCTCGATGCCCTTGGTCCGGCCCGGCTGCCAGATGCCGAAGGGCACGCCGGCCGGGTCGGCGAGGATGGCCATGTGGCCCTCGCCCATGACGTCCATGGGCCGCATGAGCACGCTGCCGCCGGCCTGCTCGGCGGCTTTTGCGGTGGCCTCCGCGTCGGGGCTCTGGAAGTAGACGTTCCAGGACGGCGGGCCCTGCTCGGAGGTGGTCTGCATACCGCCGGCGACGGTCCTGCCGGAGAGCTGGAAGAAGCCGTAGCCCCCGGCATCGGGCCCCGCCGACTGGAACTGCCAGCCGAAGAGACCGCTGTAGAAGGAGATGGCGCCGTCGATGTCGAAGGTGCCGACATCCAGCCAGTTCGGGGCGCCGTTGACGAAACGGGTGGTGAGCATGGACTGCCCCCTTCGAGGGTTCCCGATGCCTGCACTGCCGAGTCTTGCACCCCCCGCTGACACCCGCCGTCGAAGGACGCGGCGGCCCCAGCGGCGGGCGGTGACCGGGTCGATCGGTTTTCGATGTGGATTTCTCCGCGCGCCGTCGTGCACCTGCCCGCCGGGTGGGGACATCATCAAGGGCCGTACGAGGGGCGCCGGGCGAGCCGTTGATCCGGCGTTGATCGAACGTTTTTCGCCGCAGGGCACGCTCTCGGCCATGCACATCGAAGCGATCACTGCGTCCGACGTCGCCTGGCAGGAGCAGGCGCTGTGTGCGCAGACGGGGACCGATTTCTTCTTTCCCGAGCCGGGCAGTTCGGTGCGGGAGGCGAAGCGTATCTGCGGGCTGTGCGAGATCCGCTCCGCGTGTCTCGAGTACGCGCTCGCCAACGACGAGCGGTTCGGCGTCTGGGGCGGGCTGTCCGAGAAGGAGCGGTCGCATCTGCGGCGGTCGGAGGAGAAATGATGGGACCCGCCGGTTGAAGGACCACCGGGTGGCGGAGCGGTAGCCGGGGGTACGAGAGCGGGTCGTGGTCCGTCCCGCCCGTCCGGATGCGCGCTCGCGCGCTCGGGACGATGCTGGAGACATGTCCGGACGGGCTCCTGTCATCGTTCATCCGCCGTCGGGCACCGGCGGCCGCCGGGTGACCGCGCGCGGGGAAAGCCTGGGATTGGCGTTCTCCGACGAGGACCTGATCGAGTTCCTCGGCCGCGCCGGGCTGCCCGACGCCGAGGACCTGCTCGACGACCCGGCGTGGGTGAAGTGGCGCGGCGCGGACGCGCACCACTACGAGGCCGCGTAGGGCGGGGAACTCTACGAGGCCGGGTAGGAGGCGCGCGGCTCGGCACCGCGCACTGGGGTGGCCTCGCGGCCCGAATGGTTGCGCTACCCAACCAAAGGTCGGGGCGCGCACGGGCCCCCGCCGCGCGGAGCTAGTCCGCGCTGACGGGCGCCAGCAGGGCGAGCGTCTCGTTTGCCTGGCGCAGCGCGAGCTCCAGCGTCAGCGGTGGATGCAGCACCCCGCTCCCGTCGGGCGGGACGATCCACTCCACCGAGCCGGCCGACCGGTACGGCGGGGGCACCGCGACCCACGACCCCTTGCTCGCATGGCGGATCCCGGTCCCTACCCAGTGGCCGGCCGGATCCGGCGGCACGAAGAAGCCCACCCGGTGCGCCGCCGAGTCCACCAGCGTCGGTCCGGGCGTCCGCACGGGGTCGTACCAGAGGATGTCCAGGGCCAGCAGGCCGAGTCGCCGGGGGACGCTCACCACGTCCCAGTGGCGTCCGGCCTCCAGCAGCACCGTGCCGTCACCGCGGTCCCAGGCCCGCTTGCACGCCTGCGGGTCCGGCGCGGCGGCGGCCAGCCACTCCGCGCCCCGCATCCACATCGCATTCGTCATGACCCGCTCCAGGGGCGCCACCCGGCGACCAGGCGTACGACAGGGACTGTGCCGGGAAGGTGCCTGTGGGGAAGAGCCGACCCGGCATATTCATGGTGTAGATATTTCTACCCCGCGGAAAGGGTGGCGCGACGTGGCGTTTGCTGCCGAAACGTTCTGTCCCTGGGTCGGCGGAGCGTCGCCTGCCGCCAACCGCCGAGCGGGCGAAGCCACTTCGGGGCGGATACGTCGCCCCGCGGGCCGCCCGTTCGGGTCACGCGCCCTCGCGTGCCGCCATCCGGGCCTTGCGGGCCGCGAGCTTCTCGTCGAACTTCGCGGCCTCGGCGTCCAGTCCGCCCATGAACAGCCCCAGTTCCTCCTGGGCCTGGCGGCCCTCGGGGCCGAGACCGTCGATCTCCAAGACCCTCAGGAAGCGCAGCACCGGCTGCAGGACGTCGTCGTGGTGGATGCGCAGATTGTAGACCTCGCCGATCGCCATCTGCGCGGCGGCGCGCTCGAATCCGGGGATACCGTGGCCCGGCATGCGGAAGTTCACCACGACGTCCCGGACCGCCTGCATGGTCGGGTCGGGCGCGATCTCGAACGCGGCCTTCAGCAGGTTGCGGTAGAAGACCATGTGGAGGTTCTCGTCGGTCGCGATGCGGGCCAGCATCCGGTCGCAGACCGGGTCCCCGGACTGGTGGCCGGTGTTGCGGTGGGAGATGCGGGTGGCCAGCTCCTGGAAGGCGACGTACGCGACGGAGTGGAGCATCGAGTGCCGGTTGTCCGACTCGAAGCCCTCGCTCATGTGCGACATGCGGAACCGCTCCAGTTTGTCGGGGTCGACCGCGCGCGAGGCGAGCAGGTAGTCGCGCATCACGATCCCGTGGCGGCCCTCCTCGGCGGTCCAGCGGTGCACCCATGTGCCCCAGGCGCCGTCGCGGCCGAAGAGCGTGGCGATCTCGTGGTGGTAGCTCGGGAGGTTGTCCTCCGTCAGCAGGTTCACCACCAGAGCGATACGGCCGATCTCGGTGACCTTGGACTGCTCCTTGTCCCAGGCCGTGCCGTCCTCGAAGAATCCGGGGAAGTTGCGGGCGTCGGTCCAGGGCACATACTCGTGCGGCATCCAGTCCTTGGCGACCTTCAGATGCCGGTTCAGCTCGTTTTCGACCACTTCCTCCAGTGCGTACAGCAGCCGGGCGTCGGTCCAGACGGAGGGGCTGCCGAGGTGGGGAGGTGTGATCGTCACAGGAACTCCAGGGGGACGCTGATCAAACCGGCGAGCGGTGCCGGAACGGAACTTACGGGATCGTAGGCTACGAGACCGTAGGTTACGAAGCCGTAGGTTAAGTTCGCTGTAAAGATCGCTGTTCAGCCGATGCGCGACAGGGAACACAAAGTCCCCCTGGAGTGTGGTGTTCACGGGAACGCACGGGGAGGATTCGTTCCGTCAGACGTACAACTCCCGCATGCGCACCGAGAGGCATGTCACACAGCCCTCGAGCTTCTCGAACTCGCCGATGTCCACGAGGACCGGTTCGTGGCCGAGGTCGGCGAGCAGTTCCGCCGTCTTGGGGGCGCTCGCCGCCATGAGGAGCTTGCCGCCGCCCAGCAGCACGACGTGCGAGCCGGACTCCTCCGGGACCGGCAGGAAGCGTGGGAACAGCGCCGGCTTGTCCACCAGGGGCACATGGCCGATGACCGTGCCGTCGGGCAGCGCGGTGACCGCCGACTTCAGGTGCAGCACCCGGGTGACCGGCACCGAGACCACCCGGGCGCCCAGCGGTTCGAAGGCGGCGCGCACCTGCTGGACGGCGGCGGCGTCGGTACGCCCGCTGCGGCCCACGTAGATCGTGTCGTCGACCTTCAGGACGTCGCCGCCGTCGAGGGTGCCCGGTTCCCAGATCCAGTTCACCGAACAGCCGAGCCGCGCCACGGCCTCCTCGACGCCCGCGGTCTCCTCGCGGCGGGACTCCGCGCCGGGCCGGGCGATCAGCGCGACGTTCTTGTACATCACCACCGCGTCCTCGACGAACACCGAGTCCGGGCAGTCGTCGGCCGGGTCCACCTCGACCGTCTCCCAGCCGTGCGTACGCAGGGCCTCCGCGTACGCCTCCCACTGCTCGAGCGCGAGGTCGACGTCGACCTTCTCCCGCTCGATGTGCGTCACCAGCCCCTCGGCGAGGCGCGGGCTGGGTCGGCGGATCAGGGCCTTCTTGCTGGGCACGTGAAAACTCCGTCTCGGCTGATGGTTTCGCCCGCCATCATGCAGGCCCGGTCCCCGGTGACAAAGCCCCGGGGACCGGCCGCGGCCCGCCCGGGACGCCCGGCGGCCCACCGTGCCCGCTCGTGTCACACGGGATCCCCGAGCGCCTCCGGCGCGGTTTCCCGGAGCTCTCCGTCGAGCAGCAGCCAGCGCGTGATCCCGACCGACTCCAGGAACGGCAGGTCGTGGCTTGCCACGATCAGCGCCCCCTCGTACGACTCCAGGGCCGTGGTGAGCTGTCGCACGCTCGCCATGTCGAGGTTGTTCGTCGGCTCGTCGAGCATCAGCAGTTGCGGCGCCGGCTCGGCGAGCATCAGCGCGGCCAGCGCAGCGCGGAAGCGCTCACCGCCCGACAGGGTCCCGGCTGCCTGGTCGGCTCGCGCGCCACGGAAGAGGAAGCGGGCCAGGCGGGCCCGGATCCGGTTGTTGGTGGTGCCCGGCGCGAACCGGGCCACGTTCTGCGCGACCGTCAGCCTGTCGTCGAGGACGTCCAGCCGCTGCGGCAGGAAGCGCAGCGGCACGTGCGCCGTCGCCTCGCCCGCGACCGGTTCCAGCTCGCCGGCGATCGTGCGCAGCAGGGTGGTCTTGCCCGCGCCGTTGCGTCCGATCAGCGCGATCCGCTCGGGACCGCGCAGGTCGAAGGTGCCCTCCGCCCGCGGGCCGTACGTCAGTTCCAGATTCCGGAGCGTCAGGACGGACCGTCCCTCGGGCACCGCCGTGTACGGCAGGTCGACGCGGATCTCGTCGTCCTCCCGCACCGCCTCGACCGCCTCGTCGAGCCACCCCTCGGCCTCGGCGAGCCTCTCCTCGTGCATGATGCGGTGCTTGCCCGCGGATTCCTGCGCCGCCCGCTTGCGCGCCCCCATGACGATCTTCGGTTCGCGTTTGCTGTCCCACATCCTCTGGCCGTACCGCTTGCGGCGGGCCAGCTTGACCTGGGCGTCGGCCAGTTCGCGCTTCTGCCTGCGCAAGTCGGCCTCGGCGACGCGCACCATGCGCTCCGCCGCCTTCTGCTCGACGGCCAGCGCCTCCTCGTACGCGGAGAAGTTGCCGCCGAACCAGGCCACCTCCCCGGAGCGCAGATCCGCGATCTGGTCGACCAGGTCGAGGAGTTCCCGGTCGTGGCTGACCACGACCATGACGCCCGACCAGGCGCCGACCGCCGCGTACAGGCGCCGGCGCGCGTACAGGTCGAGGTTGTTGGTGGGCTCGTCGAGCAGCAGCACGTCCGGGCGGCGCAGCAGCAGCGCGGCCAGCCGCAGCAGGACGGACTCGCCGCCGGAGACCTCGCCGATGGTGCGGTCGAGACTGATGTGGCCGAGGCCGAGTTCGCCGAGCATCGCCTCGGCGCGCTCCTCCACGTCCCAGTCGTCGCCGACGGTCGTGAAGTGCTCCTCGGCCACGTCGCCGGCCTCGATGGCGTGCAGCGCGGCCCGCTTCGCGGCGATGCCGAGCGCGTCGTCGACCCGTAGGGAAGTGTCGAGCGTGACGTTCTGCGGCAGATGGCCGACCTCGCCGGCGACACGCACGAAGCCGCCGGTCGGGGCGAGCTCACCGGCGATCAGCTTCAGCAGGGTGGACTTCCCCGACCCGTTGACACCGACGAGGCCGGTCCGGCCGGCCCCGAACGATGCCTGAAACTCGTCGAAGACGGAGGTTCCGTCGGGCCAGGAGAAGGACAGGGACGTACAGGTGACGGAAGGATGGTGTGACATGCGGGCCTCGCGCTTGCTCGGAGTGGGCTTGGGCAACGCGTGTGAGACACCGCGGGGGCGACGGTCCACGAAACAGGGAAAAGCCCTGCTGCGGAGGATGGACGGCTCGTACGCCGAGGTCGCACGCGACGCACACGGACGCGGACAGCGTGGTGTGACGCGGTGTCTCAGGACCTCAGACGAGCAACGTCCTTCTCCTATCGACGGCAACAGGACCGCTGAACACCGTAGGAACGGGTACGAAGAGTGTCAACGGATTTACGTGGACCACACCGGCAAGGGAGGCCCCGTGCCCGACGGATCCAGCTCGCTGCCCGTTCGGCTGTACCTACTGGCCTGGGACACCGCCACGCTCAGGCTCACCGGTGCGACCCGGCTCGCGGAGCTGGTGCGGGCGGGCGCCCTGACCGAGCTGGCGCAGCGGGGACTGCTCATCGACGTGGACGGCATCACCACCCCGGCCGACCTCGACGCCGGGACCGGTGACCCCGTCCTCGACGGCCTCCTGGAACTCGTCGAGGAGTCCCTGCCCCGCCCCTGGAAGACCTGGGTGACCCTGCACGCCGGCGTCACCCTGGATGCCGTCCGCGCACAGCTCGCCGCCGACGGCCTGCTGCGCGCCGACAAGAAGCGGGTGCTCGGGCTCTTCCCGTCCGTGGAGTACGAGCTGGAGCGGGTGCAGGTGGTGGAGGCGTTGCGGCAGGAGGCGCGGCAGCTGCTCGCGGGCCCGGCGCCCGTCACGGAGATCTCCGACCGTGACGCGGCCCTGGTGACCCTGGCCGCGGCGGGCGGACTGCGTACGGTGGTGACCGCCGCGGACCGCAAGGGCCACAAGGAGCGCATCGAGGCACTGACGGATCGCGCCGGCGCCGCGGCACCGGCGCTGAAGAAGGTCGTCCACGAGGTCCGCACGGCGGTGATCACGGCGGTCACGGCGGCGGCTGCGGCGGGAGCGGAGAACTGATGCCTTCGAGGGCGCACGTATCCGTCGGATTCATGCCAGCCACGGCCCCGCTCCCGCTGGTTGGCTTGTTCCCATGACCCACCACAGCCTTCTGCGCGAGCAGGCCCTCGCGTTCCGTGCCCTCCATGTGCCCGGCCGTCCGCTCGTCCTGCCGAACGCCTGGGACACGGCCAGTGCGCGGCTGGCCGAGGAGGCCGGCGCGGCGGCCGTCGCCACCACCAGTGCCGGGCTCGCCTGGGAGCTGGGCGCCGCCGACGGCGACCGGCTGTCCCGCGACGACGCCCTCGCGGCGGTCGCACGGATCGCGGACGCCGTGTCCGTGCCCGTGAGCGCGGACATCGAGACCGGTTACGCGGACGATGCCGCGGGCGTCGGCGACACCATCGAGGCGGTGCTCGCGGCGGGCGCCGTCGGCGTGAACATCGAGGACGGTCTCCACGTCGGCGGCGCCCCGCTTCGTCCGGTCGCCGAGCAGGCCCAACGCATCGCCGCCGCGCGTGCGGCCGCCGACGCGGCCGGGGTTCCGCTCTTCGTCAACGCCCGCATCGACACATATCTGCGGGGTGCGGGGGGACTGACGGAGACGCTGGAGCGGGCCGCCGCCTTCCTTGCCGCCGGAGCGGACGGCGTCTTCGTGCCCGGGGCCGTCGACCCGGTGACCGTGAAGGCGCTCGCCGAGGGCATCGAGGGTCCGCTGAACGTGCTGGTCGGACCCAGCGCGCCCCCTGTCGGCGAGCTGGCCGCGCTCGGCGTCGCCCGGGTCAGCGCAGGGGCGGGCATCGCGGAGGCGGTCCACGGCCTGGTCCTCCGCGCCGCACGGGAGCTGCTGGACGCGGGAACGTACGGGCCACTGGCCGACGGTGCCGGCTATGCCGAGCTCAACAGGCTGCTGGGCGGCGGTCGTTAGCTCCGGGGGCGCGGTTTCGGCCGTTCCCGACTCACCGCTGCCGGGTGCCGGTGGTTGCTGAACGGCCACCTGAGCGGGGAACGTTCAGCACGCGTCCCGCATCAGCTCCGCGAGGTCGTGGTCCAGGTCCACCTGCAGGTGCTCCAGGCCGACCGGCACGAGCTCCGTGGTCCGCTGCAGGAAGCGCCGGACCAAGCTCGAGTGGACGTGCACCACGGCGGTGCCCTCCGGGGCGTGGAACTCCAGGACGGTGCGGTCGTAGCCGTACGGTCGCACCCGGACGTCGCCGTGGCCCTCCGGGCCTTCCAGGCCCGCGCTGAGAAGCGCGCGGGCAAAGGTCCAGCAGACCTCCACGCCCTCCAGCGTGGCCGGGGCCGGGAAGGTCATGCGGACGGCGAACGGGTCGCGCCGGTCGTAGTGGAGCGTGGCCGGAATGCTCTGCATCCGCGGCGCGGCGGCGACGAGACGGGCCTCCACGGGCTGCTCGATGAGGGTGGACAACGCCTTGCTCCCTTGTGACGGCTGGACGGACTCAGGGCGGATGTGGCACGGCACTTGAAGAGACGATGGAATCGGCCCATCCGTGCACATGAAATGCGAGTGACCTCTGTCACCGCGTCCATGCCAGTGAGGCGACCCACAAGATCTCGATGTCTCCGCCCCGCGGTCTGCGGGATACCCGAGAGGACACCCGCAGCGGGCGTGCGGTTCCCGGGCGCGGGCATCTGGACGGCACCGGGGGAGTGGGCTAGCTTCGCGCGCCATGACGGGCATGGGGAACACGAGACGTACGGGCCGGACGGTGGCCGCGGGGCTCGCCGCGGCGGCGCTCGCCGCGCTGTCGGCGGCACCCGCGCAGGCGCAGGGCACACCGCGGCCGGCGCCGCACTGGCAACTCAAGGACAGCGGCACGGACGTGCGCTTCCGGGGACTGTCCGCGGTCAGCCGCGACACCGCCTGGCTGGCCGGGTCCAAAGGCACCGTGCTGCGCACCACGGACGGCGGCACGCACTGGCGGAACGTCTCCCCGCCCGGCGCCGCGGACCTGGAATTCCGCGACGTCGAGGCGTTCGACGCCCGGCACGCGGTGGTCCTCGCCATCGGCGAGGGCGAGGCCTCCCGGGTCTTCCGCACCGATGACGGGGGCGCGACGTGGACCGAGGCCTTCCGCAACCCCGACACCAAGGCCTTCTACGACTGCCTCACCTTCTTCGACCGCCGCCACGGCCTCGCCATGAGCGACCCGGTCGAGGGAAGGTTCCGCATCCTCTCCACCAGCGACGGCGGCCGCTCCTGGACGGTTGTGCCGGGCGCCGGAATGCCCGAAGCTCAGGCCGGGGAGGCCGGGTTCGCGGCCAGTGGCCAGTGCCTGGTCGCCTCCGGGCCGCACGACGTCTGGCTCGCCACGGGCGGAGGCGCACGCGCGCGTGTGCTGCACTCCGCCGACCGCGGACTGACCTGGACGGCCGCCGACGCCCCCGTCCCGGCGGGCGATCCGGCGCGCGGCGTCTTCGCACTCGCCTTCCGTGACCGCACGCACGGCATCGCGGTCGGCGGCGACTACCGCGCAGACCAGCCGTCACCGCGGGCGGCGGCGGTGAGCGAGGACGGCGGTCGTACCTGGAAACCCGCCGCCGAACCGCCGCCCGCCTACCGCTCCGGGGCCACGTGGCTCCCGCACAGCCGGACGACCGCGCTCGCCGTCGGCCCGACCGGCACGGACCTCACCACGGACGGCGGCCGCACCTGGCGGACCGTCGACACAGGCTCGTACGACACCGTGGACTGCGCCCCGGATCTGGGGTGCTGGGCCTCCGGCGAGAAGGGACGGGTGGCACGGCTCGAGCCCTGACGGTGATCTCTGGTGAAAACGGGTACTCGTGGACCACCATCCCAGAAAGGAAGTGAGGTCATGCCACGCGGCTCGAGTCCCAAACGGGAACGCCAGTACGAGCACATCAAGGAGAGCGCGCGCGACCGCGGGGAGAGCGAGGAGCGCGCCAAGGAGATCGCGGCGCGAACCGTCAACAAGGAGCGCGCCCGCTCCGGCGAGTCCAAGACCGCGAGCCGTACCTCGACCCAGGACATGTCGTCCGGCAGGCGGGGCGGACTGCGCTCGGGCAAGGGCTCCCAGGGGCCTACGTACGACCAGCTGTACGAGGAGGCGAAGCGGCGAGGCATCCGCGGCCGTTCGGACATGAACAAGAGCGAACTGCAGCGTGCTCTGGGCGGTAAGTGACAGCGGACGGCGGGGTCGTACGCGGCACCACCATGACGACCGTACGCATCCCCGCGGCCTGGCCCGCGACCGAAGCAGAAGCCCGCGCCGTGCAGGACGAATTGCGCGGCCGGGTGGTCCTCGACGAGCCCGGGCCGCCGCCCGGAACGGGCCGTGTGACGGGGGTGGACGTCGCCTATGACGACGAGCGCGGCGTGGTCGCGGCGGCGGCCGTCGTGCTGGACGCGGCCACGCTCGCCGTGGTCGCCGAGGCCATCGCCGTCGGCGAGGTCTCCTTCCCCTACGTGCCGGGCCTGCTGGCCTTCCGGGAGATCCCCACGGTCCTGGGTGCTCTGGAGGCTCTCGCCCGGGATCCCGGGCTGGTGGTCTGCGACGGCTACGGACTGGCCCACCCGCGCCGCTTCGGCCTGGCCAGCCACCTCGGCGTCCTCACCGGGCTGCCCACCATCGGCGTGGCCAAGAACTCCTTCACCTTCACCTACGCGGAGCCGGCGCCTGCGCGCGGCAGCGCGGTCCCTCTGCTCGCGGGTACCGACGAGGTCGGCCGTGCCCTGCGCACCCAGGAGGGTGTCAAACCGGTGTTCGTCTCCGTGGGGCACCGGGTGAGTCTCGACAACGCCTGCACCCACACCCTCGCCCTCGCCCCGAAGTACCGCATCCCCGAATCGACCCGGCGGGCCGACTCCCTGTGCCGGGAGGTACTGAGGGATGCGGTCGCCCGGCCCTGCCCGCCCACGGGCTGAGTACGGCGACTGAGTACCCGTACGGATGTGGCCGGGCGGTCCCGCTCGGCAGGCTGGGGCCCATGACGACGCACCGTGCCCCCAAGACCATGAACCACCCCGCCCAGCCCGTCGAGCGTGCCGTGACGGTCGCGCTCCTGCTCGCCGTCATCGCCGGGCTCGCCTGGATCGGCGGGATGATCTACACCGTTCTGGGGTGGCCGCTCTAGGACCCCTACCGCCGGGCCGCCGTCCGGAAGGTGATGCCCGCCGCGCGGAGGCGGTCGATGAGGGCGTCGCCCATCGCCTCGACCGTCGTGACCTGGCCGGACGTGTGCGGCAGGTCGTCGAGAGCGAGGGAGAGGGCCGACTCGGCGAACATCTTCGCCGTCTCGTCGTACCCCGGATCGCCGCCCGCGACCTCCGTGAACACGCGCCGCCCGCCGCCCTCGCCCACGAACCGCACCGAGAACCAGCTCTTGGCCCGCCGCTCGGGACTCGGCCCGTCCCCGGGGCGGATCCGGTCCGACAGCCAGCGCCGCGCCGGCGGCACCTGCGCCGCCGCGAACAGGGCGCCCGCGGCCGCGGCACCGCCCAGGGCGTACGGCAGGGTCTCCACCGCGGCGTAGTGCCGGTAGCGGAAGTCGGGGCCGTACCGCTTCAGGGCCCGCGCCGACCGGCGCACCACCTGCGCGTCGATCGTGGGCAACGGCAGCGCCCACGCCCCGACCTCCTTCGCGAACCGCGGTGCGCCCAGCGGGGCCTGCGCCCGCCGCCCCATGAGGCGCGGCTCGTGGCGCCCGCGGTCCCGGGCAGCGGCCAGCAGCTGCGGGCCGCGCGCGAGCTGGCCGAGCGCGGAGGCGAAGGTGCCGCCGGAGAACATCGCCTGCGAACGGACGAATCCGTCGACCGTCAGCGGCACTCCTTCGGGCAGTTGCCGAACGGTGAAGTACGCCCCCAGGTCGTGCGGAACGGAGTCGAACCCGCAGGCGTGCAGGAGCCGTGCACCGGTCTCCCTCGCGCGTGCGTCGTGCCGCACGTACATGAGGTCGACGAATTCGGCCTCGCCGGACAGGTCCAGATAGTCGGTGCCCGCGTCGGCGCAGGCCGCCACCAGTTCCTCGCCGTACTCCAGATAGGGCCCGACCGTGGTGGCGAGCACGCGTGCGTGGCGGGCGAGTTCGTGCAGCGACTCCGGATCCGAGACATCCGCGTGGAGCACACCGGGGCGGGCGGCGCCGCCGAGGCGTTCCCGCAGCCGCTCCAGCTTCTCGGCGCTGCGGCCCGCCACCGCCCAGCGCAGCCCCTCGGGCGCGTGCGCGGCGAGGTACTCCGCGGTGAGCGCACCCACGAAACCCGTGGCCCCGAAGAGCACGATGTCGTACGTGCGATCCGTGTTCAGCCTGCTCATGACACCCCTCAGCCCGCGCCGTCGTCGGTGGCCGAGGCTAGCGTGAGGGACGAGCGGTCGAGCGAGGAGGTCGGCGTGGCACTCGCCCTGACCGCGCCGGGCGCGGAGCGTGCCGGGTACGGGCTTGGGCCGGGCCGGGTGGATCGCGGAGCTGGACGTCTGCCGATCTGTCCCGTTCCATGGGGTAATCATCCGGTTTGACGGCCGGAATTCGACTAAGCGCTTGCTCGTCAGGGTATTGTCCGGACTGCAACGCGTTCTTAACATCACTGATGTCACATCGGTTGTGTCACAGAGCTTTGGGGGCTCGATGGCAGTGGCAAGGACGTGGGGGCACGGCCCCCTCGCCGGCGTGCGCGTCGTCGAGCTCGCGGGCATCGGTCCCGGCCCGTTCGCCGGCATGCTCCTCGCCGACCTCGGTGCCGACGTCGTCCGCGTGGACCGCCCGCACGGCTCGGGTCTCGCGATCAACCCCGAGTACGACGTCACCAATCGCAACAAGCGCTCGGTGATCGTCGACCTGAAGGCCGAAGGAGGCCCCGACCGCGTCCTGGACCTGGTAGAACGTGCCGACATCCTCATCGAGGGCTACCGCCCCGGCGTGGCCGAACGCCTCGGCGTCGGCCCCGAGACCTGCCACGCCCGCAACCCCCGGCTCGTCTACGGCCGCATGACCGGCTGGGGCCAGGAGGGCCCGCTCGCCCCGCGCGCCGGACACGACATCGTGTACATCGCGCTCACCGGCACCCTCGGCATGATCGGTGACCCGGACACGCCGCCCGCGATCCCCGCGAACCTGGTCGGCGACTACGCGGGCGGCTCGCTCTACCTGGTCGTCGGCGTCCTCGCCGCCCTCCACCACGCGCGGGCGACCGGCGCCGGGCAGGTGGTGGACGCGGCCATCGTCGACGGCGCCGCGCACCTGGCCTCGATGATCCACGGCATGCTCGCCGCCGGCGGCTGGCAGGACCGCCGCCGCGCCAACCTCCTCGACGGAGGCTGTCCCTTCTACGGCACCTACGAGACCGCCGACGGACGGTACATGGCCGTCGGCGCCCTGGAGCAGCAGTTCTACGAGGAGTTCGTGGAGTTGCTCGGCATCGGTGACGAGGCTCCGGCCCGCAAGGACGTGGCCCGCTGGGGCGAGCTGCGGGAGGCGGTCGCGGCGCGCTTCAAGACCCGTACCCGCGACGAGTGGACCGCGGTCTTCGAGGGCTCCGACGCGTGCGTGGCCCCCGTCCTCTCGCTCCACGAGGCCCCCGCGCACCCCCACCTCGCCGCCCGCGGCACCTTCACCGACCACGGCGGGATCACCCAGCCGGCGCCCGCGCCCCGGTTCTCGCTCACCCATACGTCGGTGCGCAGCGGACCCGCGCAGCCTGGTGCCGACACCACGGAGGTGGCGGGCGACTGGGACGTACCCCGACTACTCCAGGGCGGCCACTGATGGAGCTCTCGATCCCCCTCGACTATGCGGCCGACCCCCGGCAGGCCGCCGACGAGGCCGCCGCGCTGGAGTCCGTGGGCCTGGACGCCGTCTGGGTCGCCGAGGCCTACGGCTTCGACGCGCCGACGATCATGGGCTACCTGGCCGCCCGCACGAAACGCATGAAGATCGGCTCCGCGATCCTCAACGTCTATTCGCGCACTCCCGCCCTCATCGCCCAGACGGCCGCCGGACTGGACGCCATCTCCGGTGGACGCGCCGTCATCGGACTCGGCGCCTCCGGTCCGCAGGTCGTCGAGGGCTGGCACGGACGGCCGTACGACAAACCCCTCGGCCGGACCCGCGAGACCATCGAGCTGACCCGCCGCATCCTGCGCCGCGAGGTCATCGACCACCACGGCATCACCGACATGCCCCTCCCCGGGGGTCTCGGCAAACCCCTGAAGATCCTCACCAGGCCGGTTCGCCCCTATGTGCCGCTGTACGTCGCCTCGCTGGGACCGGCGAACGTCCGCATGACCGCCGAGGTCGCCGACGGCTGGCTGCCGACCCTGTTCGTCCCGGAGAAGGCCCATGAGGTGTGGGGCGCCGCCCTCGCCGAGGGCGCCGCACGCCGGGACCCCGCCCTCGGGCCGCTGCGGACGGTCGCGGGCGGACTGCTCGCCATCGGCGAGGACGCGGCGGCCGTACGGGACCTCGCGCGCCCGAGGATCGCTCTGTACGTGGGAGGCATGGGCGCACCGGGGAAGAACTTCTACAACGACCTGGCGGTGGCGTACGGGTACGAGAAGGAGGCCCGGATCGTTCAGGAGCTGTATCTGTCCGGTCGCAAGAGGGAGGCCGAGGCCGCCGTCCCGGAGGAGCTCTGTGAGCTGACCTCGCTGTGCGGGCCGGAAAGCTACGTCCGCGAGCGTGTCGAGGCCTTCCGCGCCGCCGGTGTCGACATGCTGAACGTCACTCCGGTCGGCTCCGAGCCGGCCCGGCTGATCGAGACCGTCAAGGGCTGGCTGTGAGAAGGGCGTACGCCATATGAAGCGGCAGATCTACACCGCCGAGCACGAGGCGTTCCGCGAGACCGTGCGCGCCTTTCTCGCCAGGGAGGTGCTGCCCCACTACGACGAGTGGGAGAAGGACGGCATCGTCTCCCACGACGCCTGGCGGGCGGCCGGAAAGCAGGGCCTGCTCGGACTCGCCGTGCCCGAGGAGTACGGAGGCGGCGGCACCGACGACTTCCGCTACAGCGCCGTCCTCGTGGAGGAGTTCACGCGCGCCGGGGCGTCCGGGCTCGCGCTCGAACTGCACAACGACATCATCGGTCCCTATCTGACGGGCCTCGCCACCGAGGAGCAGAAGCAGCGCTGGCTGCCCGGCTTCTGCGACGGCTCGCTGATCACCGCCATCGCCATGACCGAGCCCGGCGCCGACTCCGACCTCCAGGGCATCAGGACCCTCGCCGAGGACAAGGGCGACCACTGGCTGCTCAACGGCTCCAAGACCTTCATCTCCAACGGCATCCTCGCCGACCTGGTGATCGTGGTGGCCCGGACGACCCCCGAGGGCGGGGCCCATGGGCTCTCGCTGCTCGTGGTCGAGCGGGGCACGGAGGGCTTCGAACGCGGCCGCAACCTCGACAAGATCGGCCAGAAGGCGCAGGACACGGCCGAACTGTTCTTCCACGACGTGCGCGTGCCCAAGGACAATCTGCTCGGTGATCTCAACGGCGCCTTCGGGCACCTGATGACGAACCTGGCCCAGGAGCGGCTGAACATCGCCGTCGCCGGGATCGCGGCGGCCGAGCACGTACTGGAGATCACCATCGAGTACGTCAAGGAGCGCGAGGCCTTCGGACGGCCGCTCGCACGGCTCCAGCACATCCGCTTCGAGATAGCCGAGATGGCGACCGAGTGCGCCGTCACCCGAACCTTCCTCGATCGCTGCGTCGCCGACCACGCGAGGGGAGATCTCGACGCCGTGCACGCTTCCATGGCCAAGTGGTGGGCGACCGAGCTGCAGAAGCGGGTCGCGGACCGCTGTCTGCAGCTGCACGGCGGCTACGGCTACATGACGGAGCACCGCGTCGCCAGGGCCTTCACCGACGGCCGCATCCAGACCATCTACGGCGGGACCACCGAGATCATGAAGGAGATCATCGGTCGTTCCCTGCTCGGCTGACCCTCCCCGAAAGGCTTACCAGTGAGCACCGAAGCGTATGTGTACGACGCGATCCGCACCCCGCGCGGACGTGGCAAGGCGAACGGCGCCCTGCACGGCACCAAGCCCATCGACCTGGTGACCGGACTCATCCATGAGGTCAAGCGGCGTTTCCCGGACCTCGACCCGGCCGCGATCGACGACATCGTGCTCGGTGTCGTGGGCCCGGTCGGCGACCAGGGTTCCGACATCGCCCGCATCGCCGCGATCGCCGCCGGACTGCCCGACACCGTCGCCGGCGTCCAGGAGAACCGCTTCTGCGCGTCCGGTCTGGAGGCCGTCAACATGGCGGCCGCGAAGGTCCGTTCGGGCTGGGAGGACCTGGTGCTCGCCGGCGGCGTCGAGTCGATGTCGCGGGTGCCGATGGCCTCCGACGGCGGCGCCTGGTTCGCCGACCCGATGACGAACATGGCCACCAACTTCGTGCCGCAGGGCATCGGCGCCGACCTCATCGCCACCATCGAGGGCTTCTCCCGGCGGGACGTCGACGAATACGCGGCGTTGTCCCAGGAGCGGGCCGCGGCCGCCTGGAAGGACGGCCGCTTCGAGAAGTCCGTGGTGCCCGTGAAGGACCGCAGCGGCCTTGTCGTCCTCGACCACGACGAGCACATGCGGCCCGGGACCACTGCCGACTCGCTCGCCAAGCTCAAGCCGTCGTTCTCGGACATCGGCGAGCTGGGCGGCTTCGACGCGGTGGCGCTGCAGAAGTACCACTGGGTCGAGCAGATCGACCACGTCCACCACGCCGGCAACTCCTCCGGCATCGTCGACGGCGCGGCGCTCGTCGCCATCGGCTCCAAGGAGGTCGGCGAGCGGTACGGGCTGCGGCCGCGGGCCCGGATCGTCTCCGCGGCGGTCTCCGGCTCCGAGCCGACGATCATGCTGACCGGTCCGGCCCCCGCCACCCGCAAGGCTCTGGCCAGGGCGGGCCTGACGATCGACGACATCGACCTGATCGAGATCAACGAGGCGTTCGCCGCGGTGGTCCTGCGCTTCGCGAAGGACATGGGGATCTCGCTGGACAAGGTCAACGTCAACGGCGGCGCCATCGCGCTGGGTCACCCGCTGGGCGCGACCGGCGCGATGATCCTCGGCACGCTGGTGGACGAACTGGAGCGGCAGGACAAGCGGTACGGGCTGGCCACGCTGTGCGTGGGCGGCGGCATGGGCATCGCCACCGTCGTCGAGCGCGTCTGACCTTCCCCAACGGATCGAACGGATCTTACGGAGCACCCCTGATGAGCACTGAGTCCACCACCATCCGCTGGGAGCAGGACGACACCGGCATCGTCACCCTCGTCCTGGACGACCCCAACCAGTCCGCGAACACGATGAACCAGGCGTTCAAGGAGTCGATCGCGGCGATCGCCGAGCGGGCCGAAGCCGAGAAGGACTCCATCCGCGGCATCATCTACACCTCCGCCAAGAAGACCTTCTTCGCGGGCGGCGACCTGAAGGACATGATGAAGGCCGGCCCGGCCGACGCCCAGGCGGCCTTCGACACCGGTGTGGCGATCAAGAGCGCCCTGCGCCGCATCGAGACCCTCGGCAAGCCGGTCGTCGCGGCCATCAACGGCGCGGCTCTGGGCGGCGGCTACGAGATCGCGCTCGCCTCCCACCACCGCATCGCCCTCGACGCCCCCGGCTCCAAGATCGGCCTCCCGGAGGTCACCCTGGGCCTGCTTCCCGCGGGCGGTGGCGTCACCCGCACCGTACGCCTGATGGGCATCGCCGACGCCCTGTTGAAGGTGCTGCTCCAGGGCACCCAGTACGCGCCACGGCGCGCCCTGGAGAGCGGCCTCGTCCACGAGGTGGCCGCCACCCGCGAGGAGATGCTGGCCAAGGCCCGCGCCTTCATCGACGCCAACCCCGAGTCCCAGCAGCCCTGGGACAAGCCGGGCTACAAGATCCCGGGCGGTACGCCGTCCAACCCGAAGTTCGCCGCCAACCTGCCCGCCTTCCCGGCCAACCTGAAGAAGCAGCTGAACGGCGCCCCTTACCCGGCACCGCGCAACATCCTCGCCGCCGCCGTCGAGGGCTCCCAGGTCGACTTCGAGACCGCCCTGACCATCGAGGCGCGCTACTTCACCGAGCTGGTCACCGGGCAGACCGCGAAGAACATGATCCAGGCGTTCTTCTTCGACCTGCAGGCCGTCAACTCCGGCGCCAACCGCCCGAAGGGCGTCGAGCCCCGACAGGTCCGTAAGGTCGCCGTGCTCGGCGCAGGGATGATGGGTGCCGGCATCGCCTACTCGTGCGCCCGCGCAGGGATCGAGGTCGTCCTCAAGGACGTCTCCCTGGACGCCGCGGTCAAGGGCAAGGGCTACTCCGAGAAGCTGTCCTCCAAGGCGGTCGCAAAGGGGCGTACGACCCAGGAGAAGGCTGACGCGCTGCTCGCCCGCATCACGCCCACCGCCGAGGCCACCGACCTCGCGGGCTGCGACGCCGTCATCGAGGCCGTGTTCGAGGACCCGGCACTCAAGCACAAGGTGTTCCAGGAGATCGAGAACATCGTCGGGCCCGACGCGCTGCTGTGCTCGAACACCTCCACCCTGCCGATCACCGCGCTCGCCGAGGGTGTGGAGCGACAGGCCGACTTCATCGGGCTGCACTTCTTCTCGCCTGTCGACAAGATGCCGCTGGTCGAGATCATCAAGGGGAAGCGGACCGGCGACGAGGCGCTGGCACGCGCCTTCGACCTGGTCCGGCAGATCAACAAGACGCCGATCGTGGTCAACGACTCGCGCGGATTCTTCACCTCCCGGGTCATCGGGCACTTCATCAACGAGGGCGTCGCGATGGTGGGCGAGGGCATCGAGCCCGCGTCCGTCGAGCAGGCGGCGGCCCAGGCCGGCTACCCGGCCAAGGTGCTCTCCCTGATGGACGAGCTGACGCTGACCCTGCCGCGCAAGATCCGCAACGAGTCGAAGCGGGCCGTCGAGGAGGCGGGCGGTACCTGGTCCCCGCACCCCGCCGAGGCCGTCATCGACCGCATGGTCGACGAGTTCGGCCGCACCGGGCGCAGCGGCGGCGCCGGCTTCTACGAGTACGGTGAGGACGGCAAGCGCGGGCGCCTGTGGCCCGGCCTGCGGGAGCACTTCACCAAGGCCGGGTACCAGATCCCGTTCGAGGACATGCAGGAGCGCATGCTGTTCTCCGAGGCGCTGGACACCGTCCGGCTCCTGGAGGAGGGCGTGCTGACGTCCGTCGCCGACGCCAACATCGGCTCGATCTTCGGGATCGGCTTCCCCGGCTGGACCGGTGGCGTCCTGCAGTACATCAACGGCTACGACGGCGGCGCCGGGGCAGGTGCCGGGCTCCCCGGCTTCGTGGCCCGCGCCCGGGAACTGGCCGAGCGCTACGGCGAGCGGTTCACGCCGCCCGCGCTGCTGGTGGAGAAGGCGGAGAAGGGGGAGCGGTTCACCGACGCGCGCTGACGCCACACCACCCGGCGCAGCACCGCCGCGTCACCGCATATCACTGAGCGACACGCCGCTCCTGCCCCGTGGGGACGGGGCCCGGACGCTGACGGGCGAACCGGTACCCGCCCCGTCCCCACGAGGAGCTCCCATGGGATGCCGTCCCGTCCTCGCCCTCCTGGAGATCGGTGAGGGCGTGGACCGCGTCTTCGGCAACCCCGGCACCGCCGAACTGCCGTTCCTGGCCGCCCTCGTGGACGCCGACTGCGCGCCCGGTGGGCGCCGACGGCGGCTTCGAGCACGTGCCCGCGCAGCAGGTGGTCCCCATGAGCCGGCCGACCTGATCTCCACGCTGCTGCACGTGATGGACGAGGGCAGCGGCTTCCTGACCGGGCAGACCCTCGAGGTGGCGGGCGGGTCGGCCTTCCTGTAGCGGTCAGGACTCCGGGGCGGGCGGCGTTTCCCTGAGCCACTCGCGCAGCTCCTCCTTCAGGGAGCGCTGGAAGGTGGTGAGCAGGGCCTGCACCACCAGTGGGTGCATGTGCGCGGACAGCGACTTCACGGCCGTGGAGTCACTGTCCGCGACCGCGTCGCGGAACAGGCGCGACAGCTCGTGTGCCGCCGCGCGCGAATGTCCGATGAGTACGCCGCGGGCCGCGAGGATCGTCTCCAGGTCGAAGGGCACGTCGAGGAGCTGGACGCCGAGCCGGAGCAGGCCCGGGTCCACGCGGTACGCGCCGTCGCACGGCACGGCCACGTTCATCGCCGCGAGCCGCTCGAGATCGTCCTCGCCGAGCGGCCGCCCGGCCCGCCGCTCGAGCTCCTCACGCGTCATCGTCTCCACCGCGTCCGGCGCCCAGGACGCCACGACGGCGCGGTGGATGGCGAGGTCCCGGGCGCTCAGGTCCGCCGGCAGCTGCTGCAGATAGCGCTCGATCGCCGCCAGGGTCATGCCCTGCTGCTGCAACTCCTCGATGAGCGCCAGCCGGGCCAGATGCTCGGGGCCGTAGTGACCCACGCGCCGGGGGCCGATCACGGGCGGCGGCAGCAGACCCTTGGCGCTGTAGAAGCGGACGGTGCGGACCGTGACGCCCGCACGCGCGGCCACCTCGTCGACAGTGAGCTTGGACTCCTCGGTCTCGGTCGTCATGTGCAGCAGTATCGCTGTCTCACCACTGCTGTGACACCTGGACGGGACCAAGCGCGACGATGTGACCACCAGTCGACGGCCAGGTGGCGATCACGTGAGAAGTGCCGCTCTGTGACGTGTGCCATCGCATGCGGAGCGATCTCTGAGGGAAGGTGGCTCCTTGGTCGGCGCCGTGTCAGCGGTGGCCCGGACCGAGGCACATTCCGGAAGCCCGCGCACCACCCCCGCGCCGGGCGCACCAGAGAGTAGATCCACTCGTGAGCAAGGACGCCGTGAACACGGCCGCGGCCGCATCCGACACCGATGCGGCCCGGACGCCCGCGGACGCGGGCGACGCCGGTTACAGCAAGGACCTCAAGGGCCGCCACGTCAACATGATCGCGATCGGTGGAGCCATCGGCACCGGTCTCTTCCTCGGCGCCGGGGGCCGGCTGCACAACGCCGGCCCCGCCCTCGCGCTTGCCTACCTCGTCTGCGGCGTCTTCGCCTTCTTCGTGGTGCGCGCCCTCGGCGAGCTGGTCCTGTACCGCCCGTCGTCCGGGTCCTTCGTGTCGTACGCCCGCGAGTTCCTCGGCGAGAAGGGCGCCTACGTCGCCGGCTGGATGTACTTCCTCAACTGGTCGACGACCGGTATCGCCGACATCACCGCCATCGCGCTGTACACGCACTACTGGAGCTTCTTCACCTCCATCCCGCAGTGGGTTCTCGCCCTGATCGCGCTTGCGGTCGTCCTGGCCGTGAACCTGATTTCGGTGAAGATCTTCGGCGAGATGGAGTTCTGGTTCGCGATCATCAAGGTCGCCACGCTGGTGAGCTTCATGTTCGTGGGCATCTTCCTGCTGGCCACCCAGCACGAGGTGGGCGGCCGGAAGCCGGGCCTGAGCATGATCACCGACCACGGCGGTGTCCTGCCGCACGGGCTCATGCCCGTCGTCCTCGTGATGCAGGGCGTGATCTTCGCGTACGCGGCCCTCGAGCTGGTCGGCGTCGCCGCGGGCGAGACCGCCGAGCCGGAGAAGGTCGTCCCGCGCGCGGTGAACTCGATCATGTGGCGCGTGGGTCTCTTCTACGTCGGTTCGGTGGTCCTGCTCGCGCTGCTGCTGCCGGGCTCTGTGTACTCCGCGGACGAGAGCCCCTTCGTCACCGTGCTGTCGAAGATCGGCGTCCAAGGGGCGGGTGACGTGATGAACCTGGTCGTCCTGACCGCCGCGATGTCCTCGCTGAACTCCGGGCTGTACTCGACCGGCCGCATCCTGCGCTCCATGGCCGTGGCGGGTTCGGCGCCGAAGTTCACGGCGCGGATGAACCGCAGCCAGGTCCCCTACGGCGGCATTCTGCTCACCTGCGCGGTCTGCGTGCTCGGCGTCGGACTGAACTACCTCATGCCGAGCCAGGCCTTCGAGATCGTGCTGAACGTGGCCTCCCTCGGGATCATCAGCACCTGGATGATCATCATGGTCTGCCACCTGGTCTTCGTCCGCCGCGCGAAGGCGGGCCTGGTGGCCCGGCCGTCCTTCCGGCTGCCCGGCAGCCCGGTCACGGAGATCGTCACCATCGCCTTCCTGCTGGCGGTGCTGGGCCTGATGTGGAATGACCCGGACGTCGGCCGCAAGACGCTGCTGCTGGTCCCCGTGATCGCCGTCCTTCTCGTCGGCGGCTGGTTCGCCCTGCGCCGCCGGATCTGCGACGCCACGGACCAGGAGCTGGCCGAGCTCACGAAGTAGCCGAGCTCACGAAGCAACAGGACGGGCCACTGATGTCAGTGGCTGCCCCTACGGTGGCGTCATGTCGGAGATCACGTATGTCCGGGGTGACGCCATCGTGCCGCAGGGCGAGGGCGTCAAGGTGATCGCCCACGTCTGCAATGACATCGGGGGCTGGGGCAAGGGTTTCGTGCGTGCGCTCTCGCGGCGCCGGCCGGAAGCCGGAGGCGGCATACCGCGCCTGGTACCGCGAGCGTGCGGTGGACGACTTCGGTCTGGGCGCGGTCCAGCTCGTCCAGGTCGAGCGGGACCTGTGGGCGGCCAACATGGTCAGGCAGCGAGTGATACGGAGAGGCGGCAGCAAGGCCGTGCCGTGCGCTACGAGACGGTCGACGCGGCGCTCGAGGCGCTGGCCGAGAAAGTCATCCGACTCGGCGCCTCCGTCCACATGCCGCGCATAGGGTCTGGCCTGGCGGGAGGCACGTGGTCCCGCGTGGAGCCGCTGATCATCGAGCGGCTCGTCATGCGGGGGATACCCGTGACCGTGTACGACCACGGGGAGGGGCAGGCGTGAGCCGTGACACCGACGTTCTCGTCCTGGGCGGCGCCGGGGTGGACACCATCGTGTACGTGCCGGAGCTGCCACTGCCTTACGCCGACAGTTACATGATCCAATCCGGGATCGCGACCCGGGCGGGGCAGACCGGTGACTTCGTGGCGCTCGGCCTGAGCGCACTGGGCCTTCGCACCCATCACCTCGACATGCTCGGCGACGACCCGGAGGGGGACCTGGTCCGTGCGCTGCACCGCGACCGGGGCATCGGGCTCACTGCCGTGCCCCAGCCCGCCGGTACGAAGCGGGCAGTCAACCTCGTCGGCCCGGACGGCCGGCGGCTGTCCCTGTACGACACCAGTCGTTCGTACGCCGAAGACCGGTTCCCCGAGCCGACGGTCCGGTCCCTGGCGGCGGGCAGCCGCCACGTCCACGTCGCCATCACCCACCCCTGCTCCCACGCCCTGCCTTTGCTGCACGAGGCCGGGGTGACCCTCTCGACCGACCTGCACGACTGGGACGGCGTCAACCCGTACCACGAGCCCTTCGCGTACGCGGCGGACGTCGTCTTCGTGTCGGCGGCCCGTCTCACCGCCCCCGAGCGGACGATGCGGCAGATCGCGGAGCGGGGCCGGGCCCGGGCGGTCGTCGCCACGGCCGGGGCCGAGGGGGCGTATCTCCTTGCCGACGACGAGCTGACCCGCATACCGGCCGTCAGGCCACCCGCACCGGTGGTGGACTCCAACGGCGCGGGAGACGCCTTCGCCGCCGGCTTCCTCTTCGGCCACCTGAACGGCGAGCCGCCCCGTCGCTGCGCCCTGTACGGCGCGGTGGCCGGGGCGCATGCGTGCACGGTGACGGCCACGGAGACGGACGCGATCGTCCGGGACGCGCTCCTGGCCCGCGCGGCCGAGTGGGATTCCGCGAGGCCGTGCGCTCGCGGGCGCCAAGCCCCGTGCAGTTGACCACGACGGGTGCCGCGGCGGCCGGTTCCTCCAGATCCGCGACCGACCGTTCCTCGACCCGCCCGCCGGCCCGTAGCAGCCGGCCGAGCAGCCATGGGAGATGGGTCGACATGTCGATGAGGGGAAGCCGTGCCCACAGACCGGTCCCGGCGTACTCGGCGTCCGTCGAGGCCCGAAGTCCCTCGACAGAGGCGGCCCACGGGCCGAGGCCGTCCGGCCGCGTCTCGCGGTGTACGCCCTCGACCATGCGTACGCCCGTCTCCTCGGGCCGCGCGGCCAGCGCCTCGTAGACGCCGAGAGACTCCAGGGCCCATTCGCCCACCCGGGACCCGGGTTCGATCCGGTACGGCCACCACACCGCGCCGGCGACCGCTGAGGTGGTCCGCTCGGCGGGCTCCCGCGTCCACACCCGCACGTGCCGGCCGCTCTCCGCCAGGACGATCGCCGTCGTCAGCCCGATGACGCCGCCGCCCACCACGATCACATCACCGCTCTGATCTCTGTCCACGCCGGGACGCTAGCCGAATGCGTCCTGCCGTGCTCACATCACGCCCAGTGTGGGGATACTCACAGCATGTCTGCCGAGTACGCGACCTTCGGCCTGGCACCGGCGATGCGTGCCGGTGGCGTCCTCGCCAACGGTGTCCAGCAGGTGCATCGGGACTTCATGGACTTCGTCGTCGACGGGTGTCCGCTGCTGTTCCGGCTCTCCGACCTGGACGCCGTCTCCCCGCTCGCCTCCGACATCCCGCCCTCGATCTTCACCGCTCAGGTACGCGGCCTGCTGTTGGAGGCCGACGCGCCGCTGGAGGGCGGCCGTCATGTCATCTACGGCTGTCCGGAGTGCGAGGACCTGGCCTGCGGGGCCGTCACGGCGGTCATCGAGAGGGACGGCGACGACTTCGTGTGGCGGGACCTCGCCTGGCAGACCGACGAGCGGGTGGACCTGGAGCTCAACGGCTACCACGGGACAGGGCCGTTCCGCTTCCGCGGCGACGAGTACCGCCGCGCCCTTCACGCCCTGCTCGCCGGCGACTCGGCGGTGCGGCGCCGGGTGCTGCTGATCGGCGCGCGTGTCGCCGTCCTCGCCCGGCTCGCCGCCGCACTGCGGACGATCGGCATCGGTGCGGAGATCGCGCACGACGTCACCGGTGTGCCCGCCGAGGAACTGCGCACCTACGGCGCGGTGGCCTTCGGGCAGGCGGTCGGTGAGCGGGAACGTGCCGCCGTACGGGACTCGTTCGAGCGCGCCGGGGTCGAGATGGCGTACGTCGACGGACTCGCCCCCATCGTTCCCCTCCTCGTCGCGCAGATCCAGCACGCCCTGGATCGCAGCCTCGTGGAGCAGCGGCGCCTCACGCGTCTGGCGGTCGCCGGCGGGGCGGCGGACGTCGAGGTCGCCGCCATGTGCCGGGTCAGCCTCATCACGTACCGCCAGGACCGACTGCACCGCGTCCACACGCATCAGGCCTTCGACGACGTCCTGGAGCCGGGCCGCCATCGCATCGCCCTCGACCCCAGGACGACCAAGGGGAAGTCGTTCCTGGTGGCCCGGACCTCGGGCACCGTGCTGGTGACGGCGGTGCCGCGCTGAGCGGGTGACTGAGGGCCTTTCCCGCCGGGCCGGCCGGTTCCTGGTGCCGTTGGGCCGGTCGTCCCCCGCTCGTTAGGATCGGCGGTCTGATGACTGCCACTCTCGTCGCCAAGGACCTCGCCGCCGGGCACGGCGACCGCTCGCTCTTCTCCGGGCTCGACCTCGTCGTCGCGCCCGGCGACGTGATCGGACTCGTCGGTGCCAACGGGGCGGGCAAGTCCACTTTGCTGCGGATGCTCGCCGGACTGCTGACCCCGGAGCGGGGCGAACTGCGCCTGTCCCCGCCGACCGCGACGGTCGGCCATCTCCCGCAGGAGCCCGAGCGGCGGCCGGGCGAGACGGTGCGGGAGTTCCTGTCGCGCCGCACTGGCGTGGCGGAGGCCCAGCGCCGGATGGACGAGGCGACGCAAGGGCTCGTCGACGGGACGCCCGGTGCCGAGGACGCGTACGCGGTGAGCCTGGAGCGCTGGCTCGGCCTCGGCGGTGCGGACCTCGACGAACGGGCCGAGGAGGTCGCCGGCTCGCTCGGCCTGGGCGTCGGCCTCGACCAGCCGATGACGTCCCTGTCCGGCGGTCAGGCGGCCCGCGCCGGGCTCGCCTCGCTGCTGCTGTCCCGGTACGACGTGTTCCTGCTCGACGAGCCGACGAACGACCTCGACCTGGACGGCCTGGAGCGCCTGGAACGCTTCGTCGGCGGACTGCGGGCCGGGACCGTGGTCGTCAGTCACGACCGTGAGTTCCTCACGCGCACGGTCACCAAGGTCCTCGAACTCGACCTCGCACAGCGGCAGATCAATCTCTACGGCGGCGGCTACGAGGCCTACCTGGAGGAGCGCGAGACGGCTCGCCGGCACGCCCGCGACGAGTACGAGGAGTACGCCGACAGGAAGGCCGCCCTCCAGGACCGTGCCCAGATGCAGCGCGGCTGGATGGACAAGGGCGTGAAGAACGCCCGGCGCAAGGCGGGCAACGACAACGACAAGATCGGCCGTAAGTTCCGCAGCGAGGCCAGCGAGAAGCAGGCCGCCAAGGCCCGGCAGACCCAGCGCATGATCGAGCGCCTCGAGGTCGTCGAGGAGCCCCGCAAAGAGTGGGATCTGCGCATGGAGATCGCGGCGGCCCCCCGCTCGGGCGCCGTCGTCGCCGTGCTCCGGGACGCGGAGGTACGGCGCGGCGACTTCACGTTCGGTCCCGTGTCCCTGCAACTCGACTGGGCGGACCGGGTGGCGGTGACGGGTGCGAACGGGGCGGGCAAGTCGACGCTGCTCGGCGCATTGCTGGGCCGTGTCCCCCTGGACGCCGGCCATGCCGCCCTCGGCTCGGGCGTCCTGGTCGGCGAGGTCGACCAGGCACGGGGATTCTTCCACGGCCCGGAGTCCCTGCTGGACGCGTTCCGCGCGGCGGTCCCGGACACGGACCCGGTGGACGTCCGCACGCTGCTGGCCAAGTTCGGCCTGAAGACGGACCACGTCCTGCGCCCGGCGGCGACCCTCTCCCCGGGCGAGCGCACAAGGGCCGCGCTCGCCCTCCTCCAAGGCAGGGGAGTCAACCTCCTGGTCCTGGACGAGCCGACCAACCACCTCGACCTCCCGGCCATCGAGCAACTCGAGTCGGCCCTGGATTCCTACGCGGGCACACTGCTGCTGGTCACCCATGACCGCCGCATGCTGGACGCGGTCCGGGTCACCCGCCGCCTGGAGGTGGCGGACGGCAAGGTGACAGAGCGCTAGAAGGGCTCGGGCATGTTGGTATCGGGGATCGGGGCGGGTCTGTCGCGGTGGCAGATGGGCAGGGCCCGGACGGGGAGAAGGGTCTGGAGCTCGCGGACTACTCGGTAGAGCCTCGGCCCTCCGCATCGTCGCGCAGGTCGACGTCTCGCTCGGTGCGCAGGAAGTGGTCGATGAAGCCCGGGCCGCCCTGCACGCGTACGACGCCTTCACCGGCATGGCCGACCGGATGGTCGCCGGCCTGCTCACCACTGCGGCGGAGATCCGTGCGGCGATCGCGGACTTCGCCGAGCTCGGCGCCGACGAGGTGATGCTCTGTCGCTACGGCCTCGACCCGGCCCAGGCGGACCGCCACGTCGACGTCCTGTGAGGGCCTGATCGCACACGGACAGACGCCCGCGACGAACGGGCCCGGACCCTCCGCGTCGCAGCGGAAGGTCCGGGCCGGGTCGGCTCAGCGGCGGCCGTTCTTCGGGTCGAGCAGACCCGCGCGGCGCAGCGCGTCGGCCATCGCGCTGTTCGCCGGCGGGGGCGCCTGCCGCGAGCCGCCGCCCTGGCGGGCCTGCCGCTGCTGCGGAGGACGCCCGCCACGCTGCTGGCGCCCACCGCCGCCACCCTGCTGCGGAGCGGCTTCGTCGTCGAGACGCAGCGTCAGCGAGATCCGCTTGCGCGGGATGTCGACGTCCAGGACCTTCACCTTGACGATGTCGCCCGGCTTCACCACGTCCCGCGGGTCCTTGACGAACGTCTTCGACATCGCGGAGACGTGCACGAGGCCGTCCTGGTGGACGCCGACGTCCACGAAGGCGCCGAAGGCGGCGACATTCGTGACGACGCCCTCGAGGATCATGCCGGCCGACAGGTCGGAGATCTTCTCGACGCCCTCCTTGAACGTGGCCGTCTTGAATGCGGGCCGCGGGTCGCGCCCCGGCTTCTCCAGCTCCTTGAGGATGTCGGTCACGGTCGGCAGACCGAACGTCTCGTCCACGAAGTCGGAGGGCCTCAGGGAACGCAGCATCGACGTGTTGCCGATCAGCGAGGCCACCTCCTGGCCCGCGGTCTTCACCATGCGCCGGACGACCGGGTACGCCTCCGGGTGCACGCTGGACGAGTCCAGCGGATCGTCGCCGCCCCGGATCCGCAGGAAGCCCGCGCACTGCTCGTAGGCCTTGGGGCCGAGCCGCGCCACGTCCTTCAGCTGCGAGCGCGATGTGAAGGGGCCGTTGGCGTCGCGGTGCGCCACGATGTTCTCCGCGAGCCCGGAGGAGATGCCGGAGACCCGGGCCAGCAGCGGCGTCGACGCCGTGTTGACGTCCACGCCCACGCCGTTCACACAGTCCTCGACCACCGCGTCCAGCGAGCGCGAGAGCTTCACGTCGGACAGGTCGTGCTGGTACTGGCCGACGCCGATCGACTTCGGGTCGATCTTCACCAGCTCGGCGAGCGGGTCCTGCAGACGGCGGGCGATGGAGACCGCACCGCGCAGCGACACGTCCATGTCCGGCAGTTCCTGCGAGGCGAAGGCGGAGGCCGAGTACACCGATGCGCCGGCCTCGGACACCATCACCTTGGTGAGCTTCAGCTCCGGGTGTTCGGCGATCAGTTCACCGGCGAGTTTGTCGGTCTCGCGGGACGCCGTGCCGTTGCCGATCGCGATGAGCTCGACCGCGTGCTCCTTGGCCAGGCGCGCCAGCTTGGCGATCGCCTCGTCCCACTTGTTGGCCGGCACGTGCGGGTAGATGACGTCGGTGGCCACCACCTTGCCGGTCGCGTCCACCACGGCCACCTTCACGCCCGTACGGAATCCGGGGTCGAGGCCCAGCGTCGCCCGCGTGCCGGCCGGGGCAGCGAGCAGCAGGTCGCGCAGGTTGGCCGCAAAGACCGCCACCGCCTCGTCCTCGGCGGCCGTGCGCAGCCTGAGGCGCAGGTCGATGCCGAGGTGTACGAGGATGCGGGTGCGCCAGGCCCAGCGGACCGTGTCGACCAGCCACTTGTCGGCGGGACGGCCGCGGTCGGCGATCCCGAACCGGTTCGCCACGATCCCTTCGTACGACGAGGGGCCCTCCGTCGGCTCCTCCGGCTCCAGGACGAGGTCGAGGACCTCCTCCTTCTCGCCACGCAGCATGGCGAGAACGCGGTGCGAGGGAAGCTCGGTGAACGGCTCGGCGAAGTCGAAGTAGTCGGCGAACTTGGCGCCCGCCTCCTCCTTGCCCTCCCGCACCTTGGCGGCCAGGCGCCCGCGGACCCACATGCGCTCGCGCAGCTCGCCGATCAGGTCGGCGTCCTCCGAGAACCGCTCGGCGAGGATCGCCCGCGCCCCGTCGAGCGCGGCCTGGGGATCGGCGACCCCCTTGTCGGCGTCGACGAAGGCGGCGGCCGCGGCGTGCGGTTCCACCGTCGGGTCGCCGAGCAGGCCCTCGGCCAGGGGTTCGAGACCCGCCTCGCGCGCGATCTGCGCCTTGGTGCGCCGCTTCGGCTTGAACGGCAGGTAGATGTCCTCCAGGCGCGCCTTGGTCTCGGCGCCCCGGATCTGGGCCTCCAGCTCGTCGGTCAGCTTGCCCTGCTCGCGCACCGACTCCAGGATCGCCGTGCGCCGCTCCTCCAGCTCCCGCAGGTACCGCAGCCGCTCCTCGATGGTGCGCAGCTGCGCGTCATCGAGCATCTCGGTCGCTTCCTTGCGGTAGCGGGCGATGAAGGGCACCGTCGAACCGCCGTCGAGCAGCTCGACCGCGGCCTTCACCTGCCGCTCCCGTACGCCGAGCTCCTCGGCGATCCTGCCTTCGATGGACCCTACGAGGGGTGTCGTCACGATCCCGTACCGCCTTCTCCACTGAGGTTGCGCGGCAATTGTGGCAGGTCGCACCGACAACACGGGCTCAGGGCGGGGACACGGACGGCATCCGGGTCGCACGGGACGGCCTCCGTCACTCGGCCGCCCCGTGCGACCGGCTCCTCAGACCCGGCGGGCGCCGCCCCGTGCCGAGGCCGAAGCCCCGCCGAACAGCCGGGCCAGAGCCCGGAACGGCAGAGCCACCACCGTGGCGAGGGCACCGCCGATCTGGCGCAGGACATCTGCTGTCGCACGGAGCACAGTTTCCCCTTCCGTCGTGCCGGCGTGTCCACATGGGACGACGTCCGGTACCTCACCCCTTGCCGATCATGCCCTCAGGGAAGGCCCCGGCCGCGAGCGCCCTCATCAGCAGCCCGCCCGCCAGCTCCGTCAGCCGCTCGACGCCCGCTGCGCCGAGGTGCTCGTAGGGAGCCCGGTCGAGGCGGTCGGTCGCCGCCTCGATCTCCTTGCGCAGCGCGGTGCCGGCCTCGGTCAACTCGCCCTCCGCGTCGATCAGCCCGCGCTCGCGCAGCCGCCCGGACGCCGCGTCCCAGTCCTGACGGCTCCAGCCGCGTGTGGCGAGGGCCCACTTCGGGGCCATGCCCTTGCCCGTCGCCGTGTGTGTCACCAGCGCCTCCACGGGGTCGAGTTCCACGTCGAGCAGCACGGTCAGATGGCCGTCGCCGCGGTGCTCGCGCAGCAGCGTGGCCGCGTGCCAGAACGCCAGGTGCGGTTCGTCGGGCACGGGCAGACCGGCGTGCGCGGCATACAACGGGCGCGCGTGCGGGGTGCACGCCTCCGTCGCGCGCAGCGCGAGTTCCGCCGCCTCGGCCATCTCCTTGGAGGCGACGGTCTCTTCGCCGAGCAGTCGGCGCAGCGTCGTGTCGACGGCACGCGTGCGTGCCGCGAGCACCACCTCGGGGGACGCCGTTTCCCACATGGCGGGCACGTGCCGTGCCACCAGCTCGGGCTGGAAGTTGTAGAACGTCGCCGTCACCACGCCCGCGCCCACCGGTCCCATCGCGGCGGCACGGACCGCGAAGTAGGCGGCCCTCTGGTCGCCGATGCCCACGGCGGTCAGTTCCCGTTCCAGATCCGGCGAGAAGTAGTGCGTCGAGTGGAGCGGATTGATCACGTTGTGGCAGCGCCGCCCGGCGCGCTCCGGCAGGGGAGTCGTCATGGCCGACACGTTACCGACTGGTCGGTACGCAGAGAACGACGGGGAGCGCGATGGCGGGAAAAGTGGGCTGTTCGGCGTTGCGGCCATCCCCGGGTCCGCCAACAATCGCTGTGCGGGTCGGCCACTTCGGCGAGGGCGTGGCTTCCGCCTGGCAGCCACTCACTGATCACCTCGGACCACACGGCCACCGACCATGACCGAAGGGAAGCGCATGCAGATCGCGATCGTCCTCTTTGACCGGTTCACCGCCCTCGACGCTGTGGGCCCGTACGAGACGCTCGGCCGACTCCCCGACGCCGAGACCGTCTTCGTCGCCGAGCGGACGGGGCCCGTGCGCAGCGACACCGGCGCCCTCGCCCTCACCGCCGACCGGGCCCTGGCCGAGGTGCCGGCCCCGGACATCGTGGTCGTCCCCGGTGGCCCCGGCCAGACGCCGCAGATGGAGAACGAGCCACTCCTGGACTGGCTGCGCTCGGCCGACTCCACCAGCACCTGGACGACGTCCGTGTGCACCGGTTCGCTGCTGCTCGCAGCCGCCGGGCTCCTCGAGGGGCGCCGGGCCACCTCGCACTGGCTGGCCCTGGACTTCCTCGGGCGGTTCGGCGCGCAGCCCACCGGCGAGCGCGTCGTGTTCGACGGCAAGTACGTCACCGCCGCCGGTGTGTCCTCCGGGATCGACATGGGGCTCGCGCTGCTCGGCCGTATCGCGGGCGACGAACACGCCCAGGCCGTACAGCTGCTGACCGAGTACGACCCACAGCCGCCCTACGACGCGGGGTCCCCGCACAAGGCGCCCGCCCACCTCGTCGAGGAGTTCCGCGCCAAGAGCCGCTTCATCCTGACGTAGTCCACGTGAACCGCGGCTGCCTGCGCTCCAGGAACGCGGCGACGCCCTCCGCGGTGTCGCCGCTCCCGCGCGCCTGCTCGGCCCAGTACGCGTCCCGGTCCGTGCGCCCGTTCGCGAACTCTTTGGCCGCGGCCTGCGTCAGCTGCGAGCGTGCGGCCAGTGCGCGGGTGAACTCGGCGACACGCTTGTCGAGTTCACCCTCGGGCAGCACCTCGTCGAGCAGGCCCGTCCGCAGGGCCCGCGCCGCATCCATCAACTCGCCTGAGAACAACAGGTACTTCGCGGTGCCGGGCCCCACCAGCGACACCAGCCGACGGGTGGAGGAGGCCGGGTAGACTATCCCCAGCTTGGCCGGGGTCACCCCGAACAGCGCGCCGTCCTGCGCGAACCGCAGGTCGCAGGCCGCCGCCAGCTGTGACCCGCCCCCCACGCAGTGGCCTCGGACCGCCGCCAGGGTCGGCATCGGAAACGCGGCCAGCGCCTCCTCGGCCAGCACGGCCAGGGTCTGTGCCTTCTCGGGTGACTCCCGCAAGGTGGAGATGTCGGCGCCCGCGCAGAACGTCCCGCCCTCACCGGTGAGCACCAGCACCCGGACGGCCGGATCGGCGGCCAGCTCGTCGAGCAGCGGCGGAAGCGCCTCCCACATGCCGGCCGTCATGGCGTTCCGCTTGGCCGGGTGGTGGATGACGACGGTCGCGACCCCGTCGGTGACGCGGTGCAGCAGCTGCGGCTCCATACGCCGGATGCTATCCGCACCCCCGCAACGCGCGATCAAGAAGGGTCCGGCGCAACGTACCGGACGAGCGGACGCGGAACCCGTACAACCCGAAGAGTTCCGAAGTCGGCGCAACGGGGGCAGGACCGGTCATCCAGCCGACCGCGCCAGGCGCCAACGGTCAGATGCCGTCGATAGCGGCTTACTTCTGGTCAGTCATTCGGGACGGACCAGCGCATTCCCAACACTCGACGTGTGGTGACAATCGAGCGCAAGGGTGGCGACCGGACGATGGACAACCAAGGGCGAGGGTCTGGCCCACGCCCTGAAGGCGACGGGAACCCTCCGGACAGCCGCAGAGCACCGGGCCCGCTGCCGTACGAGGGGGTGTGGCGATTCACCGCCGCCGCCGTGGACGCCTCGGTGCCGCAGGCGCGGCACGCCGTCCGGGACCTGCTCGCCCGCCAGGGCGTGCCCGCTTCGGACGACACCGTGCAGTCGCTGCTGCTGATCGTGTCCGAACTGGTCACCAACGCGGTCCGGCACGCGGCGCTGCTGTCGCCGATGCTCGCCGTGGAGGTCGCCGTCGGTCCCGAGTGGGTGCGGGTGTCGGTGGAGGACGAGCACCCCTACCGCCCGAGCGCCCTGGAGGCCGACCACGGCCGGACCGGCGGCCGGGGACTGCTTCTGGTCCGCGAGATCACCAGGGAGGAGGGCGGGGTGTGCGACGTCGAGCACACGGCGAGCGGCGGCAAGGTGATCTGGGCCGCCCTTCCGCTCAAACCCCCGGGGTTCCTGTGAGGGATGTCAGGCATGCGCGGACCGGGTGAGTCCGTCCCGGCCGTGCGGGCCGGGACGGACCCTGGTGTCACCAGCCCGCGGACGGACCGGTCAGCTCCCTGATCGCCGGCCGCGCGGCGTCCAGGACCGTCGTGAACCACGACGAGAACGTGTCCTTCACGTGCCGCTCCGCCAGTTCGTCGGGGGTCACGAAGACCGTGGCTCCCACCTCCTGCGGGTCCGGGTGCAGGGTGGACTGCACGAGACCGACGAAGAGATGGTTGTACTCCTGCTCCACCAGGCCCGAGTCCGGGTCCGGGTGGTTGTAGCGGACGGTGCCCGCCTCCCCCAGCAGCGACGGGGAGATCCCCAGCTCCTCGTAGGTCCGCCGGGCCGCCGCCGCGAACGGCGCCTCGCCCGGGTAGGGATGGCCGCAGCAGGTGTTCGACCAGACACCGGGGGAGTGGTACTTGCCCAGCGCCCGCTGCTGGAGCAGCAGCCGTCCGCGCTCGTCGAAGAGGAACACCGAGAACGCCCGGTGGAGTCGGCCCGGCGGCTGATGGGCGGCGAGCTTCTCCGCCGTGCCGATGGTGGTGCCGTTCTCGTCGACGAGCTCCAGCAAGATGGCCTCGGCGGTGCCGTTCGACGAACGGTCCGTCGCGCTGGCAGGTGTGATCGGCATACCCATCCTTCGCATCGGTTGTCCAGCCCCAAGTCTGCCGTACGAATCCGGCACTCCCGGCACTTCGTAACCCCCCGCATGTCCCGCTCCGCCCGTCCGGACGGGGCCGTACGGCCCCACGGAACAGACGCCGTAAGAGGCGGGACACCTGATCGTGCCCGGCGTCGGCGAGGGGGAACCGCCCCGCCGGATTGCGTCCCGGACGCACGGGGCCCGGTATGTGTCGTACACCCGGCGCACACGCGTCCCTCACACGCCCGTGTGCTGCCGGGCCCGGTTGTAGTGTGACCCTCTCCCGCGTCGCGCGTACGCCGGGTGCACCCGGTCAGTCGTGGCGCCCCTGAGGGTGGTGCAGCAGCCAGCCCCGCCAGGCCGACTCCACCATCTCGTGCACCCCGAGCCGGGCGCTCCAGCCCAGCTCCCGCTCGGCCAGCGCCGAGGACCCGACCGCGCGGGGGGCGTCACCGGGACGGCGCGGCTCGACGACCGCGGGCGTGGTGTCCCCGGTCACCTCGCCGATGAGCGTGACGAGCTCCCGTACCGACACGCCTTCGCCGCGGCCGATGTTGACGGTCAGATCGCCCGTCGCGCCCCCAGCCAGCCGCCGGGCCGCCGCGAGGTGCGCGTCGGCGAGGTCGGCGACGTGGATGTAGTCGCGCACGCAGGTGCCGTCCGGCGTCGGATAGTCGTCGCCGAAGATCCGCGGGGCATCGCCGCGGGTCAGCCGGTCGAAGACCATCGGCACGACGTTGAAGACGCCCGTGTCGGCCAGCTCCGGCTCGGCCGCGCCCGCCACGTTGAAGTACCGAAGGCACGCGGTTGCGATGCCGTGCGCCCGGCCCGCCGCCCGCACCAGCCACTCGCCCGCGAGCTTCGTCTCGCCGTACGGGCTCATAGGGGCGCAGGGAGTGTCCTCCGTGATGAGGTCCACATCGGGGTTGCCGTAGACGGCGGCGGACGAGGAGAACAGGAACCGTTCGACTCCCGCCCCCGCCACCGCGTCCAGCAGCGTCGCCAGACCGCCCACGTTCTCCTGGTAGTAGCGCGTGGGCTGGGCCACGGACTCGCCGACCTGCTTGCGCGCGGCGAGGTGCACCACACCGGTCACCGCGTGTTCGGCAAGGACCCGCTTCAGCAGCTCGCCGTCCAGCGTGGAGCCCTGGACCAGCGGAATGCTCTCCGGCAGCCGCGTCGGCACACCGGAAGAGAGATCGTCCAGAACGAGGACGCGCTCACCTTGCCCGGCCATCGCCCGCGCCACGTGTGCCCCGATGTATCCGGCCCCGCCGGTGATCAGCCATGTCATGGCCCCTCACCCTATGTCCGCCCGGCGAACAGGGTCCCTGTCCGGGAAGGTGGAGAAGGCCCCTATAGAGGTGGAGAAGGCCTCTATGAAGGAGAAGTCCCCTATGAATAAGTCATGGCATGAATGTTCCCTCACGTGACAAGTGCGATGTCGCGATTGCAGGGATATTGCAGGGATATGGACGCGCAGTTTGTGGCGCGCCTGTCCGATCGATGATGATGATCGCGGCGGCAGTCGGGCAGACCGGGTTGATCAGTCTATGAACGGCCGGTGAACACCGGCTTCCAGGCATCCGATAACCTCTGCCGACATGCCGCCCGGCCCCTGCTCCGGGTGTCCCACACCACACATATGACCGACGTTCGTACACGTCGGGCCTCAGGGAGTGAGTTCGTCTGTCGACCGCCATCCTCACCGGTCAGCCGGTTCCCGGATCGTCGCTCGAGGGCGATCTGCGGTCCCTCGGCTTCGACGTGCGGGTCGCCACCGACGCCGGTGACGCCGAGACACTCCTCGCCGCCGTGCCGGCGAACCAGCGGGTCGCGGTCGTCGACGCCCGCTTCGTTGGCCATCTGCACGCGCTGCGCCTCGGTCTCACCGATCCCCGCTTCCCGGCCGCCGCCGTGCCCGGTGCCGTCACCGCCCAGCCCGCCGCCCGCCAGGCGCTGACCCGCGCGCTGGCCCGCGAGAACTCGGCCGCGACCGGCGGTGCGGCGGTCGTCACCGAGAACCTCGCCGAGCGCGTCACCGCGGCCCTCGACGCCGACGGCATTCCGGTCCATCACCCCGAACTCGGCACGCTGGTCGCCGCCGTCCCCGCCGACCCCCAGACCCGCAACGAGGCCCGCCAGGCGGTCTCAGCCATCGACGACGAGGCCGTGCGTCTGCGGAGCGCCGTCAAGGCTCGCGACGGTTTCTTCACCACGCACTTCATCAGCCCGTACTCGCGTTACCTCGCTCGCTGGTGCGCCCGCCGCGGCCTCACCCCCAACCAGGTCACCACCGCCTCGCTGCTCACCGCCCTGATCGCGGCGGGCTGCGCGGCCACCGGTACCCGCGGCGGTTTCGTCGCCGCGGGCATCCTGCTGCTCCTCTCCTTCGTCCTCGACTGCACCGACGGCCAGCTCGCCCGCTACTCGCTGCAGTACTCGACGCTCGGTGCCTGGCTGGACGCCACCTTCGACCGCGCCAAGGAGTACGCCTACTACGCAGGCCTCGCCCTCGGCGCTGCCCGTGGCGGTGACGACGTCTGGGCGCTCGCCCTGGGCGCGATGGTCCTGCAGACCTGCCGGCACGTAGTGGACTTCGCCTTCAACGAGGCAAACGTCGGGGATCCTGCCGCGACCGCGAACACCAGTCCCACCGCTGCCCTCTCGGACCGCCTCGACAGCGTCGGCTGGACGGTGTGGGTGCGCCGGATGATCGTCCTGCCGATCGGTGAACGGTGGGCGATGATCGCCGTTCTGACGGCCGTCACCACTCCCCGCATCACCTTCTACGCCCTGCTCATCGGCTGCGCCTTCGCCGCCGCGTACACCAGCGCGGGCCGCGTGCTGCGCTCGCTGACGCGCAGGGCGCGGCGAACCGAACAGGCTGCGCGGGCGCTGGCCGACCTGGCGGACAGCGGGCCGTTCGCCGATTACGTGGCCAAGTTGCGCGGTCCGAACACGCGGATCCGCCCCGGTGCTCCCATGCCGCTGGCGGTGATCGGTGTCGCGGTCCTCGCCTCGGCCCTCCTCTCCGGTGACCTCTGGGCGGTCGTCGGGGGAGCCGTCGTCTACGCCGTCACGTCCGGCCTGGCTCTGTCCCAGCCTCTCAAGGGCCCCCTGGACTGGCTCGTCCCCCCGCTCTTCCGGGTGGCCGAATACGCCACCGTCCTGGTGCTGGCAGCCAAATCCGGGGTAAACGGAGTGCTTCCAGCGGCTTTCGGACTGGTGGCGGCTGTCGCCTACCATCACTACGACACGGTGTACCGCATCCGCGGCGACGCCGGCGCGCCGCCGCACTGGCTGGTGCGCGCAATCGGGGGGCACGAAGGCCGGACGCTGCTGGTCACGGCCCTCGCCGCGCTGCTCACCGCGGCGCAGTTCAAGGTCGCGCTCACGGCCCTCGCGGTCTACGTGGCCCTGGTGGTGCTCGTCGAGAGCATCCGGTTCTGGGTGACCGCTCACAAGAGTGGTGCGCCCGCCGTACACGATGAAGGAGAACCTGCATGATCGGCCTTGTGCTGGCGGCCGGCGCCGGACGGCGTCTGCGCCCTTATACCGACACCCTGCCCAAGGCTCTGGTGCCGGTGGGGCCCGCGGGCACAGAGGAGAGCCTCACGGTCCTGGACCTCACCCTCGGCAACTTCGCCGAGATCGGTCTGACCGAGGCCGCGATCATCGTGGGCTACTGCAAGGAGGCCGTCTACGAGCGCCAGGCGGCTCTGGAGGAGAAGTACGGCCTCAAGCTCACCCTCATCGACAACGACAAGGCCGAGGAGTGGAACAACGCCTACTCCCTGTGGTGCGGCCGTGACGCCCTCAAGGACGGTGTGATCCTCGCCAACGGTGACACGGTGCACCCGGTCTCCGTCGAGAAGACGCTGCTCGCCGCCCGCGGTGACGGCAAGAAGATCATCCTGGCCCTCGACACGGTGAAGAAGCTCGCCGACGAGGAGATGAAGGTGGTCGTCGACCCCGACCGGGGCGTGAAGAGGATCACCAAGCTGATGGATCCGGCCGAGGCGACCGGCGAGTACATCGGCGTCACCCTGATCGAGGGCGACGCGGCCGCCGAGCTGGTCGACGCCCTGCGTGCCACGTTCGAGCGGGACCCCCAGCTCTACTACGAGGACGGGTACCAGGAGCTGGTCGACCGAGGCTTCCGTATCGACGTCGCGCCGATCGGTGACGTTCGGTGGGTCGAGATCGACAACCACGACGACCTCGCCAAGGGCCGGGAGATCGCGTGCCGGTACTGACGAGGCTCATCCCCTCACCCGTCGTCGTCGACATCCGCCCGGGTGCCCTCGACGACCTGGCGAGTGTGCTCGCCGACGAACGCATCTCGCACTCGGGGAAGCTGGCCGTCGCGGTCAGCGACGGTTCGGGGGCCCGGCTGCGTGAGCGACTCACCCCCAGTCTGCCCGGCGCCACCTGGTACGAGGTCGGCGGCGGAACCCTCGACGACGCGGTCCGGCTGGCCGCTGACATGAGGGCCGGCCACTACGACGCACTCGTGGGCCTGGGCGGTGGCAAGATCATCGACTGCGCCAAGTTCGCCGCCGCGCGCGTCGGCCTGCCGCTGGTCGCCGTACCCACGAACCTGGCGCACGACGGCCTGTGCTCGCCGGTGGCCACCCTCGACAACGACGCCGGCCGCGGCTCGTACGGTGTGCCGAACCCGATCGCAGTCGTCATCGACCTCGACGTCATCCGCGAGGCCCCGGCGCGTTTCGTGCGCGCGGGTATCGGCGACGCCGTTTCGAACATCTCCGCGATCGCGGACTGGGAGCTGGCCAACCGCGTCAACGGCGAGAAGATCGACGGTCTCGCCGCGGCGATGGCCCGACAGGCCGGCGAGTCCGTGCTGCGCCACCCCGGCGGCATCGGCGACAACGACTTCCTCCAGGTGCTGGCCGAGGCGCTGGTCCTCAGCGGTATCGCCATGTCGGTCTCGGGCGACTCCCGACCGTCCTCCGGCGCGTGCCACGAGATCAACCACGCCTTCGACCTGCTGTTCCCCCAGCGCGCGGCCGCCCATGGCGAGCAGTGCGGCCTGGGCGCCGCCTTCGCGATGTATCTGCGAGGGGCGCACGACGAGTCGGCATTCATGGCTCAGGTGCTGCGCCGGCACGGGCTGCCCGTGCTGCCGGAGGAGATCGGCTTCACGGTGGACGAGTTCGTCCAGGCCGTGGAGTTCGCCCCGCAGACCCGGCCCGGCCGCTACACGATCCTCGAACACCTCGACCTGAAGACCGACCAGATCAAGGACGCATACGCCGACTATGTCAAGGCCATCGGTAGCTGAACTCCGTCCCGTCGTTCATCCTTCCGGGGTGAAGGACCGGCGCAGCGGTGAGCACTGGGCGGGACGCCTCTACATGCGGGAGATCTCGCTGCGGATCGACCGTTACCTGGTGAACACCGGGGTCACGCCCAACCAGCTGACGTACCTGATGACCGTCTTCGGTGTCCTCGCCGCCCCGGCCCTGCTGGTGCCGGGTGTGGCGGGCGCCGTACTCGGGGTGGTGTTGGTCCAGCTCTACCTGCTGCTGGACTGCGTCGACGGCGAGATCGCCCGCTGGAAGAAGCAGTACTCGCTCGCCGGGGTGTACCTGGACCGGGTCGGGGCGTATCTGTGCGACGCCGCGGTCCTGGTCGGCTTCGGCCTGCGCGCCGCCGACCTGTGGGGCTCCGGGCGGATCGACTGGTTGTGGGCCTTCCTCGGCACCCTCGCCGCCCTCGGCGCCGTCCTGATCAAGGCCGAGACCGATCTCGTGGGGGTCGCCCGTCACCAGGCCGGGCTGCCGCCGGTCAAGGAGGCGGCGTCCGAGCCGCGGTCCTCCGGTCTGGCGCTGGCCCGCAGGGCCGCCGGGGCGCTGAAGTTCCACCGGCTCGTCCTCGGTATAGAGGCGTCCCTGCTGATCCTGGTTCTGGCGATCCTGGACGCGGTCCGGGGCGACCTCTTCTTCTCCCGGCTCGGCGTCGCGGTGCTGGCCGGTATCGCGATGCTGCAGACGCTGCTCCACCTCGTGTCCGTCCTCGCCTCGAGCAGGCTGAAGTGAGCGGCGCCATAAAGGTCGGGGCCGTCGTCATCACGATGGGCAACCGTCCCGCCGAGCTCCGCGCCCTCCTCGACTCGGTGGCCAAGCAGGACGGCGACCCGGTCGAGGTGGTCGTGGTCGGCAACGGCTCGCCCGTCCCGGACGTCCCCGACGGCGTCCGCACGGTGGAGCTGCCCGAGAACCTCGGCATCCCCGGCGGCCGCAACGTCGGCATCGCGGCCTTCCGTCGCGGCAGCACCGACGGGTATGACGTCGATGTCATCCTCTTCCTGGACGACGACGGCCTCCTGGCCCGCAACGACACCGCCGAGCTGTGCCGCCAGGCCTTCGCCGCCGACCCGGAGCTCGGCATCATCAGCTTCCGCATCGCCGACCCCGACACCGGCGAGACCCAGCGGCGCCATGTGCCGCGGCTGCGCGCCTCGGACCCGATGCGCTCCTCCCGGGTCACGACCTTCCTGGGCGGCGCCAACGCCGTCCGTACGAAGGTCTTCGCCGAGGTCGGCGGTCTGCCGGGCGAGTTCTTCTACGCCCACGAGGAGACCGACCTGGCCTGGCGGGCCCTGGACGCGGGCTGGATGATCGACTACCGCTCGGACATGGTGCTGTACCACCCCACGACAGCCCCCTCCCGGCACGCGGTCTACCACCGGATGGTCGCCCGCAACCGGGTCTGGCTGGCCCGTCGCAACCTGCCCGCCGTCCTCGTCCCGGTCTACCTGGGCGTCTGGATGATCCTGACGCTGCTGCGCCGCCCGTCGCGGGCCGCGCTCAGGGCGTGGTTCGGCGGGTTCCGGGAGGGCTGGACGGCTCCGAGCGGCCCCCGGCGCCCCATGAGGTGGCGTACGGTGTGGCGGCTTACCCGACTGGGCCGCCCTCCGGTCATCTGACAAGCTCGATAGACGGAACCCAGCGGGTGGGACCCACATCCCGGCTCCCATCCGTGCGCGGGCAGGCCGTGCGACCCGAAGACGGAGAGTTTGCCAACCTGTGAGTGAGACAACGCATGACGGCGGCGTCGCGGTGAGCGACCGTCCGTCGCCCGATGACGGGCTGACCGCGGCCGAGTTGGCCGCCAAGTACGGGCTCTCGGTCAGCGGTGCCCGGCCCGGACTCGTCGAGTACGTCCGCCAGCTGTGGGGACGCCGTCACTTCATCCTCGCCTTCTCGCAGGCGAAGCTCACCGCCCAGTACAGCCAGGCCAAGCTGGGCCAGCTGTGGCAGGTGGCCACCCCGCTGCTGAACGCGTGCGTGTACTTCCTGATCTTCGGGCTGATCCTGAAGGCCAGCCGCGGCATGTCGCACGGCACGTACATCCCGTTCCTGGTGACCGGCGTTTTCGTCTTCACGTTCACCCAGAGCTCGATCATGGCCGGCGTCCGCGCGATCTCCGGCAATCTGGGCCTGGTGCGCGCACTGCACTTCCCGCGGGCCTCGCTGCCCGTCTCGTTCGCGCTGCAGCAGCTCCAGCAGCTGCTGTTCTCGATGATCGTGCTGTTCGCCGTGGTGGTGGGGTTCGGCAGCTATCCGCGCCTGTCCTGGCTGCTGATCGTTCCGGTGCTGGTGCTGCAGTTCCTCTTCAACACCGGTCTCGCGCTGATCGTGGCGCGGCTGGGTGCCAAGACGCCGGACCTCGCCCAGCTGATGCCGTTCGTCCTGCGGACCTGGATGTACGCCTCCGGCGTCATGTTCTCCATCCACAACATGCTCGTCGGCCGCCCCGAATGGGTCATCCGCGCGTTGCAGGTGAACCCGGCCGCCGTCTACATGGACCTGATGCGTTTCGTGGTCATCAAGGACTACGGTTCCGAGAACCTCCCGCCGCACGTCTGGGCCATCGCGCTGTTCTGGGCCGTCGTCGTCTTCGTCGGCGGGTTCGTGTACTTCTGGAAGGCGGAGGAGCGGTACGGCCGTGGCTGAGAAGGACACCGGGGCCAGGGTGCCCACCGTCATCGCGGACGAGCTGCACATCGTCTATCGCGTCAACGGCGCCAGGACGGGCAAGGGCAGTGCGACCGCCGCCCTCAGCCGCATCCTCAGGCGAGGCTCCGACGACGCGGCGCGCGGCGTACGCAAGGTGCACGCGGTCAGGGGCGTCTCGTTCGTCGCCTACCGGGGCGAGGCCATCGGTCTGATCGGTTCGAACGGCTCCGGCAAGTCCACGCTGCTGCGGGCCATCGCCGGTCTGCTGCCCGCCGAGCGGGGGAGGGTCTACACCGACGGCCAGCCCTCGCTGCTCGGCGTGAACGCGGCCCTGATGAACGACCTGACGGGCGAGCGCAACGTCATCCTGGGCGGCCTTGCGATGGGTATGTCCAGCGAGGAGATCAAAGCCAGATACCAGGACATCGTCGACTTCTCGGGCATCAACGAGAAGGGTGACTTCATCACGCTGCCGATGCGCACCTACTCCTCCGGCATGGCGGCGCGGCTGCGCTTCTCCATCGCGGCCGCCAAGGACCACGACGTCCTCATGATCGACGAGGCCCTCGCCACCGGTGACCGCAAGTTCCAGAAGCGGTCCGAGGAGCGTATCCGCGAGCTGCGCAAGGAGGCGGGCACGGTGTTTCTGGTCAGTCACAACAACAAGTCGATCCGGGACACCTGTGACCGGGTGCTGTGGCTGGAGCGCGGTGAGCTGCGGATGGACGGTCCCACCGAAGAGGTCCTGAAGGAGTACGAGAAATTCACGGGCAAGTAGCCCTTTCATGCCCAGGGCCCCGCCGGAACGGTCCGGCGGGGCCCTGCGTCTGCAAAGAAAACGCCAACTCTGTTTGCGGCAAGGAATCTTGACGCAAATCGGTGTGTTGTTGTGATGTGCAGGACACCCCGACGAACCTCGCTGCGTTGTACAACGTAAGCTGTACCGGTGCTGATTCGCGGCAAGTGGGGCGATAATGCCCTGCACCCACACCTGCCGCGCTGTGCGGATGGTCGGGCGGCGTGTCCGAAATAGGATGTATTAGGTGGGCAGTGTAGAACGGGAGATGTGACGGCAATGGCTACGGAAAGTCTCCAGCTCCGCGAGGCATGTGCCGTCTCCGCGTCGGGCGGCGAGCGGTGACCCAAGCCGGGACGGCGCGCATCGGCGACCTGGAGCGCCACACCCTCGACAAGGCCGCGGACGAGAACTTCCCTGTGGCACCCTTCTTCCTGCCCAGGGCCTGGCGTGCCGACCTGATGGCCGTCTACGGCTTCGCTCGTCTGGTCGACGACATCGGTGACGGCGACCTCGCTTCGGGTGGCGCCGACGCCCGTCTGCTCGGCGTGTCGCCCGAGGAAGCCGAGGACCGCCTCGTTCTCCTGGACGCTTTCGAGGCCGATCTGCACAGGGTCTTCGACTCGACGCCGCGTCACCCCCTCCTGCGCCGCCTGCAGCCCACGGTCCGGCGCGCCGGTCTCACCCCCGAGCCGTTTCTCGGTCTGATCGCCGCCAACCGCCAGGACCAGCTCATCGGCCGGTACGAGAGGTACGACGACCTCCTCGCGTACTGCGAGCTGTCCGCGAACCCGGTCGGCCGGCTCGTTCTGGGCGTCACCGGCACCTCCACTCCCGAGCGCATCCGCCGCTCCGACGCGATCTGCACGGCGCTGCAGATCGTGGAACACCTCCAGGACGTCGCCGAGGACCTCGGCCGCGACCGCATCTATCTGCCCGCCGAGGACATGAAGCGCTTTCATGTCCAGGAGACGGATCTCGCCACGAAGACAGCAGGCGCATCGGTGCGCGCACTGGTTGCGTACGAAGCAGAACGCGCCCGCGATCTCCTGAATGAAGGCGCCCCCCTCGTGGGTAGCGTCCACGGCAGGCTCAGACTGCTGCTGGCGGGCTTCGTGGCGGGAGGAAGGGCGGCGATCCAGGCGATCGCCGCCGCCGAATACGACGTACTTCCCGGCCCGCCCAAGCCCGGAAAGCTCCGGTTGCTGCGCGAGGTGGGCGTGACTCTGCGAGGAGAGGGGTGATCCGGACCGTGGAGTCTCCACCGCACATGTCCCCACCGGTACTCGCCGCGTACAGCTACTGCGAGGCCGTCACCGGGCAGCAGGCCCGTAACTTCGCGTACGGCATCAGACTCCTGCCGACGCCCAAGCGTCGTGCCATGTCCGCGCTCTACGCGTTCTCACGGCGGGTCGACGACATCGGCGACGGCGCGTTGTCGGCCGAGGTCAAGACCGAGCGGCTGGAGGAGACCCGGGCGCTGCTGGGCCGGATCCGCGAGGGAGAGGTGGCCGAGGACGACACCGACCCGGTCGCGGTCGCCCTCGCCCACGCTGCCCGGCACTTCCCGATCCCGCTCGGCGGCCTCGACGAGCTCATCGACGGCGTCCTCATGGACGTCCGCGGCGAAACCTACGAGACCTGGGACGACCTGAAGGTCTACTGCCGCTGCGTGGCCGGGGCCATCGGGCGGCTCTCGCTCGGCGTGTTCGGCACCGAGCCGGGGGCGCGCGGCGCCGAGCGCGCGCCGGAGTATGCCGACACGCTCGGGCTCGCGCTGCAACTCACCAATATCCTCCGGGACATCCGCGAGGACGCCGAGGGCGGGCGGGTCTATCTGCCCGCCGACGACCTGGCCAAGTTCGGCTGCTCGACCGGCTTCCACGGACCGACCCCACCCGAGGGCTCCGACTTCGCGGGCCTCGTGCACTTCGAAGTGCGTCGGGCCCGCACCCTTTTCGCCGAGGGCTACCGGCTGCTCCCCATGCTCGACCGGCGCAGCGGCGCCTGCGTGGCCGCCATGGCCGGCATCTACCGCCGGCTGCTCGACCGTATCGAGCGCGAGCCGGAGGCGGTGCTGCGCGGCCGGGTCTCGCTGCCCGGCCGGGAGAAGGCGTACGTCGCCGTGCGCGGTCTGTCGGGCCTGGACGCGCGGAGCGTGTCCCGGCGGACCGTCAGGAGGCGTGTGTGATGGACAATCCGGTCCAAGGTGACTCGACCGCCGAAAAGCGGCAGGCAACCCTCCGGTGCGGCGCGGCGTCCATGACTGCGACGGACTGCCGTGCATCGTTCAAGCACCACGGCGGACCGGCAGGGGAGGAAGCACGATGAGCGACGGCACACAGCCGGGGGGCCCGGCCGAGGACGCCTCTGGTCGCCCCGGGGCGCCGCCGTCCGCCTCGGGGACGTCCGCCGTGGTCGTCGGGGGAGGGCTCGCAGGCATCACGGCCGCGCTCGCGCTCGCCGATGCCGGCGTGCGGGTCACCCTGCTGGAGGGACGTCCCCGCCTGGGCGGTCTCGCCTTCTCCTTCCAACGTGGTGGCCTGACCGTCGACAACGGCCAGCACGTCTATCTGCGGTGCTGCACCGCCTACCGCTGGTTCCTCGACCGCATCGACGCGGCCGCGCTGGCACCGATGCAGGATCGTCTCGACGTGCCCGTTCTCGACGCGGAGGGCGCACCCGGAAGACGGCTCGGCAGACTACGTCGCGACGCACTGCCCGTCCCCCTGCATCTCGGGCGCAGCCTGGCGACCTACCCCCATCTCTCGCTCGCCGAGCGCGCCAAGGTCGGGCGTGCCGCACTGGCGCTCCGAGCACTGGACCTCGCGGATCCCGCGCTCGACGCGCAGGACTTCGGCAGCTGGCTGGCCGCGCACGGTCAGTCGGCGCGTGCCGTCGAGGCACTGTGGGACCTGGTCGGGGTCGCCACCCTCAACGCGGTGGCCGGCGATGCATCGCTCGGGCTCGCCGCGATGGTGTTCAAGACCGGTCTGCTGTCCGACCCGGGCGCGGCCGACATCGGATGGGCTCGCGTCCCGCTGGGCGAACTGCACGACCGGCTGGCCCGCAAGGCGCTCGACTCCGCGGGCGTCCGTACCGAGGTCCGTACACGCGTCACCTCCATCTCTACTGACGAAAACGGGAACTGGAGCGTTCAGGTTCCCGGCGAGCGCCTCGAGGCCGACGCGGTGGTCCTCGCCGTACCGCAGCGCGAGGCGCACGATCTACTGCCCGCCGGAGCCCTCGACGCCCCCGAGCGGCTGCTCGAGATCGGCACCGCGCCGATCCTCAACGTCCATGTCGTCTACGACCGCAAGGTGCTGGGCCGGCCGTTCTTCGCCGCGCTCGGCTCCCCGGTGCAGTGGGTGTTCGACCGCACCGAGGCCTCCGGGCTGCGCGAGGGCCAGTACCTGGCGCTGTCGCAGTCGGCCGCGCAGGACGAGATCGACGAACCCGTGTCGGTGCTGCGCGAGCGCTATCTGCCGGAGCTGGAGCGGCTGTTGCCCGCCACCCGTGGCGCCGAGGTGAAGGACTTCTTCGTGACCCGGGAGCGCACGGCGACGTTCGCCCCCACCCCCGGCGTCGGGCGGCTGCGGCCCGGCGCCCGCACCAAGGCCCCCGGCCTCTACCTGGCCGGAGCGTGGACCGCCACCGGGTGGCCCGCAACCATGGAGAGTGCGGTCCGCAGTGGAGTCAGTGCGGCGGGCGCCGCGCTGGGCGCCCTCGGCCGGTCCGGCGCACATCTCCCCGGCCTCTTCGAGGAGGCGGCATGAGCGTCGATCCGCACGGGGCAGGCCCCCGCACCCCCGGTATCGCGACAAGAGGAGAGACTGTGCCCACTGTGCCCCCGGCCGAGACGGCCGCTCGAAGGATCGCGGTGGACGTGTCCGCGCTTCTGGAGCGCGGCCGGACCCTGGCCACCCCGGTGCTGCGGGAGGCAGTGGACCGCCTCGCACCGCCCATGGACACCGTCGCCGCCTACCACTTCGGCTGGATCGACGCCAAGGGCAACCCCGCGGACGGCGACGGCGGCAAGGCCGTGCGCCCCGCTCTCGCCCTGCTTTCCGCCGAGGCCGCGGGCCGGGCCCCCGAGGTGGGCGTGCCGGGCGCGGTCGCGGTCGAGATGGTGCACAACTTCTCTCTCCTGCACGACGACCTGATGGACGGCGACGAACAGCGCCGCCACCGCGACACCGTGTGGAAGGTGCACGGACCCGCCCAGGCGATCCTCGTCGGCGACGCCCTCTTCGCCCTGGCCAACGAGATCCTGCTGGAGCTCGGCACCGTGGAGGCCGGGCGCGCCACCCGGCGTCTGACGGCCGCCACACGTGCCCTGATCGACGGTCAGGCGCAGGACATCTCCTACGAGCACCGCGACCGCGTCAGCGTGCCGGAGTGCCTGGAGATGGAGGGCAACAAGACCGGAGCCCTGCTCGCCTGCGCCTCCTCCATCGGCGCGGTACTCGGCGGCGCCGACGACACCACCGCCGACACCCTGGAGAAGTACGGCTACCACCTCGGCCTGGCCTTCCAGGCCGTCGACGATCTCCTCGGCATCTGGGGCGACCCGGAGGCCACCGGAAAGCAGACCTGGAGCGATCTGCGCCAGCGCAAGAAGTCCCTGCCGGTCGTGGCCGCGCTGGCGGCGGGCGGACCCGCCTCCGAGCGGCTCGGGGAGATCCTCGCCGAGGACGCCAAGAGCAGCGACTTCGAGAACTTCTCCGAGGAGGAGTTCGCCGCGCGCGCCGCTCTCATCGAGGAGGCGGGCGGCCGCGAGTGGACCGCCCAGGAGGCGCGTCGCCAGCACGCGATCGCCGTGGAAGCCCTGGACTCGGTCCGGATGCCCCAGGAGGTGCGGGCGCAGTTCACGGCGCTCGCCGATTTCGTCGTCGTACGGAAGAGATGATCACTATCGGTCGAATACACCTCGCGTAGTCGCCGACCGGTGCCCAGAGCGCACACGCACCGGCCGACGGCGGACCCACAGCAGCACGATTTGCACGACTGCACGAAGGGGAAGCCATGACAGCGACGACCGACGGAAGCACCGGGGCTCTACCGCCCCGGGCCGACTCGGCCAGCGAAACCAGCGAACCGCTCCCGGAGGCGGCCGGGACGGTCGGCACTCGAGACGCCGCCGAGCGCGCCATGCGGCGTGCGACAGACTTCCTGCTCTCGCGACAGGACTCCCAGGGCTGGTGGAAGGGCGACCTCGAGACGAACGTCACGATGGACGCCGAGGACCTGCTGCTGCGCCAGTTCCTGGGGATCCGCGACGAGAAGACCACCCATGCCGCCGCGCTCTTCATCCGCGGCGAGCAGCGCGACGACGGCACGTGGGCCACCTTCTACGGCGGACCCGGCGAACTCTCCACCACCATCGAGGCGTACGTAGCCCTGCGGCTGGCCGGCGACGCGCCTGACGAGCCCCATATGGCGAAGGCGTCCGCGTGGGTCCGGGAGCAGGGCGGCATCGCCGCCTCCCGCGTCTTCACCCGGATCTGGCTCGCCCTGTTCGGCTGGTGGAAGTGGGAGGACCTGCCGGAACTGCCGCCTGAGCTCATCTACTTCCCGAAGTGGATGCCGCTGAACATCTACGACTTCGGCTGCTGGGCGCGCCAGACCATCGTGCCGCTCACCATCGTCTCGGCGAAGCGTCCGGTGCGGCCCGCGCCGTTCCCGCTCGACGAGCTGCACACCGACGCGAGCGACCCCAATCCGGCCAGGGGCCTCGCCCCCGTGGCGAGCTGGGACGGTGTCTTCCAGCGGCTGGACAAGGCGCTGCACCAGTTCCGCAAGGTCGCCCCGCGCCGGTTGCGCAGGGCCGCCATGAACACCGCCGCCCGCTGGATCATCGAGCGGCAGGAGAACGACGGCTGCTGGGGCGGTATCCAGCCGCCCGCGGTGTACTCGGTCATCGCGCTGCACCTGCTCGGCTACGACCTCCAACACCCGGTGATGCGGGAGGGCATCGCGTCGCTGGACCGTTTCGCCGTGTGGCGCGAGGACGGTGCCCGCATGATCGAGGCGTGTCAGTCCCCGGTGTGGGACACCTGCCTCGCCACCATCGCGCTCGCCGACGCCGGCCTGCCCGCCGACCATCCGCAACTGGTGAAGGCCGCGGACTGGATGCTCGGCGAGCAGATCGTCCGGCCCGGCGACTGGTCGGTGCAAAGGCCCGGGCTGCCGCCGGGCGGTTGGGCGTTCGAGTTCGACAACGACAACTACCCCGACATCGACGACACGGCCGAGGTCGTCCTCGCCCTGCGCCGCGTCAAGCACCACGACCAGGAGCGGATCGAGAAGGCCATCGGGCGGGGGGTGCGCTGGAACCTCGGCATGCAGTCGAAGAACGGCGCGTGGGGCGCCTTCGACGTCGACAACACCAGCCCGTTCCCCAACCGGCTGCCGTTCTGCGACTTCGGCGAGGTCATCGACCCGCCCTCCGCCGACGTCACCGCGCACGTCGTGGAGATGCTCGCGGTCGAGGGCCTCTCCCACGACCCGCGCACCCGCCGGGGCATCGAGTGGCTGCTGGCCGAACAGGAGCCGGATGGCTCATGGTTCGGGCGGTGGGGTGTCAACTACGTCTACGGCACCGGCTCGGTGGTGCCCGCGCTGGTGGCCGCCGGCTTCCCCGGCTCGCACCCGGCGATCCGTCGGGCCGTCGCCTGGCTGGAGAGTGTGCAGAACGACGACGGAGGCTGGGGCGAGGACCTGCGCTCATACAAGTACGTCCAGGAGTGGAGCGGTCGGGGTGCCTCCACCGCCTCGCAGACGGCGTGGGCGCTGCTCGCGCTGCTGGCCGCGGGGGAGAGCGAGTCCAAGGCCGTGGAGCGCGGGATCGACTTCCTCACCCGGACCCAGAACGAGGATGGTTCCTGGGACGAGCCGTACTTCACCGGCACCGGCTTCCCCTGGGACTTCTCCATCAACTACCACCTCTACCGGCAGGTCTTCCCGCTCACAGCGCTCGGCCGCTACGTCAACGGCGAACCGTTCGCCGAGGTCGAGGGGAGCTGATGAGCCACAAGCCCGCTTCGGCCCCGCTGCTGATCGCCTGCGCGCTCGGCATCGAGCACCTCGCCCTGCGCAGCGGCGGCCACACGGGTGCCGACGGGCCCGTCACCCTGCTCCGTACGGGTATGGGGCCCCGGGCGGCCGAACGCTCGGTCACCCGGGTGCTCGCCGAGCCCGCCCTCGCCGGGGCTGCCGTCGTCGCCACGGGCTTCTGCGCGGGGCTCGCCCCGGGCATGCATCCCGGTGACCTGGTCGTCGCCGAGGAGGCCCGGGACCCGCGCGGTACCACCCCGTGCGCGGCCACCGACCTGCTCGTCAAGGAACTCGTCCGCGCCGTCCCGGGGCGCACCGTCCACACCGGGCCGCTCACCGGCTCGGACCACGTCGTCCGCGGTCCGGAGCGGTCGGAACTGCTCGCGACCGGCGCCATCGCGGTCGACATGGAGTCCGCGGCCACGCTCCACAGCGCCGTGCGCGCGGGGGCGCGCCCGGTTGCGGCTGTCCGGGTGGTCGTGGACGCTCCAGAACATGAACTCGTCCGTATCGGCACCTTGCGCGGGGGAATATCAGCCTTCCGTGTTCTTCGTGCCGTCCTTCCCGCTTTCTTCGAATGGCACCGTTCTTTGCTGCTCCCTCGGAGGTGAGCCAGATGGCCATGCCGCTGCGCCAGTCCATCAAGGTCGCTACGTACCTGTTTGAACAGAAACTCAAGAAGCGGGACAAGTTCGCCCTGCTGGTCGAGCTGGAACCACTCTTCGCCTGCAACCTGAAGTGCGAGGGCTGTGGCAAGATCCAGCATCCGGCAGGCGTGCTCAAGCAGCGCATGCCCGTGGCCCAAGCCGTGGGGGCGGTCCTGGAGTCCGGCGCTCCGATGGTGTCCATCGCGGGCGGTGAACCGTTGATGCATCCGCAGATCGACGAGATCGTACGGCAGTTGGTGGCCAAGAAGAAGTTCGTCTTCCTGTGCACCAACGCACTGTTGATGCGCAAGAAGATGGACAAGTTCAAGCCCTCCCCCTACTTCGCCTGGGCCGTGCACATCGACGGGCTGCGCGAGCGGCATGACGCCTCGGTGGCCAAGGAGGGCACCTTCGACGAGGCGGTGGAGGCCATCAAGGAGGCCAAGCGGCGCGGCTTCCGGGTCACCACCAACTCGACCTTCTTCAACACGGACACTCCGCAGACGATCGTCGAGGTGCTGAACTACCTCAACGACGACCTGCAGGTCGACGAGATGATGCTCTCGCCCGCCTATGCCTACGAGAAGGCGCCCGACCAGGAGCACTTCCTCGGGGTCCAGCAGACCCGTGAGCTGTTCAAGAAGGCCTTCGCGGGCGGCAACCGCAGGCGGTGGCGGCTCAACCAGAGCCCGCTCTTCCTGGACTTCCTGGAGGGCAAGGTCGACTTCCCGTGCACCGCGTGGGCGATCCCGAGCTACTCGCTCTTCGGCTGGCAGAAGCCCTGCTACCTGATGAGCGACGGGTACGTGGCCACGTACAAGCAGCTGCTGGAGGAGACCGACTGGGACAAGTACGGCCGCGGCAAGGATCCGCGCTGCGCCAACTGCATGGCGCACTGCGGTTACGAGCCGACGGCCGTGCTCGCCACCATGGGCTCCTTGAAGGAGTCGCTGAGGGCCGCGCGCGAGACCATGACCAGCGGAAAGCAGCGGTGACGCGATGACCGCCGTTTCCTTGGGCGTTCCCGAGGTGCCGGCCCGGCCGATTGCGCAGCGGCGCACGTCGCGGCAGATCCAGGTCGGATCTGTGGCGGTGGGTGGTGATGCCCCGGTGTCGGTGCAGTCGATGACGACGACGCGTACGTCGGACGTCGGTGCGAC
>NZ_JBVHHL010000025.1:0-112503 GCF_055561075.1 Streptomyces sp. NPDC022910
CGACGAACGTCCTCAACAGGGCCGGGCTGGCCCTCTGCGACGTGGCCTAGCCACCGACACAGGAAGCCCGCGCGTTTACGCGCGGGTGGAGTCACTCCCATGTCCCGACGGTCGGTGGGTCGGCATGTGATGAGGGTGGATTTCCGACGGTGAAGAAGATGTTCACGGCTCCTGACCCGGGGCTGTTCCGGCTGCGGATCTCGCTGCGCGCGGTGCTCGGTATCGGCCTCGCCGTGACCGTGTGCGAGGCGGCCGGGCTGTCCTTGCCCGCCTCGATCACCGGCGGCCTCGCCGCGCTTCTCGCACTGTTCACCGTTGCCGATCCGACGGTGCGGGGCCAGGCGGTCACCACCGCGCTGCTGCCCGCCGTCGGCCTGCCCGTCCTCGCGCTCGCGACCGCCCTGCACGGGGTGCCGCCGGTGCGGGACGCGGTCTGGCTCGGGGTGGTCTTCGCCGGCGTGTACGCCCGCCGCTGCGGCCCGAGGGGCCATGCGCTGGGCATCTTCGCGTTCATGACGTTCTTCGTCGCCCAGTTCCTGCATGCCGTACCGGCCCGGATCCCGGAGTTGTACGCGGCCGTGGCGCTGTCGCTCGCCGTCGCGTCGGCGGTGCGGTTCGGCGCCTGGTGCGTCGAGCGTCGTACGGCACTGCCCGCCGCGCCCATCCCCCTCGACGGACGGGGCCTGGGTCGGCCCGCCACCCGCCAGGCCTTCCAGGCGACGGCTGCCTGCGCCTTCGCGATCGCCGCGGGACAGATGGTGTCGCACGAGCGCTGGTACTGGGCGGTCGCCACCTCCTGGTGGATCTTCGTGAACACAGCCTCGCGCGGCGAGACGCTCGTGCGCGGCTTCCGGCGCGTGGTCGGCACCGTGACCGGTATCGTCGCGGGACTGCTGACCGCCGTGCCGTTGCACGGCGCTCCCGCGCCCACGGCCGCGCTCATCGCCGTCTGTGTGTTCGGGGTCTTCTACACGGCGGCGCCGTCGTACAGCTGGATGATGTTCTTCGTCACAGTCATGGCGGGCCTGCTGTACGGGCTCCTGGGCGTCCTGCATCCCGGGCTGCTTGCCCTGCGACTGGCGGAGACGGGCGTCGGGGCACTGAGCGCGGCGCTCGCCGTAGCTCTCGTCCTGCCGATCACCACGCACACGGTCACCGACCAGTGGGTCCGCCGCGCCCTGCACGCCGTGCACGGCTGCACCGCGGCGGCGGCCCGGCGGCTCGCGGGTGACGCAGAGGCGGACCCCGCGTCCCGTGCTGCGGAGCTCGAAGCGCTTCTGGGGCGCGTACGCCTGGCGCTCGCGCCGTTGGTGCACCCGCTGAACCCGCTGCGGGCGCGCAAGGAACGGGCCCGTCAGGTGCTCGCCCTGCTGGACGAGTGCGCCTGGCAGACGCGCGGCCTCGTCGCCGTCGCGGCCGATCCGGACGCCTCGCACGACGTCCGCCTCACGGCCGCGTGCTGACGTGTCGAGACCGCCGTGGAGGCACTGCTCGGCGCGGTCCCCGAACGCGCTGTCGCAGCCCATCGGGGTGTTCCCGGCCACCACCCCGGCGCCGAAGAAGCGCTGAGCCACCTCCACGCCCTGGAACGCGCCCTCGTGGCGATGGCGGCACCGCTGCGCGGCTCGTCGCCGGCCCGGGCCTGACATCAGTTGTCGGCAGGCGCCTCTGCCGCTTGCTGGTCTAGACCTGCTGCTACCGTGCTCCCCGCAGAGTGTCGGCGAGAGGGGATCGGCAGTGGCGGACGGCGGCGGGCGACGACGGGCGTACATTGGCTCGTTCACGGCGGCGGGAGGGCGAGGTGTCCTCGTGGCCGCCGTCGATCCGGACAGTGGCGCGCTGAGCGTCCTGAGCGCCGTTGACGCAGTGCCGGACCCGTCGTACCTGGCGCTGTCCGGCACCATGCTGTACGCGGTCAGCGAGACGGCAGACGGCGCGGTCGCCGCGTACCGTCTGGACGGCGACAGGCCGGAACTCACGGGTCCGCCGGTCCCCGTCGGCGGCAGCGGGCCCACCCATCTGAGTCTGCACGCCGGTCACGTCCTCACCGCCAACTACGGTTCCGGCAGCGTCACCGCCGTCCCGCTGCGCGCCGACGGCACCCTCGCCGACGGCGCGTCCGCCGTGCTCCGGCACCAGGGTTCCGGGCCGGTTCCGCACCGGCAGCGGTCTCCGCACGCCCATCAGGTGCAGCCCGACCCGAGCGGCCGGTGGGTCGTCAGTGTCGACCTCGGCACGGACTCCGTCCGCGTGTGCGCGCTGGAGGACGGCACACTCTCGCTGCATCGCGAGACCGCGCTGCCTCCCGGCTCCGGACCGCGTCACCTGGCCTTCCACCCGGGTGGGAAGAGCGCGTACGTCCTCAACGAGCTGACGCCGACCGTCACCGTCTGCCGCTGGGACTCCGAAGCCGGCGTGCTCGAGCCGGTCTCCGAGACGCAGGTGCTGCCGGACACTTCCGTCGGCGACGCCTACCCGTCGGGGATCGTCGCCTCGCCCGACGGACGCTTCGTGTGGACCGCGACACGGGGGCAGGACGTGCTGTCCGTGCTCGCCGTCGAGGACCATGGACTCGCGCGGGTGACCACGCTGCCGTGCGGGGGTGTCTGGCCGCGCGCGCTCGCCCTGGCGGAGGGGTTCCTGTACGTCGCCAACGAACGGTCCGGGGACGTGACCTGGTTCGCCCTGGATCCCGAGACGGGGGTCCCCCAGCGGGGCGGCTCGGTGGACGCACCCGCGGCCTCCTGCGTGGTTTTCGGCTGAGGGGCGGCCGGGCCGTGCCAGGGCTGGTCCGGACGCCGGGAGCGGCCCGGCCTGACCACGCGCAGGAGTCTTCGGCCCGCCCGGCCCCGGCAGAGCGAAGGGCCCGCTCCATGAGAGGGGCGGGCCCTTGGCCGTACGAATGTGGTCCGGCGGAAGTCAGCGCACCGGCGTGCCCTGCGCTTGCTGCGGGGCGATGCCCAGCGCTGTCGTGTACTTGGCGAGCGCCAGCTTGCCGATCGCCGGGTACGGGCCGAGCGCCTCGGCGGCGGCGCAGTCCGCCTCCGTGGCGGCCGCCTCCAGCAGCCCGGCCTCGAGCTCCGGGCCGATCAGGTACGGGGCCAGCGCCAACTGCTGCGAGCCCGAGGAACGCAGCTGCTCGGCGACGGCCGCGATCGAGCCCTCCTGGTCCAGCGCCGCCGCCATCACCGGCACTGCGAGCCGCGCGGCCAGCAGCATGCCCGTGATTCCGGCCGCCTGCACGGCCTCGTCACCGCCCACGGACGCGAGGATGATGCCGTCCGCGGCGGTCGCCACGGTGAACAGCCGGGCGCGGTCGGCGCGTGCCAGACCGGCCTCGGACAGCCGTACGTGCAGCGCCTCGGCGAGCAGCGGGTGCGGGCCGAGGACGTCGGTCAGATCAGCGGCGATCCGGCTGTCCATGACGGCCTGGCGGACCCGGCGCAGCAGCGCGCTGTCCGGACCGGCCAGCAGCGGGACCACCACGGCCACGGGGCCGTCCGGCTGCTTGGCCTCCACGCCGGCGGCGACGGCCTGCTCGTAGCGCGCGGTGCGCTTTTCGGCGGTGTGCGTGAGCACGGACTGCAGTGTGGGGAACTCGGAGTCGTCCCCGTCCAGGTAGCCGATCCGGGCGTCGAGGCCGGGCAGCTCCGAACGTGCGATGCTCACGACCTCCTCAGCGAGGCTGCGCGTGGCGGCGCTGGGCGCGCCGGGCACTGCGAGGACGAGCGCGGGCGCGCCTTCGGGAGCCGCCAGGGGTTCCGGACGGCGGTGCCGCCCGGGCTGGCGGGGTCGCGGCATTCGTACAGGCAGGCCGGACGCGGGCCCAGTGGGGGAGCTCATGGCGCGCATGCTACTCACTTTGTGGGCTCCCCTGTTCGGGGAGGGTGCAGGTGAACGGTTTCCGTCCGGTTTTGTCTGATGAGTTACGTACGGATGAGAAGTGGTCGATACCGTCTGACTTTTCCATCACATACCAGGATCAACTTCCCTCTCCTGACAAGGGGAATCAGTCACCCTTTTCGGTCGCGACATACAGCAGCCGTTCGTCGTACGGCAGTTTGAGCTCGTCGCCCGCGAGCGCGAGCGCGATGCGTACGGCACCGTCCAGCGGGTCGCCCTCCGCCGGGACCAGGCGCGCCTGCGGCAGCTGCCGCGCCAACTCCTCCCGCAGTGGTACGAGAAGGGGCTCGCCCAGCTGGAAGAGGCCGCCGGTCAGGGCGGCTCGGGGCTCGCCCGAGGCGGGACACACGGCGGCCGCCGACTCGGCCATGTGCCGGGCCGCGGCACGCAGGATGCCGGCGGCGACCGGATCGACGGCGGCGCAGCCGGCGACTTCGGGCGCGAACGAGGCCAGCACCGCGGGCCGGTCGGTACGCGGGTACAACTTGCCGGGCAGCCCGGTCACCGGGCCGAACACCGTCTCCGCCTGCGCCAGCAGGCGGACCGAGCCGCCGGGCCGCCCGTCGTGGGCGCGCAGCGCCGCCTCCAGCCCGGCCCGGCCGATCCATGCGCCGCTGCCACAGTCGCCCAGCAGATGCCCCCAACCGTCCGCCCGGCGCCAGCTCTTGAGATCTGTGCCCAGCGCGATCACACCGGTGCCGGCCGCGACCACCGCTCCCGGGTGGGCGCCGAGCGCGCCCGCATAAGCGGCGACGGCGTCCGCGGCCAGCGCGACCCTGCGCACGTCGAGCTCACGGGCCAGCGCCGGGAAGAGCGCGGCGCGCAGATCGTCGCCCAGGGTGGCCAGACCGGCAGCCCCGATCGCGGCGGTCCGTATCTCGGCACCGCCGACAGCGGTCTGCAACTGGCGTGCCATAGGCAGGAGTTGTTCCAGCAGATGCCCGGCATCGATCCCGCGCGGACCGGTACGGACCGGCTCCCGCGAGGTGAGCGGGGCCGGCGCGGCCGAAGCCGGTCCACCGCGCGGGACGAGGGCGACCCGCAGGCCGGACCCTCCGGAGTCCACGGCGAGGACGGCCTCCGGCACCGGGCCGTGTGCGCCCGCCGCCGAGTCGTCCACGGCACCGGACGGTGTCACGGCAGACGCCAGTCCACCGGCTGCCCGCCCTGCCTGACCAGCAGGTCGTTGGCCCGGCTGGACGGGCGCGAGCCGAAGAAGCCGCGGTCCGCCGACATCGGCGACGGGTGCGCCGACTCGACCGACGGCAGATCGTCCAACAGCGGCCGCAGATTGCGGGCGTCACGCCCCCACAGGATGGACACCAGTGGCTTTCCGCGCGCGGCCAGTGCCCGTATCGCCTGCTCGGTGACCTCCTCCCAGCCCTTGCCCCGGGGCGCCGCGGGACGGCGCGGGGCCGTGGTGAGCGCCCTGTTGAGCAACAGCACGCCCTGCTGGGTCCACGGTGTGAGATCGCCGCTGGAGGGGTGGGGCAGACCCAGGTCGGTGTTCAGCTCCTGGAAGATGTTGATCAGGCTGCCCGGGAGCGGCCGTACCTCCGGAGCGACGGAGAACGACAACCCCACCGCGTGTGCGGGAGTTCCGGGATCTGGGTGTCGGCGACGAGAGGCTGGCAAGGCGTGATGACCATGGCGGAGCGGCTTGATCACTGGATGCAACAGGCTCCCCTCCTTCCCGGTGACCGACTGGGCGATCTGCTGGACCAGCTCGATGACCTCGATGAGGAGGAAGAGTAGCGCTGTGGGCGGCGTCCGTGTGTGGGGGACTTCTGTGTTTGTGCGGGGACCGGTTGTGTGCCAGTAGGGTGACGCGCTGTGGCACCACGACCCTTGTATGAACTTGTTGAAGCAGGCTGGGCGAAGGCTCTGGAACCTGCGGCCGAACGTATCGCTGCGATGGGGGACTTCCTCCGGGCCGAGATAGCGGCCGGCCGGACCTACCTTCCGGCTGGGGCGAATGTCCTGCGGGCCTTCCAGCAGCCTTTCGACGACGTCCGCGTCCTGATCGTCGGCCAGGATCCTTACCCCACGCCGGGGATGGCGATCGGGTTGAGTTTCGCGGTGGCGCCCGAGGTGCGTTCGCTGCCAGGCAGTCTGGAGAACATTTTCCGGGAGATGCATGCGGATTTGGGGCTGGCTAGGCCGTCGAACGGTGATCTGACGCCGTGGACCCAGCAGGGTGTGCTGCTGCTCAACAGGGCGCTGACCACGGCCCCGCGCAGCCCCGGCGCCCACCGTGGCAAAGGCTGGGAGGAGGTCACCGAGCAGGCGATCCGAGCGCTGGCGGCGCGTGGTAAGCCGCTGGTGTCCATTCTGTGGGGGCGTGACGCGCGTAATCTGAGGCCGTTGCTCGGGGATCTGCCGGCGATCGAGTCCGCACACCCGTCCCCGATGTCGGCGGACCGGGGCTTCTTCGGCTCCCGTCCGTTCAGCCGGGCCAACGACCTGCTCGTCGAGCAGGGTGCCCAGCCGGTGGACTGGCGCCTACCGTAGGGCATGGCCGTCGCAGCGGCCGAGTCTCTTGCCGAAGTGCCAGCAGCTTCTTCGTCTGCAGGTGGTACAGCGGCAGCGTATCCTCGACCTGCGGGCACAGTGGCCATGGACAGCTCGTCGGAGTCGTTGGCCCGGGAGCGGTCCGGAGCTACTTTTGCCCGGGGCCGCCCGGCGCAGACAGCGATCGGGCCCTGTGGCAACAGCTCGCACTCTGGCCAGACTGGCACCGGCCAACACCGCCCTGCACGCTGAATCCCGCACGCTGCTACCGCAGGACGACAATCCGCCGGCCGTGGCCGCAGGCGGTGGCCAACCGCTCTGAACGACTTCGAGTTCCATACGTGTCCGCGCTGCGGTGCAGGCGTCCCCGACCGCGTGCGTCGGCGGCCTGAACGGTGTCCGCAAGCCGACGGGCGGACGGAGGGATCCCGTGCTCGGACGTGTAGAACGGAAGACCAGCCGCTTGAGGTCGATCACCTGGGTGTCGGCGCCCGCCTCGGCCGCCACACACAGTGCGGTGAGGCTGGTCGACGGGGTGCGCGGCGAACCCCCGCATTCCGACGACGAGCGGGGGCGCGCCATCCTGTCAACTCCTTCAGAGCATCTCCAGGGGCGTGGGCCCGCTGGGCGGCGGGAACGCCTCGTCGAGGGCGTCGAGCGCCTCGGTAGGAAGGTGGAGGTCCGCCGCGCCGCGGTTCTCCCGAACGTGGTCGGCTGATCCGGAACGCGGGATCGCGGCCACCCCCTGTTCCAGCACCCAGGCGAGTGCCACCTGGGCCGGCGTGGCTCCGAGGGCCCGGGCCACGGCACCCAGAGCCTCGACCTTCAGCAGCCGCCCCTGCTCGATCGGGGAGTAGGCCATGACCGTCACCCCGGCCTCGCGGCACCAGGGGAGCAGATCCCACTCGATGCCGCGCCGGGAGAGGTTGTACAGCACCTGGTCGACGGCCACGACGTCGCCGCCGGGGAGGGTGGTCAGCTCGACCATGTCGGGGACGTCCAGATTGCTCACGCCCCAGTAACGGATCTTCTCCGCCTCCATCAGGTCGGTGAATCCCGCAAGGGTCTCCTCGAGTGGCCACCGTCCCCGCCAGTGAAGCAGGTAGAGGTCCAGCCGTTCCGCACGGAGCCGCCGCAGGCTGCCCTCGCAGGCGGCGACGGTGCCTTTCCGGTCGGCGTGGCCGGGCAGCACCTTGCTGACGAGGAAGACCTCCTCCCGGCGTCCCCGGAGGGCCTCCCCTACGAGTTCCTCGGCTGCGCCGTCGCCGTACATCTCCGCCGTGTCGACGATGGTCATGCCCAAGTCCACGCCCAGCCGCAGCGCGGCGATCTCCTGTTCACGCCAGGCCGGGTCCTCGCCCAGGTACCAGGTGCCCTGCCCGAGCGCCGCGATCTGCTCACCGGAGGGGAGTGCGATCGTTCTGGCCGATTCCGCAGACATCTCGTGCCTCCCGTCTGCCGCGGATCCGTGTCACGCGCACCCGCACCGAGTGCCCAGGTCCGAGCCTCCCAGTCAACCGGTGTCGCATGCGCCGCAGGGAGGTCAGGAGGGGCGAGCGGACTGCGCCGAGAGCGCGCCGGGACCGGGTGCGCGGTCGCGCAACGCGACGGCGACCGACATAACGGCCCCGCAGGAGAGGACCGCCGCGAAGCCGATCATCGCGGTCTGCACAGCGAAGTGCCGCAGGGCGATGCTGAACAGGACGGAGGGCAGGCCCATTCCGAGGTAGGCGACGACGAAGAACACGGCGAGGACCCCCGCGCGTGAGGCGGGCTCGGCCACTGAACCGGCACGTTCGACGCCTCCCTTGAACAGCAGCCCGGAGCCGGCTCCCGACAGGGACACGGCGACCAGGTAGAGCCAGAGTCACGGCCCTGCACCGCCGGCACCGGGCCGTGGAGGATCCGGATCGACAATGGTCTGACCTGGTCACGTTCGGCGTTGGTCTCGGGCCGCCTGGCGGTTTTGCCCACGTCGTAGCGAGTGGCGGGGTGCCGGTTCTTCGAGCCGAGAGGCCGTCCGGGGCCGGGCCTGTTGGCTTTCGGCGCACGGGCCGGACAGGGCAAGTTCCGGCGGAGGTTCCCGAACCCCCAGCGAACCCGGGCGGGGGTGAGCCGCCCGGGCGCGGCCGGTATTTCCCAGGGGCGGCGAAGGTCCGCGGCCTGCGGCCGGGCGAGGTGGAGCTGGGTGTGGGCCGCGACGACCAGCCAGGTCCACCGGTCCGCCGCCTCGGGCGTGCGGAGCTTCGGTCTGGTCCAGCCCAGCGTCTGCTTGATCATCCGGAACGTGTGCTCCAGGTCGAACCTGCGCAGGAACGCCTGCCAGCGCAGGTCGACGTCTTCGGCCGACAGGCCGGTGGCCGACATACACAGCTTGACGGGAAGTGGATCCTGGCCGCCGGGCAGGCGGTCGACCTCCAGGCGGATCAACGTGCCTTCAAAAACGGGGAGCTCGCCGGCGCCCCGGTGTGGGATACGGATCCTGTCCGACGATCAGGACGCGGACCTCGTCGAAGGGTTGCTGAAAGGCCCGCTGGACATTCGGGCCCGCCGGGAGGTAGGTGCGCCCCGCGGCGATCTCCGCGCGAAGGAAGTCCCCCATCTCGGCGATCCGTCCGGCCACGGGTTCGAGGGCATTCGCCCAGCCGGGTTCGACGATCTCATGCAACGGTCGTGGTGCCCCGGGCGTCACCTACTGCTGCGCACACGCCGACGATCAACCAGTGGCCCAAGGACGACCGGGAATGATCGCGTGGTGGACGAACAGGGCTCGGCGGGGGCGGTCATGACCGCTGTGCCTTTGATCCCGAGAAGGTCGTGTCCCTCGTACGGAAGGTGCGCGGGGCGGACGTCGGATCAGACGATCACCGCCGCCCGTACGCACAGCACGTCCGGCAGATGCGACGCCAGCTGCTGCCAGCTGTCGCCGTCGTCCGACGAGGCGTACAACTCGCCGTTGCGATTGCCGAAGTAGACACCCGCGGGGTCCGCGTCGTCCGTGCACAGGGCGTCGCGCAGCACCGTGCCGTAGTGGTTCTCGCCCGGCAGCCCCGCCATGAGCGGTTCCCAACTCTTGCCCGCGTCCGCTGTGCGGAAGACCCGACAGCGGTGGTCGGCCGGGACGCGGTCCGCGTCCGCGTTGATCGGGAAGACGTACGCAGTGTCCCCGCGGTGCGGATGGGCGGCCGCGGCGAACCCGAACGTCGACGGCAGTCCCGCACCGATGTCCGTCCAGTGGCCGCCCGCGTCGTCGCTTCTGTACACCCCCCAGTGGTTCTGCAGATACAGCCGGTCCGGGGTCGCCGCGTCCTGTGCAATCTTGTGCACGCACTGACCGAACTCCGGGTTGGGCTCGGGCAGGAACACGGCGGAGACACCGGAGTTGGACGGCTCCCAGCTCGCGCCGCCGTCCCGAGTCCGGAACACCCCTGCCGTCGACACGGCCACCGTCACGGCCTTCGGGTCCCGCCTGTCGGTGAGCACGGTGTGCAGGCCCTCGCCACCGCCGCCCGGCACCCACTTGTCGCGCGTGGGGTGCTCCCACAGCGGCCGCACGAGGTCGAAGCTCTCGCCCCGGTCCTCGGACCGGTACAGCGCGGCCGGTTCCGTGCCCGCGTACACCACGTCGGGTTCGGCGGCCGCCGGGTGCAGCTGCCATACGCGCTCCAGCGAAGCGCCCGTGTCCTTCGGGAACTTGACGGCGGGTTGCTTCGGTTCGGTCCAGGTGCGGCCCAGATCGTCCGAGTGGAAGACGGACGGTCCCCAGTGCGAGCTGTCCCCTCCGGCCAGCAGGCGCGGGGTGGCGCCCCGGGTGTCGATGGCGACCGAGTAGACGGCCTGTGCGTTGAAGTACGGACTCTCGTCGAACTCCCAGGCGCCGCCCCGTCGCCGCCCGATGAAGAGTCCCTTGCGTGTGCCCACGGTGAGCAATACGTCGGCCATGCCGACCACCTCCGAAACGCCGGTGTTCCAGACACGGGCCAGTCTGCACCCCGCCACTGACAGTCACCCACGGACATCTCGTCCACGCAGGTCAGCGGCCGCGTTGCGGAGAGGCAGAGGGATGTCCGACGGATGCGGGACCGTGCGTCGGCGCTCACGGCATCGGGGTTAGCGCGCGCCGGAGAACCGACCGACGGACGTCACCTGAGCACCGCGGCCCCGGCACCCGTATGGGAGTGAGGTCGGGGGGTGTCCGTGCGTGCGTGAGGAGGATGCCATCGATGAGGTGGCTGCCATCGATGACGGCGTTCCGCGGTCCCAGGGTGTGGCTGTGGCGGTGGCGGCGCAATCCGCTGCGGCGCCGCAGTGATGCTCTGGAGGCCTGGATCGTGCTGACGGTCTGGGCTGTGACCGTGGTCGGGGGAGTGCTGACGGGACTGGCGGCGACGCACTCGGTGGAGCGGGGTCTGGCCCGGGAGCGTGCCGAGTGGCGCCCGGTCGTGGCCCTGCTCACCCAGGACGCGCCGAAGGCGACCGCCGCGACCGCGTCAGGCTCGGAAGGGGTGTGGGCAAAGGTGCGCCGGACCGGGACGGACGGTTCGTCCCACACCGGACAGGCCCGGGTGGCCGCCGGCAGTCCGACGGGCAGCGCCGTCACCGTGTGGACGGACCGTGACGGCCTTCTGGTGACGCAGCCGGCCTCCGCGTCCCAGGCACAGGTGCGCGCTGCCATGGTCGGCGTACTGGTGGGGATGGGTGCGGCAGCGGTGCCGTTCTTGGGCGGTCGCATCGCACGCGAACGTCTGGAACGGCGGCGCCTGGCGCAGTGGGACGAGGCCTGGGCGCGGTTCGGGCCGATGTGGGGGCGGAAGACGGGCTGACCCGGAGGCCGGTCGGCCCCCGTACGGCGGGCCCCGCAGGCTCGACACCGATGAAAGGGTCTTCTGTGGCGGTCGCGCCTCGCCCGGTCGCCGACCGGGAGAGCTGCCGCAAAGGACGCTGTCCGGGCCATGGCGCGATCGAGCGGTGAGAGTCGCCTCGCCGGGCACGATTCCTGGTGATCAGCCGGCCTGCGGCCTGCGGCCTGCGGCCTGCCTGGGAGCCGTTCATCCTCCAGGACGTCATCGATTCCCTATCCACCGGACCGTGCCCGGCGCCGACGCGGTGTGGCCAGTCCCGCCCGCAGCAGATCGTGGGCCGGGGCGGCGGCCGGCCCCATCTCCGCGGGGCATGCGCGAAGCTGCCGCGCGCGTCCGTGTTCTGCCCCTGATCGGCTCGCAACTCCCTTTGCAGCAGGGGCAGTACGACGCCCTGCGCTCGCGGTCAGGTCGAGCAGGAAGGGAATGAAGCGGGCGTCTCGGCAACGGGTGAAACGAGGGCCACGTACGGCGGATGAAAAGTGAGCCACTCCGCGATCTCTTGATCATCCTGACTTCACTGGTCTGGAGTCAGGAGGAAGCGAGGGTGATCCACGTGGGGGACTGGGCTGAGATTCGCCGGAGCACCGGATGGAGGGCTTGTCGGCACGGGCGGTGGCCCGACAGCTGGGGATCTCCAGGAACACCGTGTTGCGGGCGGCGGCCGGTTCTGATCGACGGGCACTGGCGCCTGCTGACCGGCTGGCAGGCCGTGCCCAAGACGCTGGTCTGGGACAACGAGCCCGGCATCGGCAAAGGGCGCTTGACCAGCGAGTTCGCTGCGTTTGCGGGCCTGCTCGCCATCCGGGTCCACCTCTGCCGGCTCCGGGATCCGGAGGCGAAGGGCCTGGTCGAGCGCGCCAACGGCTATCTGGAGAGCAGTTTCCTGCCCGGCCGGGTCTTCACCGGCCCCAACGACTTCAACGCCCAGCTGACCGCCTGGCTGCAGGTCGCCAACCGGCGCCATCACCGTGTCATTGACGCCCGGCCGGCAGATCGCTGGAAGCGGACCGCGCGGCGATGCTCACCATCCCACCGGTCGATCCGCCGAACTGGTGGCCGCTTCGCACGCGTCTGGGCCGCGACCACTACATCCGCCTCGCCACCAACGACTACTCCGTCCACCCCCGCGCGATCGGCCACGTGATCACGGTCCGCAGCGACACCGAAGAGATCACCGTGACCTGCGGCGAGGACTTGGTGGCCCGCCATGCCCGCTGCTGGGCCAGACACCAGTCGATCACCGACCCCGAGCACGCAGCCGCGGCCCGGCACCTGCGCGAGCAGGTCTGGCAGCAGCAGGCCGCTCGCACGCACGCCGCCCGAGCCGCACTCCTCGCCGCGGACAGCCTCGGCATCGAGGTCGAACAGCGCGAGCTGGGCACCTACGACCGCATGTTCACCCTCATCGAGGGCGGAGGCGGAAAGGAGGAAACCTGATGTCCCGCACCACCGGCGCCCTGGCCGGCCAGAAAACCCCCACTGCGGGTCGGACGATGGACGGCCAGGCCGCCCGCACCGGCCAGCAGACCGCCGCCGACCTGGCATTCCTCGCCCGTGCCATGAAGGCCCCTGCCCTGCTGGACGCCGCCGAGCGCCTGGCCGAACGCGCCCACACCGAGTCCTGGACCCACCTCGAATACCTCGTCGCCTGCCTCCAGCGCGAGGTCGCCGCCCGCGAGGCCCACGGCGGCGAGGGACGCATCCGCGCCGCCCGCTTCCCCGCCATCAAGACCCTCGAGGAACTCGACCTGACCCACCTGCGCGGACTGACACGCCAACAACTCGCACACCTGAGAACACTGGACTTCATAGCGGCCAAGGAGAACGCCGTTTTCCTCGGTCCCCCGGGCACCGGCAAGACACACGTCGCGACCGGACTCGCCGTCCGGGCCTGCCAGGCAGGCCACCGGGTCGCGTTCGCCACCGCCGCCCAGTGGGTCGACCGCCTGGCCGCCGCCCACCAGAACGACCGGCTCCAGGACGAGCTGGTCAAGCTGGGCCGCTACCCACTGATCGTGATCGACGAAGTGGGGTATATCCCCTTCGAGGCCGAGGCCGCGAACCTGTTCTTCCAGCTCGTCTCGAACAGATACGAGAGGGCCAGCCTGATCGTCACCTCGAACAAACCCTTCGGACGCTGGGGAGAGGTCTTCGGCGACGAAACCGTGGCCGCCGCGATGATCGACCGCCTCGTCCACCACGCCGAGGTCTACTCCCTCAAGGGCGAGTCCTACCGCATGCGAGGCCGGGAACTCGGCCGCGTCCCCACGGCCACCGACAACAACTGACACGAACCGCCGAGCCGCAGGTGGCTCACGATTGAACCGTTCGAACTGGCTCCAAATTCAACCGCTGCCGACAGGGCGCCTCGAGTCGTGTACATCGCTCTGGTGGTGGACGGCGCCGTACATGCCGTCGAGCGCTCTGCTCCATCGAGGCCCAGTCGACCTGGTCGATCGTCGGTCACCCCCTGAGGAGGCGTCCCCTGCCACCTCCCTCCAGGGACTCTCGCCGGATACCCCCGGGGGTAATCTGCTAGCCTCCCAACGTATACCCCGGGGGGTAAATTCGCAGGGAAGGAGCGACCGATGTTCTTCGTCGAAACCATCGAGCTGTCGGGGCTCGGCAACCGCAGCTATCTCGTGGGCGGTGCGCACACGGTCGTGGCCGTCGATCCGCCCAGGGACATCGACCAGGTCATCGCCGCGGCTGCGCGGCGCGGTGTGCGCATCTCCCACGTCGTGGAGACCCACCTGCACAACGACTACGTCTCCGGCGGGCTGGAGCTGGCCCGCGTCTGCGGTGCCGCCTACCTGGTCCCGGCCGCCGCACACGTCTCCTACGAGCGGACCGCCGTGCACGACGGCGACACGGTGGAGATCGACACCGGCCTGACGCTGCGCGCCGTGGCGACCCCCGGACACACGCCGCACCACACCTCGTACGTCCTGGAGGAATCGGATGCGACCGTGGCGGTGTTCACCGGCGGCTCACTGCTCATCGGCACCGTCGGGCGCCCCGATCTGGTCGAACCGCGGCTGACCGAGCCCCTCGCCCGCGCCCAGCACGCCTCCGTGCACCGGCTGGCGGCCGAACTCGCCGACGAGACGCCCGTCCTGCCCACCCATGGCTTCGGCAGCTTCTGTTCCTCCGCGCAGGCCACCGGCGTGGCCGCCACCACCATCGGCAAGGAGAAGCAGGTCAACGAGGCCCTCGTGCGGGACGTCGACACCTTTGTCGCGGACCTGCTGGCAGGCCTCGAGGACATACCCGCGTACTACGCACACATGGGTCCCGCCAACGCGGTAGGTCCCGCACCGGTCGACCTCACCCCGCCCGCCGTCGCCGACGCGGAGGACATCGCCGCACGCCTCGCCGCGGGGGAGTGGGCGGTGGACCTGCGCAGCCGTGTCGCCTTCGCGCAGGGGCATGTGGCGGGCTCGTTCAACTTCGAGGCCGGCGGACAGCTCGCCACCTATCTGGCCTGGCTGATCCCGTGGGGCAGGCCCGTCACCCTGCTCGCCGAGTCGCCCGAGCAACTGGCCGCGGCGCAGCGCGAGCTGACCCGTGTCGGAATCGACCGCCCGGCTGCCGGGGCGGTCGGCGGACCCGCATCCTGGATACGGGACGACGAGACGCCGGCCTCCTTCCGGCGTGCCTCCTTCGCCGATCTCGTCGGCATCGCGGACCGGCGCGCGGGCGGCGACGTCGTCGTCCTGGACGTCCGCCGCGACTCCGAACGCGCCCGCGGGCACGTCGAGGGGTCCGTGCACATCCCCGTCCACACCCTGTACCGGCGCCTCGACGAGGTCCCACCGGGTGAGGTGTGGGTGCACTGCGCGGGCGGCGCGCGCGCCGCGATCGCCGCGTCCCTGCTCGATGCCGCGGGCCGTGACGTCGTCGCCGTCGACGACGGATTCCAGGCGGCCGTGGCGGCCGGGCTCACAGTGCGCGGGAGCGGCGGCGACGGCGGCCCGGCCACGTGAGCACCCTGATCCTCGCCCTGGCCTCCGGTGCGGTCATCGGACTGGCGCTCGGAGCGCTGGGCGGCGGCGGAAGTGTTCTGGCCGTCCCCGCCCTGATCCATCTGCTCGGCTTCACCTCAGTTGCCGCCACCACCGCGAGCCTGCTCATCGTGACCGCGACCTCCGCGACCGCCCTGGTCGCGCACGCCCGCGAGGGCAACGTCCGCTGGCTGACCGGAAGCCTGTTCGCCGCGGCGGGCATCGTCCCCGCCATGCTCACCGCGGTGCTGGCGGCCCGGCTGCCGGATGCCGTCCTGACCGGTGCCTTCGCCCTGGTGGCGCTGGCGGCCGCGCTGCGCATGCTGCTGCCGCGGCCCGTGGCCCACACCGCACGGGAGGTACGGCCGGTCCCGGCCGCCGCGGCCGCCGCGGCCGGTGCGGGGCTGGGCGCGGTCACCGGCTTCCTCGGGGGTGGGCGGCGGCTTCCTCGCCGTACCGGCGCTGGTGAGCGTCCTCGGGCTGCGGATGCGGCCTGCGGTGGGCACCAGCCTGCTGGTCATCACGGTCAACTCACTGGCGGCACTCGCGGCCCGCACAGGTACGGCCGACGGGCTGGACTGGTCCGTCGTCGCGCCCTTCGCCGGGGCGGCGATCCTCGGCGCGTGGGACGGCAGACGGCTCGGCGCCCAGGTGTCCGGCGGCCTGCTGCAGCGGGCCTTCGCGGCCGTGCTGCTGGCCGTGGCCGTGTTCATGCTGATCGGGGCCGTCGGATGAACGCGGACGTGAACACGGCGGCGCACCGCGGCCGGCCCGCGCTTCGCGCCGCCATGGACCCCGCGGCCGTCTTACGCCAGCGACAGGAACAGCTTCTCCAGCCGCGCCCGCATCTCCTCGCGGTCCTCGGGCGTCTTCGTGCCGCCCTCGTCGTCGGTGAGGCACTGCTGCAGACCGGTCGCGATGATCGCGAAGCCCGCCCGGTCGAGGGCCCGGGACGCGGCGGCGAGCTGGGTGACCACGTCCTCGCAGTCGCGGCCCTCCTCGATCATCCGGATCACGCCGGAGATCTGGCCCTGCGCTCGACGCAGTCGGTTCAGCACGGCTCGTAGCTCGGCGCCCGCGAGATCCAGGTCCACGATCCACTCCTCGAAAATACCCCTAGGGGTAATCTACCCCGCTTCGGGGAAGCAACGACAACCAAGGATGACACTCATGTCCGACCCGCTGATCGACACTCCGTCCGTCCCGCTCACCCTCGACGTCGCCCGGACCCGTGCCCGGCTCGACGAGCTGACCGTCATCGACGTACGGACACCCGCGGAGTACGTCTCAGGACACGTCCCCGGCGCGCTCAACATCCCCCTCGACGAACTGCGGCGCGCTCTGCCCGCCCTGCGTCAGGCCGCTTCCCGCGCCGACCTGCTCATGGTGTGCGCCTCCGGCAACCGTTCGGCGAACGCGTGCGGCATCCTCGCCGAGCACGGGATCACCGCCGCCACGCTGGTGGGCGGTACGAGTGCCTGGGCCGCCGCCGGTCACGAACTGCACCGCCCCGAGGGGGCGGCGCGCACGGTCTGGGCGATGGAGCGACAGGTGCGGTTCGCGGCCGGCTCACTCGTGCTGCTCGGCCTCGGGCTCGGTCTGCTGGTCCACCCGGCGTTCGGGCTGTTGTCGGCCGGGGTCGCCGGCGGCCTGGTCTACTCGGCGGTCAGCGACACCTGCGGTATGGCCTACGTGCTGGGCAAGCTGCCGCACAACCGTTCGCGCGGAGCCGGTCTCGACGTCACGCTCGCCCCTCTGCGCGAGCGCTGACGCGGAGTCCGCCCGTGCGCCTCGCCGCACGGGCGGACACCGACGCGGACCGGGTCGCACCGGCGGTGGGGGCACTTACGGTCGACGCCGGCCGTTCGTCACTTGGGCGGGAGCCCGGCCGCGAAGGCACAGCCCTCGTCGATCCACTCCGCAAGCACGTCGTCCTCGGCGACCGCGGACGCCGCGACCACGACCCAGCCGCGCATCGGACGGCCTGTCATGTCGAACAGCCGCGCGCCCGGTCGGGCCAGTGCCGCGTCCGTGCCGTCGGGCGCTACCCGCACCATGAGGTCGTCGCCCGTCACCCCCACCGCCATGTTGCCGCGGCACAGAAAGGCGATCCCGCCGAACATCCGCTTCTCCATGACGTCCGGATCCGAGCCGAGACGCTCCCTGATCCGCTCCGCCAGCCCTTCGTCGTACGCCATGACGGCCCTCGTTCCGAGTCCACCGGGTGCCGATTCCAGGATGGCCGGGACCGGGGCTGTTGTGACCCCCGCCGCCACGAGCAGCCGCGACCTTCCGCACCCGGCATGCGAGGAGATCCGTCTGGAGAGCGTGCTGCACGTGCTGTCCGATCCCATGCGGCTGCGGATCGTGCAAGAGCTTGCCGCCGACGGCGACGAGCTCTCCTGTTCGCACTTCGACCTGCCCGTCACCAGCCACCCTCCTAGCCGCCGCCGTTCACCAGACCGACCCCGCCCTGGGGGACCGCTGAACCGGCCTTCGAGGGATAGTGGTTGAACAGCAGATTGAGGACGATCGCCGTGAGGCAGCCGGCGCTGATCCCGCTGTTCATCACCGTCTGGAACCAGTCCGGGAACTTCTCGTACACCGTCGGCACGCCGACCGGCAGGATGCCGACCGCCAGTGAGACGGCCACCACCGTCAGGTTGTGGTTGCCCTTGAAGTCCACCTCCGCCAGAGTGCGCAGTCCGCTCGCGGCGACCGTCCCGAACATCACCAGGCCCGCGCCCCCCAGCACCGGTGCCGGTACGGCCGCGACCACCGCGCCCAGCTTCGGCAGCAGGCCCAGCAGCACGAGCATGCCCCCGGAAGCCGCCACGACCCAGCGGCTGCGCACCCGGGTCATTCCGACCAGGCCGACGTTCTGCGCGTACGCCGTGTACGGGAAGGTGTTGAAGACCCCGCCGAGGACGGTGGAGAGCCCGTCGGCCCGCAGGCCGTCCGCGAGCGAGCGCGGGTCGGCCTTCCGCCCGGTCATCTCGCCGACCGCGATCAGGTCGCCGGTCGTCTCGGTCATCGTCACCAGCGCCACCACGAGCATCGACACCACCGCGGAGGTGTGGAAGGTCGGCGTGCCGAAGTGGAAGGGCGTGCTGATCCCGACCCAGCCGGCGTCGCCGACGCCACCGAAGTCGGTGAACCCGAACGGCACCGCGACCGCGAGCCCCACTGCGATGCCGATCAGCACGGCGATCCGGCTCAGAAACGCCGGCGCGAACCGCTGCACGCCGAGCACCACCGCGAGCACGAAGGCCGCCAGCACCAGGTTCTTCGGCTCCCCGAAGTCCTTCGAGCCCTGGCCGCCCGCGGCCCAGTTGCCCGCCACCGGCAGCAGCGAGACACCGATGATCAGGATCACCGTGCCGGTCACGAGCGGAGGGAAGAAGCGCAGCAGCCTGCCGAAGACCGGGGCGAGCAGCATGATCGCGAGTCCTCCCACGATCACCGAGCCGTAGATCGCGGGCAGTCCGCCGCCCGTCGTCCCGATCAGCACCATCGGGGTGACGGCGGCGAAGGTACAGCCCTGCATGATCGGCAGCCGCACGCCGAAGCGCCAGAAGCCGATGCACTGGATGAGCGTCGCCACGCCGCACACCAGTAGGTCGGCCGTGATCAGATAGGCCAGATCCGCGGCCGACAGCTTCATGGCACCGCCGACGATCAGCGGAACGGCCACGGCGCCGGCGTACATCGCGAGTACGTGTTGGAGGCCGAAGGCGGCCAGTTGGCGTATGGGCGGGACTTCGTCCACGGGATGAACGGGTGTGGTCATGTGGAGACCGTAAGCCGCTTAAACAGTTTGTTGATTTCGTGGGTGTTGCTGCTCTGTGTCCTGGAGGGCGGTGCCTTTCGCGGCGGTCATCAGTGACTGCCAGTCCGGGAGCTTGACCACCCCTCGCCCCAGTGACGCGCCGAGTTCCGCTTCCGCACGCTCGATCGCCAGCCAGCCCGCCCACTCGACAGGGGTGAGCCCGTCCGCTCGCAGCGCCGGGAGCGCGTCCTGGGGAGCATCGCGCTGTACGAGCCCGGGCATGTCCTCGAGCAGCGAGGTCACTGTCTCCTTCGCGCACGGCCGGTTCGTGCCGATGACGCCCGTCGGGCCCCGCTTGATCCACCCGGCCACGTACTCCCCCGGGGAGACCGCGCCGTCGCGCAGCACCCGCCCCGCCAGATGCGGCACGGTGCCGGACCCCGCGTCGAAGGGCAGCCCCTCCAGAGGCACTCCGCGATAGCCGACGGAGCGCAGCACCAGTTGTGCCTCGATGTCCTCGAACCGCCCGCTGCCCCTGACCCCGCCATGTCCGTCGAGGGCCGTCCGCTCGAAACGCACAGCGCCCACGCGACCTCCCTCGGCGACGAGCTCGACCGGGCGCAGGAAGAAGCGCAGCCGGATCCGGCGCGGGGCACCCCGAGGCGGTGTGGCGGCCCAGCCGCGCAGCACCTCGACGTTGCGGCGCTGGATGGCCGGGAGCCCTGAGGGATCGACGTACGCCGGATCGAGCGCCAACTCCGCCTCGTCCACGACCACCTCGGTGTCCGGCAACCCGCCCAGCTCGCGCAGTTCCTTCGTGGTGAACCGGGCCTGCGAGGGTCCGCGCCGCCCCACCATGTGGATCTCGGTGACCTTGCTGTCGGCCAGCGCGGTGAGCGCCGCCTGCGGCATGTCCGTGGGGCTCAGCTCCGTCGCCCCGCGGGCCAGCATCCGGGTTACGTCGACGGCGACGTTCCCGACGCCGATCACCACCGCGGTGCGCGCACCGAGCACGAAACCGTCGGCGAGGCAGTCCGGGTGCGCGCTGTACCAGGACACGAACTCGGTCGCGGACCAGCTGCCGGGCAGCTCCTCGCCCGGGATGCCGAGATGCCGGTCGGTCGCGGCACCCACGCAGTAGACGACCGCGTGGTACAGCTCGCGCAGCCGAGCCGGCGGCACTCCGCCCGCGCCGACCTGGACGCCGCCCAGGAACCGGATCCGCTCATGCTCCATGACCGCGCGCAGGTTGTTCTGCAGCGACTTGATCTTCTCGTGGTCGGGCGCCACGCCGTACCGCACCAGGCCGTACGGGCACGGCAGCCGGTCGAGGACGTCGACGCGCACCTCTGGATCCTGCTGGACAAGGCTCTGGGCGGTGTAGACCCCACTCGGCCCGGAGCCGACGACGGCGACATGCAGCACGGCGGAACTCCCTCGTTGAGGAGATCGCTGGTGGCTCCAGCATTGCACCGCGCACGGCTTGAAGGGAGGGGGCGAACGGGTGCGGCACTGGGCCGACGGGGTGCGGTGCGCGCTTCTGCCGTGCGTGGCATTCGCATGGTATGTGATCACTCGCATACGTTGCGTGCGTGCTCGAAGTGTCCTTTCAGGATTTTTCCGATCACACCGGATCGGACGGGGCGGTGTCCGTGTGGCCCGCGTGGGAAGTGCGGGAGCACGGGAGCGTCACGACATGGTTCGCCGTCCGGCTCGACCTGCCCGACGGGGGACGGGTCGACGTCCTCGCGGTCGCGGCCGGCGGATGCGTGGCGATCGAAGAGGTGCGGGCCCAGCCGCCCCTGTCGTTCGACGACCTGGTGGCGCTCGCCGACTGGATCGAGGAACCGCTGCTCGAGGCGTACGGCACAGAGCCCGGCCGCTCGTGCGAACCCGCGGGAGCGCCGGGGTCCCGGGACCGGCCCTCCTGGCCGCGTGGTACCGAGGGATGGCGTCTCGTGGCAGAGGAGTACCGCGCGGCCCTGGGCGAGGGTGCGGACCCGGTGTTCGCTGTGATGCGCGTTACGGGGCGCAGCCGCCGCAGAGCGTTGAAGCTGATCGCCGAGGCGCGCGACACCGGGTTTCTCACGTCACGTCACGCCCGGCGCTGAGCGGGCGCCTTGCGCGTGCTTGTGAAGGAACGTTCAGGCGTGGCCGGGCTGCTTCGCCAGGTCGTTGGTCTCCGGATGGCGGCTCTCCGTCGCGAAGAACCGCGACAGATCCGTGTCGTACGCCTCGCCGGTCGCCTCCGGGTCCGGTGGGGCGCCCATCTCCCGGTCGAGGCCATACCGCTCGAACAACTCGGCCCGCAACACGGGCAGCGGCATCGGAGCGCCCGGCACCAGGGCGGCGTAGACCGCGCCCATCAACAGGGCCCGCAGCATCGGGTAGTCGGTGTCCGCATCCGTCGACCCGTGCCGTGCCACCGTGTCCCGCAACAGCTCTGCCAGCCGCTGCTGTTCGGGGCACTGCACGAACCCCTCGGCCTGCAGGATCCCCGCCATGTGCTGCCGCATGAGTACGGTGTGATGAACGGTGAGGCCCAGGATCGCGTCGATGGCCCGCGCCATCCGCTCCCGGCCGTCCTCGGTGCGCGGCTCCCGCTCCAGGGCCTCCTCCAGGGTGCGGTGCATCAGCCGGTGAACGGCCGACTGCAGGAGTTGTCTTTTGCCGGGGAAGTAGTACGACACCAGGCCCCGCGCCGAGCCTGCGCGGTCCGCGATGTCGCCGAGCGTCGTGGCGGCGTAGCCGCGCTCGCTGACCAGTTCGACCGCGGCCTGCAGGAGCCGTTCGCGGGAACGCCGCCGCAATTCTTCATTGACCGAGGCGCTGCGCGGCGACATCCTGGACTCCTGCGTTGACTGGCTGTCAGCCAACTATACTCAACGCTGTCCGGACCCGTCCCGTCGGTCGGTTCCGGATCGGCGTCTGCCCTGGGCCACGCGGGGGATGGTCCAGGGCGGCCGCCGGTTCTACCGCTTGCGCACGGCCTCACGCCAGATCAGTCGCGGAATGCCCGGTTTCACGTCCTTCGTGACGACCCCCATCGCCCTGCGCACATATCGCTCGTCCACCAGTTCACGCAGCATGGCCGCCGCGAGATCGGCCCGCGCCGTGAACACGCCGTCCGCGCTGCCCTCCTCGACCAGGTAGCGGGTGGGCTCCGGATGGTCGAAGAGACCGGCCGGGCGGACGACCGTCCAGTCCAGTGAGCTCTCCCGGAGCGCGGCCTCCATGCGGCGCATGTCGTCGTGCGCGGTGCGGGCGACCACCCGGTTCACATAGGGGTCCAGCACATGGTTGAAGAAGAAGGCCCCGCTGGGCCGCCAGGCCGGGTCGAGGACGCTGGAGCTGACCACGACCAGCCGCTTCACGCCGTGCCGCCCCATGGCGTCGGCGATGTTGCGCGCAGCGGTCGAGTAGAGCGTCACCGGTGCCCTCCCGGGCCGGACTCCCAGCGCGGACAGCACGGCGTCGGCACCCTCGACCACCGCGTCGACCGCGTCCGGGTCGGTGGCGTCGGCGTCGGCGACGGTCAGGCCCGGGCTGCCGGCCAGCAGGTACGGCCGACGGGTCACCGCCGTCACCGCGTGGCCTGCCGCACGCGCCTGCGTGGCCAGTTCGCGCCCGGTGGGTCCGCTCGCTCCGAAGACGACGATCCGCATGACTTCTCTCCTTGGGTCCATGGTTCGTTCGTGTCTTGACACTGGTTCTCCGGGGGCGGGATATTCAACAGTGATGAATAAAAGCCGCGGCCGTCCACCGGGCCGCCCCGCCACCAAGGCCCGTATCGCCCGCGTCGCCCGGGGCCTCTTCCTGGAGCGTGGCTACCAGGGAACGACGCTGCGCGCGGTCGCCGCCGAGGCCGATGTCGACGTGGCGCTCATCGGCTATCACTTCGGCTCGAAGCAGGGGCTGTTCGGTGAGTCGCTGAATTTGCGGTGTGGCCAGTCGAACGCGATCGTGAGCGCCCTGAAGGGCGATCCGGCGGGACTCGCCGACCGTCTTCTGGACGCCGTCACCGCCCTGTGGGAGGACCCGTCCGGTACCGGGTTCTCGGCGATGGACGGCACGGCTCTGCGGGACGAGGACGTGATGCGGGTGTTCCGCGAGTTCCTGGAACGCGAGGTCCTCGGCCGGATCGCCGACCACCTCGGCGGCCGGGACGCCACGGAGCGGGCCACGGCCGCGGTCGCCGTGATCGGCGGCCTCATCTTCACCCGCTATCTCAACCCGCTGGGCCCCGTGGTCGCGCTGGATGCGGCGGACGTACGGCGAACCCTCGGCCCGGCCCTGCGTGCCGCACTGCACGGCCGCCCGCGCATGACAAGGACCCTGGCTCAGGTGTCGCAGAGCCGCTGAACCGTCCCTAGAGTGGGCAGGAGTCCCGAGGAGGCGTAACGCACATGGCTGAAGATCAGATCCTGGCCAGGATCACTGCGATGGTGGACGAGGAGCGCGGCCTGCGTGAGGCGGTGTCGTCCGGCCGGATCGACAGCGCGACGGAACACGAACGGCTCGCTGCGCTCGAAAGCGCGTTGGACCAGTGCTGGGACCTGCTGCGCCAGCGTCGTGCGAAGACCGAGTTCGGCGAGAACCCGGACGACGCCCGCGTCCGCCCGGCGTCGCAGGTCGAGGGGTACCAGGGCTGACCAACAGGGAGAGCCGCCTCAGCCGATCAGGTCCAGCACGGGACGGAGTCCGTCCGGGCGTTCGGTCACCGGGCGGTGGTCGACGAAGTGCACCGCGCAGCCCAGGTCCGCCGCGCCCCCATCCGCGCGGCGGTCGTCGCCGACCATGAGCGTGTCCTGCGGCGCGACGCCGAGCGCGTCGCAGGCGAGGGCGAACAGCCGGGTGTCGGGCTTCTGGATGCCGTGTTCGTAGGACAACACGTACGCGTCCACGTACGGGGCGACGCCGTGCTCGCGGAAGACCGGGCGCAGGTCCCAGCCGATGTTGCTGACCACGCCGACGGCCACCCCGCGCTCGCGCAGCGCGCCGAGCACCTCGGCCGCGTCGGGGTAGGGGCGCCAGGCGGCGGGCGTCATATGGCGGTCGTACAGTGCGTCGTGCAGCCCGGGGTCCGGCAGCGGCACCCGACGGGAGAGGCCGGTGAACGCGGCCCGGTGCGCGTCGGCGCTGCGGTCCCGGACGGCCCACAGCGAGGCGAGGTCGTCCGGCAGCGGCCCCTCGGGGAAGGCGCCGCCGGCCAGCGCGCCCGCCGACTCCAGCCGCTCGGCCGTGCGCACCAGTTCCGCCTCGGGCAGCGCGACGCCGGCTTCCGCGAGCACCGCGCGCAGCCACGATTCGGCCGACTCGATACGGAAGAGGGTCCCGGAGAAATCGAAGAGCACGCCTTTGGCCGCCATGGGGACGATCTTTCTCGAGGCGCTCCGCACGGTCAAGAATGCCCGCTCCGCGTCCCCGGGGCCTCTGCGCCGCTCCACCGCTCGTACGACGCCAGCGCGAGTACGACCAGCAGCGCCCCGAACAACCAGCCACCCACCACGTCCGACGGCCAGTGCACTCCCAGCCAGACCCGGGTCACCCCGACGCCCACGACGGAGATCACCGCCACCGCCAGCGCCGTACGCCACAGGACGCGCCCGGCGCCGTACCGGCGGAGGAGCCACAGCAGCAGGCCACACACCACGGCCGCCGTCATGGCGTGACCGGAGGGGAAGGCCGCGTTGTGGGCGGAGTCGACGGGGTCGGACCACACGGGGCGTGTCCGGCCGACCGCCGCCTTGAGGGAGTTCTGCGCGAGGGCGCCCAGCGCACAGGTGACGGCCACCCACAGCGCGAGCCACCAGGCCCGGTGCCGCCACAGCAGCCAGACCACCGCGGCCGCGCACAGAAGGCGTATGGTCGCCGGGTCCCACACCCAGTCCGTCAGGATGCGGCACACATGTGTGATCCCTCGGTGGCCGACCGCCCAGCGGTGTGTGGTGTGAGCGATGTCGTCGTCCAGCGCCATGAGCGGGTGCCAGGAGACGGCGACCAGCAACAGGAGCAACACCGCCGTGACGGCAAGGGCCACGGCGGAGAGCGTCGCGCCCCTTGGGTTCGGCCGGTGGGGCGGGGAGTCGACAGGCACGGGCTGCATACCGTGATCCTCCCCGATGCCAGGGGCCCGAGCCAACCAGGAACGCGTCCCACTCGTTCGGCGGCTATCCCAGAGCCCGGAGCCCCGGTACGAACGCCACCAGCACCGGAATCACGGGAACCAGCGCCGCGGTCGCGGTCAGCCGCAGCCGGTGTTTCGCCGGCAGCCGGTCCGGGGGAGTGAGGAGACGGTGGACACGTTGCGGAACATGGGCCTGTGGGGTGGGGCAGGGTCCGAACACGCCCCGGTCCTCGTTGAGTTCCACCAGTGCCAGAGCGGTGGTGAGACGGCCGTGACGGCGCGACGCCATGTCGTCGGCGGCGAGTTCGACCAGCCGGTGCATCTCGTCCCGGAACGCGGCGAAGACCGGTACCTGCGGAAAACCGTTGGCCAGCGCGGCCGAGGAGTGCAGCAGCCAGTCGTGCCGGGCCCGCGCGTGCCCCTGCTCGTGGGCGAGCACCGCGTCCAGCTGCTTGCCCTTGAGCCGACGCAACGCGGCCGTGGTGATCACTAGTTGGGGCGAGGCGCCGGGCAGCCACTTGGCGTCCGGGCGTTCTCCCTCCAGGACCACGAGCCGGTCGCTGCCGAGCTCCTCGCCGGGCAACAGCGGGGCGCGTACGACCAGTTCGGCCCGGCTCTGCCGCCGTCGCGCCCGCGCCCGGGCGAACTCCCGGACCAGCATCGCTGCGCTCCACACCCCGCCGCACGCCAGCGCCACCGCGGTGGTCGCGGCCCACGCGCTCCCGGTGCCCAACGCGTAGGCGTCCACGACCGAGTGCGGCGCGGAAGCGAACACATGGCCCCGCACGGCCACCCAGGCGGCGGCCGCGCTCAGTGTCATCGACAGCGCGCAGCACACCAGTACCGCCGCCACCACGCACTGCCAGACCCAGAGGGCGACCACCGGTTCTCGGTCCGGCCAGTCCGCCCGGGCGAGCAGCCGCGGAGCGAGAACGGCGGTCAGGGCGCCGAGCAGCAGCAGTGCCGCGGGGACCATCATGGGCCGAAGCCTATGAGCCGGGCGTCGCCACGGGATACGTACTGTCGCGGCAAAGTGACGCACGCCACCATTCGGTGCGGCACCGGCCGACGGCCGAGGTGCTTGCGCGGGGCTCCCCCTCAGAGCGTGAGGAGCATGGCCAGCATCGCGATGGCCATCGACAGTCGGCACGCGCGCGCGAGTTCCGGCCGGTCACCCCAGCCGACGGTGCGTGCGTCCCCGGCCGTGGCCACCGCCGTGGCCGACGCCGCGGCCGGCACCAACCGCACTCCGGACCACAGCACGTACGCCGCGAAGTAGATCAGGAGGACCCCGGTGAGAGGTGCGACGCCGCCATGGCCGTGGTGTCCGGGAGAGGCGGTCATCGCCGCCGCCATGTAGACCATCGCGGACGTGCCCACCAGATGGTGCAGATGGTGGGCGCTCGAACGGGCGGCCCACAGCGCGTGCACGGCCGCCCCGCCGAAGACCACCACATAGGCGATCAAAGCCCCGCGTGTCGGCGTGGCGACCGCCGCGGGGACGGCCATCACCGCCATTCCGAACGCCATCAGCGCCTCGCCGCCCGCGGCCCGGCGCTGTTCCTCAAAGGCGCTGCGCATGCGCAGCAGACAGTAGGCCCCGGTCGCCGCGCACAGCGCGACGAGCAACCAGCCGGGTGAAGCCGGTCCGTGCACCGCGCACCTCCGCGCTCGACGGTCTCGGACGGTCGCATGGGGCATGCCCGTCACGCACGGTGTGCAACCGAGCGCACAGGGGTACAGGGGGGAGCGCGAAGCCCGAGCCGCAGGCCGGAGCCCTGGCGCTAGAATCATTTATGAGTAAAACATCTGCTAAACTTGTACCCATGAGCAGTGCGACCCCCAGAACCTCCCGTGTGCGCCCTCTTCCCCTGTCCGGACTCCTGCGTCCCGGCAGGCCCTCCGACATCTGGTTCAAGCCCGCGCTGAGTGTGGTCGCCGCGGTCGCCCCGCCGAACCTCACGTTGCTCGTCCTCGGCCGCCTCGACCTGGCGGTCTACACGATGGCGGGCTCCCTCTGCGCCCTCTACGCGCACAACCGTCCGTACGCGGCCAGGGCCGGAGTCCTCGCCCGAGTCGTCCTCGGCATGCTCGGCGGTCTTGCAATCGCCCTGGTCGCCGCGTCGCTGACCGCGAACGCGGTGGTCCTGGTGACCGTCGGTGCCCTGCTGGCGGCCGTTCAGAAGGCGCTCTGCGACGCGACGCGTATCGGACCGCCGGGCAACGTGATTTTCACCTTCATCACTTCGGCAGCCCTGTTCGTCCCGCAGTCCCTCGGCCAGGTTCCCGGCCACATCGCCCTCGCCGCCGTGGCGGGCGCGTGGTCCTGGATCGTCGGGATGGCCCCCGGTCTGCTGCGGCCGCACGGCCCCGAGCGCCGCGCCACCGCCCACGCCCTGAGCGCCGCAGCCGCGTTCGTCGAGACCGGGCAAGCCGCCGCCCGGGCCGGTGCCGCGGCCGCCGTGCACACCGCCTGGCAGTCACTGCTGTCCACCGGTGCCCGCTCCGCGCCCCGGCGCGCTCTCGAACGGCTCGTCGTGCGGGCCGAAGTCGCACTCGCGGCACCCGCCGACACCGACCCCGAGCGGCTGCGCGCCCGGGCTCGCGCCCTGCGGGGCACCGGGCCGGTACCGCGGCCCGGCGACCTCGGGGACGCGGCCGACGAACTCCTCGGTGTGGAGGTCGAACTCGACAGCCCGCGGCGCCCGCTGCGCCACCGGCTCGGCCCGCTCGCCCCCATCGCCCTGCGTACCGCGCTCGGCTGTGCCCTCGCCGGATACGCCTCACTCGCGCTCGGCGTCGGCCGCCCCTACTGGGCGCTGGTCACGGCTGCCTCGCTCTATCAGGCCAACGTCACCCTCACCTGGCGCCGCGGTGTCCAGCGCGTCGTCGGAAACCTCGTCGGCGTGCTGCTCTTCTCCGCCATCGCCCCGGTCGCCCACCTGAGCCAGTTGGCCCTCGTGCTCTGCGGTCTCGCCTTCAACTTCGGCGCCGAGGCACTGATCAGCCGCAACTACTGGATCGGCAGCGTCTGTGTGACCCCTATGGCCCTGCTCATCACCGAGTTCGGTCACTATCAGGAGCCCGGCGCTCTGATGGCCGACAGGGTCCTGGACACCCTCATCGGGGCGCTGGTCGGTTTCGTCGCCGCGATCGCCGTCACCAACCGGCGCGCGGGTGACCAGATCGAACACGCCCTCGCCGCCGTGGAGCGGGCCCGTGAACGCGCGGACGGTGTCCTGGCTGCGGAGCGCCCCGAACCGGGGGCCCTGGACGCCGCCCGCCGTGGTCTGGCCGCCGCCGTCGTGGACCTGCGCGCAACGGCCGACGCCGCGGCCGGTGAGTGGTGGCAGCGCGCCCTGCCGGAGGAGCGGGTGGTGCGCGTCGAACAGGACGGGCACCGTACGCTCGCCGCGACGGTACGACGGCAGGGACTGCACACCTCGGAAGGCGCACGGGCATGACGGCACCGAACGGACGGGCGGCGACGACGGGGAACCGTGGCGCCGGGCGGGAGGGCGCGGACAACGGCGCGGTCGGACGAAAGGACGCGGGCGCCGGGGCCGGCGGACGGCGGGCCACGGGGAGCGGCACCGCCGGGCAGGGGCCGGCGGACGACATCGTCGCCGCCGTCGTGCGCCAGTGGCACGCCGTCCTCCCCGACATCGACACCGGTCCCATGGAGATCATCGGTCGCATCAACCGCTGCTCCGCCCTGCTGCAGCAGGCCGAGGACGCACCACTGCGCCGCGTGGGGCTCAGCCGACCCGAGTTCGACGTCCTCGGCACGCTGCGGCGTACGGGCCACGAGCTGACGCCCGGTGAGATCGCCCGCGAGACCTTCTCCTCCGGCGCCGCCGTCACCAAACGCCTCAAGCAGCTGACCGAACGCGGTCTGGTCGAACGGCGCGGCGACACCCGCGACCGCCGAGTCGCCCACGTCCGCCTCACCGACGCGGGCCGCGACCTCGTCGACGGCATCCTGCCCGAACAGCTCTCGTACGAGGCGGCCGTCCTGTCCGGCCTGGACCTGGACGGACAGCGTGGACTGGCCGCTCTGCTCGGTGAGTTGCTCGTCCAGCTGGAGGGCAGGCTCGGCGCGTCGCGGGGCTGATCGCGCACCGTGGGAAACTGCGATCAACGACCGTCGACACCGGTCGAACCGCCCTCCTACGGACGGTTCGCCCATCCGACCGACGTGCCAAGCATCGAACCACGCGGTTTCTTGGGGGTCGCTCACCATGTCCCACCGGTCCGACGCCGCCGAGACGCTCACCGTCGACCTCGGCACCGAGACCAGGGCCTTCCACGGAGGTGCGAGCGGCACGCTCTACGGTCCGCACGGCGACGGCGTACCCAGTCGCGCGGTCGTCGGAAGGCATGTGCCTGCGGACGGTCGCCACCAAGACGCGGGACGGCAGGAGCGCCTCACGACCACCGTGTACCCGGTCGAGGAGGGCACCGTGACGGGCAAGGCGAAGGTGACCGGCGCATACGCCTTCGCCACCGGCGGCAAGGCGGTCTGCGGCGTCGGCCGGGGTCCGGCGAACGCGCTCACACTCACCCTCACGGCCACTCGCAGCGGACGGTAGGCGCTCATGGTCCGCTACTCGGACGGCGGGCAGGCCCCCGCCACCCACTACAACCCGGACCCGGTGTGCCGCCACGCGGACCTGTCGGTGAACGGGGGCACGGTACGACGCGTCCTGTTCCCCACCACCTTCCACTTCAACGCCTTCCGGGACCTCACCGTCCCGGTGACCCCGGCGGAGGGCGTGGACACGCTGACGTTCACCGCCGACGAGCTGCCCGACTTCGCGGCAGGACCTTCAACCGTTACGGACAGAGCTCGACGTACGCCCCGGTCATCGAGGTGCCGCCGTGCGGCTAGCCCTCCTGACCTGCCAGGTACACACCGAACACCGCGCCCTGCGGGTCCTTCAGGACCGCGATGCGGGGGCCGTCGGGGACCGAGGTCGGCTCCATCAGGACCCTCGCGCCCGCCCGCGTCGCGGCGGCCGTCGTGGCATCCACGTCCTCGACCGCGAAGTAGGGCAGCCAGTGCGACGGCACCTCGGGCGGGAACCGGTCGTCCATCGTCAGCATGCCGCCGAAGTCGGCGTCGTCGATCCCCCACTGCGTGTACTCCTCGGAGGCGTTCACGGTCCAGCCGAAGACCGTCGTGTAGAAGTCGGTGACTCTCTCCGGCTCGCGGGTGAGCAGCTCCACCCAGCCGAGCGCCCCGGGCGCGTTGAACAGCCCCGCACCGGGGAAGGTCCGCTGTTGCCACATCTGGAAGGCCGCGCCTCCGGGATCGAGGGCGACCGTGAAGCGGCCCGCGTCGAAGACGTCCATCGGTCCGAGGACCACCGTCCCGCCGGCAGCCCGCACCCCCTCGGCGGACGCGTCCGCGTCGGTGACCGCGAACGACACGTTCCAGGCGACCGGCTGCGCCTCCTGGTACAGGGGGGAGAGGGCCGCGACCGGCGCGTCACCGAGATGCGCGACCGTGTAGCCGCCCGCCTCCTGCCGAGGGTCGGTCTCCGGACGCCAGCCGAACAGGTCGGCGTAGAACCGTTTGGCCGCCTCCAGGTCGTTGGTCCCGAGCTCTGTCCAGCAGGGTCCTCCGGGCACCGGTTTCTCGAGCTTCATGGAGTGCCTCCCGCCGCTTGCCTCCCCTTCAGCAGACTAGTCCCGCCCCCGGGCCGAGGCATCAGATCCCGGGGCGGTACCGCAGGGGATGGTCGGCCGGGATCTCCACGAGCACGACCTGTGTGCCGTCCGGGTCCTCGATCCACATCTCGATCAGGCCCCACGGCTCCTTCAAGGGCGGCCGTACGATTCCGACCCCGGCGTCTGTCAGCTCCTTGTGCGCGGCCGCCGCGTCCGGTACCTGAAGCCAGAGCTTCAGTGCGGGGGAGGGCGGCACGTCACCGCGGCCCGCCACCTCCAGGAAGCCGCCGCCGAGGAAGTACACGACCCCGCGCTCCGGTCCGGTGCCGAACTCCCGGTAGACCGGAAGGCCGAGTTTCTCGCCGTAGAAGGCCCGAGAGCGCTCCGGGTCGGTGGGACGCAGCAGGATGCGGCTGCTCAGTACGTGGACCATGCATCCGGAGCCTAGCGGGAGGGTTACTCTCGGCGATGCCCGCGCCGCGCCACTGAATCGGAGAAGCGACCCATGGAAAGCGCCGCCAGCGCCGCCACCGCCACGACCGGCCTGACGTTCCGCGACGCCACCGACGCCGATGTCGAGGCGCTGGTCGCGCTGATCGAGTCGGCATACCGCGGTGATTCCAGCCGGGCCGGCTGGACCACCGAGGCGGACATCCTGGAGGGGCAGCGCACCGACCCCGAGGGCGTGCTCCAGGTCATCAAGTCGCCCGACAGCCGGCTGCTCACCGTGGAGCGGGACGGGGCGATCATCGCCTGCTGCCAGCTGGAACACCATGATGACCACGCCTACTTCGGCATGTTCGCGGTCAGTCCCACACTCCAGGGCGGGGGCCTTGGCAAGGCGGTCATCGCCGAGGCGGAGCGGACGGCCCGCGCGGCCTGGGGTGTCTCCCAGATGCAGATGACCGTGATCTCCGTCCGGGACGACCTCATCGCCTGGTACGAGCGGCGGGGCTACCGCCGTACGGGACGGATGACCCCCTTCCCGTACGGCGACGAGCGCTTCGGTGTCCCGCAGCGCGACGACCTGCAGTTCGAGCTCCTGGTCAAGCCGCTGGTCTGACTGCGGGCACGATCCCCGAAGCGACATTCATCCCGGAGAGACGTTCATGCGGTGAACCGGCCGGTGCGCTTGATCTCCGGGTAGTCGGTGGTCGCGCCGTCCAGTTCCAGGGCACGGACGAGCCGCAGATGGTCCAGGGTGTTGACGACCCAGCCGATGATCTTCAGATCCGCCTTGCGTGCGTGCTCGACGACCTCGAGGGTCAGCCGGCGGATGTCCAGGCAGACCGTTGGGGCACAGGCCCGGACGGCGCGCTCCACGACGTCGGTACCGTAGCGGCCGGCGACCAGCGCGGTGCGCACACCTGGTACGAGCCGGGCGATCTCGGTGATCGCCTCGTCGTGGAACGACGACACCTCCACCCGGTCGACCAGGTCCCGGCGGTTCATCACCTCGGCCAAAGCCCGCGCCGCCGCCACATCCTTGATCTCTGCCTGGAGCGGCGCCTTCACCGCGTCCAGGACCTCTTCGAAGACGGGGACACGCTCACCGCGGCCCGCGTCGAGGGTGCGCAGTTCGGCGAGGGTCTTGTCCGCGATCGGCCCCGTGCCGTCGGTCGTACGGTCGACGTCGGCATCGTGCATGATCACAAGGCTGCCGTCCTTGCTCAGATGCAGATCGAGTTCGATCAGGTCGAGGCCCGCACGCTCGGCGGCGAGGAAGGAACGGAGGGTGTTCTCGGGTTCGACACCCATGACTCCGCGGTGACCGATGGTGAGGAAGTTCAAGGTTCAACTCGCTTCCGTCGACGGCGGCTCGGCTGCCGCGCGGCGCTCCCGTGCGGGCGCGGCACGGCCGCAGCCTAACGGCCCGACTCCGTGCTGAACCCACTCGTACACGGGGCAATGAGCGCGCGGCGCGGTGCGAACACGGATCCCACCGCCGACCGCGTGTCACCCCTGGGTGGGCGCGTCGCGCCGATGTTGACCCGTGCCATGTTCCACGGCTCATGGCCGAACTTCGCCGTTCGAACTCCGCCGCGTGGTCCTTGCCGTCCGCCCGGCCCCGTCACCGTGAGCGGGCCTTCGTGGCCGGAGAGCCGCTCGCGGCGACGTTCGCGCAGCTCGACCTTGGGTAGAGGAACTCTTTGCACCCAGGGTGACCGACAGGAAAAAGAGCGGTGAATCGGAGGGAGGGCAGGATAATTTCCCGACCCTCCACTTGCTGGAGGAAACCGGGTACACATACGGTGTCCTTACGCGAGGTTCTCCCGTGGAGGTTGGGTCATGACGGAAATTCTTGTGCAGGCGGGTCTGGAGGAGCGGGTTCCTCCGCAGGGCAGGGTGGTGGACCATCCCGCCTGGCCCGTGCTCAAGGGTGCCGTGGAACAGATCCGGCCATGGCAGGCCAAGGACGGCTCGATCGACTTCGACGCCGAGGGCGGGCCCGCGTCCGAGGAGGCGAAGCTCGCCGTGCACCGTGTGGCGGACGCCGTCACGGAGCTCTCCCCGCTGCTGCCTCACGACTCCGCCTACCACGAGGCACTCGTGAAGGACCTGCACCGGTGGGCCGACGAGGGCTTCAAGGTGCCGGATTTCCTGGACTCGCTGCTGGCCTTCCGGCCCGCCGCGGACCGCCGGGACGGGCTCCAGCACCTGGTCGTCTTCCCGATGTACACGCAGAACGGCAACCCCGACCGCAACCTCGAAGCGGTCGTGCTGCGCATGGTGTGGCCCGACTGGCTCGCCGAGCTGGAGGCCACCCGCTACGACAACCCGCTGTTCTGCGGCATCACCTTCGAGGACTTCACCGCGGGCTACGACACCAACTCGGCCGTCCTCTTCCCGGAGACCATCGCCGTGCGCGAGGCCCCCGAGCGCTTCTCCTGGGGCGGCATCTTCTGCGACCGCGAGGCCGCCCGCTTCCGCAGCGTCACCGCGGCCGCCGTCGACATCCTGGGCCTTCAGCTGCCCGAGGACATCTCCGCGATGGTCCACGACCAGGAGCGATGCCAGCAGGCGTTCGTACTGTGGGACATGGTCCACGACCGCACCCACAGCCATGGCGACCTGCCGTTCGACCCGTTCATGATCAAGCAGCGCCAGCCGTTCTGGATGTACGGCCTGGAAGAGCTGCGCTGCGACCTCACCGCCTTCAAGGAGGCCGTGAAGCTGGAGGCCGACGGCTTTCCGCAGGGCCGCGACGTGCAGTACGCGGTGCTCTTCGACCGCATGTTCCGTTTCCCGGTCACCGGCGAGCGCGTGCGCAACTACGACGGTCTCGGCGGCCAGCTGCTCTTCGCCTACCTGCACAAACACGACGTGGTCCGCTGGACGGACAACAAGCTCTCCATCGACTGGCAGCGCGCCCCGCAGGTCACCAACCAGCTGTGCGGCGAGATCGAGACGCTGTACCGGGAGGGCATCGACCGCCCGAAGCTCGTGCACTGGTTCAAGGCCTACGAGCTGGTCTCCACCTACCTCGCCCCGCACCCGGGCTCCAAGTGGGCCAAGGGCCCCGACGCCCTCGACCTGACCCAGCCGCCGCGCAAGCTCGTCGATGACGTGCTTCCGGACGAGTTTCCGTTGAGCATGTTCTACGAGGCACTGTCCAAGAAACTGAAGAACGTGATCGCCTCGACCAAGGGCATCACGGCGGACGGCGTCGAGCGGATCGCTGCGTGAGCGACCGCACCAACACTGCTCAGCGGGAGGCAAAGATGGGGAACGGGAACGGGGTACTGAGCGGTGCGGTGATCGCGGTGGCCGGCGCTGGCGGACCCGCCGGCCGGGCGACGCTGCTGCGCCTGGCCGAGGCCGGAGCGACCGTCGTCGCCTCCGACAACGACCCCGAGCGGCTCTCGGAGGCCGTGGACGCCGCCCGCTACGCGCACGGTGGCGCCACTGTCGTCGGGGACACGGTTGATCTGCTGGATCTGCAGTCCACCCGTGACTGGGCCACCCACATCGAGAAGGACTTCGGCCGCGTCGACGGTCTCGTGCACCTCGTCGGCGGCTGGCGCGGCAGTGAGACCTTCACCAAGACCAGCCTCGACGACTGGGACTTCCTCGAACTGCTGCTCATCCGCACCGTGCAGCACACCACACTGGCCTTCCACGAGGCGCTGCAGCACAGCGATCGTGGCCGGTACGTCCTGATCAGTGCCGCGGGCGCAAGCCAGCCCACCGCGGGCAACGCCGCCTACGCCGCCGCCAAGGCCGCCGCCGAGGCGTGGACGCTGGCCATGGCCGACTTCTTCCGCAAGGCCGGGGGCGCCGAGGGGCCGACGTCGGCGGCTACGATCCTCGTGGTGAAGGCGTTGGTGCACGACGCGATGCGCGCCGAGCGTCCCAACGCGAAGTTCGCGGGCTTCACCGACGTCAAGGACCTGGCCGAGTCCATCGCCGGCATCTGGGAGAAGCCCGCCGCCGAAGTGAACGGAAACCGTCTGTGGCTGACCGAGAAGCCGTGAACCCTCCCAAGACCGACGCGCGTCGCCATCACGACCCGGAGGTCCGCGGTTTCGCAAGCGACAACTACGCCGGGGCCCATCCCGAGGTGCTCGCCGCCCTGGCCGTGGCCAACGGCGGCCACCAGGTCGCGTACGGCGAGGACGCGTACACCGAGAACCTCCAGGGCATCGTCCGCAGCCACTTCGGCGCGACGGCCGAGGCCTTCCCGGTCTTCAACGGCACCGGTGCGAACGTCGTCGCGCTCCAGGCGGTCACCGACCGATGGGGCGCGGTGATCTGCGCCGAGAGCGCGCACATCAACGTCGACGAGGGCGGCGCCCCCGAGCGCATGGGTGGCCTCAAGCTCCTCACCGTGCCCACCCCGGACGGCAAGCTCACGCCTGAGCTCATCGACCGGCAGGCCTACGGCTGGGAGGACGAGCACCGCGCGATGCCGCAGGTCGTCTCGATCACTCAGAGCACCGAGCTGGGCACCCTCTACACGCCGGACGAGATCCGCACGATCTGCGAGCACGCCCACGCGCACGGGATGAAGGTGCATCTGGACGGCTCCCGGATAGCCAACGCGGCCGCTTCCCTGAATGTGCCGATGCGGACGTTCACCAACGCCGTCGGCGTCGACATCCTCTCGCTCGGCGGGACGAAGAACGGCGCTCTGTTCGGCGAGGCGGTCGTCGTCATCAGCCAGGACGCCGTCAGCCACATGAAGCACCTGCGCAAGCTGTCCATGCAGCTCGCCTCCAAGATGCGCTTCGTGTCGGTGCAGCTGGAGGCACTGCTCGCCAAGGACCTGTGGCTGCGCAACGCCCGTCACGCCAATGAGATGGCGCAGCGGCTGGCGGAGGGCGTGCGCGCGGTCCACGGTGTGGAGATCCTCTACCCGGTCCAGGCCAACGGGGTCTTCGCCAAGCTCCCGCACGACGTGAGCGTCCGGCTCCAGAAGCGGTTCCGGTTCTACTTCTGGGACGAGGCCGCCGGTGTGGTGCGCTGGATGTGCGCGTTCGACACGACGGAGGAGGACGTGGACGCGTTCGTGGCCGCGCTGAAGGAGGAGATGGCGCGGTAGTCGAGCGCCCACGCCTGCATAGATATGTGGTCTCCCGAAAAGTCATTGACTCTCGGTGATCGCGTTTCTATGCTCTGCAGGCATGGAGCTGATCCAGAGCGCCCCCGATCTGTCCGCCTACTTGGCTGCCGACAAGGTCATCGACCACGATCATCCGCTGGTACGGGAGACCGCCGCGCGCCTCGCCGCCCTCGCAACGAACTCGTATGACTATGCGCACGCGGCGTTTGAGTTCGTGCGGGACGAGATCCCTCACTCCCAGGACTCGGGCGATCTTCGTGTGACCTGGCGTGCCTCCGACGTCCTGGAGCAGCGCACCGGCATCTGCTACGCCAAGGCACACGCGCTCGCGGCCCTGCTGCGGGCCGAGGACATCCCGACCGCCCTCTGCTATCAGAGGTTCGATGTGGTGCACGGTCTCGTCGCGGTTCGCTTCCACGGCGCCTGGCATCGACAGGATCCCCGCGGCAACAAGCCGGGCGTCGACGCCCGGTTCTCTCTCGACGGTGAACGGCTGGCCTGGATCCCCGACGAGAAGTCCAATGAAGAGGACTATCGAGTCCTGTATGCTGAACCTCACCCGGTTGTGCTGAGCGTCCTCAAGGCCGCGCCCGACCGGCCGACCCTCTGGAAGACGCTCCCCACCGCACTCTGAGGCAGGCGATGACTCCCACCCTGACCGTGTCCGACGCGGTGCGCGCTCTCGCGCCCGGCTTCACCCACGTCGCGATCGAGGCGCATGGCCTGGTCAACGGCCCCAGCACCGACGGCACGTCGGCCCTGCTCGAGGACGCTGCCTGCCGGCTCGCGGTGCGCCTGGAAGGGCGCGCCCCGCACGAGGACCCGCACATGGCGGCCTGGCGCGCGATGTACACGGCCTTCGGCGCCAAGCCGTCGCGCACCCGGAACTCGGCGGAGGCGCTGGCGAAGCGGGCCCTGTCGGATGCCGGTCTGCCCCGGATCAATGTGCTCGTCGACGTCTACAACGCGATCAGCGTCGCCCATCTGATCCCGGTCGGAGGCGAGGACCTCGACCTCATCCAGGGCGCCATGCACCTCGTACGGGCCACGGGGGACGAGGAGTTCGTGACCGTCGAGGCGGGCGAGGAGACCGTCGAGCACCCGGATGCCGGTGAGGTGGTCTGGCGCGACGAGGCCGGCGTGACCTGCCGCCGCTGGAACTGGCGCCAGGGGCCGCGCACCCGCCTCACGGAGCAGTCCAACTCGGCGCTCTTCTTGCTGGAGAGCCTGGCTCCGATGCCGGTGGCCGACGTCGAGAAGGCCGCTGCCGAACTGGCCGAGCTGCTGGAGAAGTTCAGCCCCGGGGCCCGGATCACCGTCCACGCCCCCGCCTGATGTGCGTCAGTGCGCCTCGGCGGCGCGCAGTTGCTCCGGGGTCGGTGCGGTGCCGCCGAGGTGGGCGGGCATCCACCAGGTGTCTTCCGGGCCCTTGGGACGCACGGGGTACGCACGCTGCGCGGCCTCCAGCAGTTCCTGGACCCGCTCGCGCAGCTGGCGCGTGAGCGCGCCGGCGTAGGTGTCGCGCGAGGCCTCGACCGCCTCGCCGACCCGGATCGTGATCGGGGTGTGGCTGCGCCGGAAGTTGCGCGGGTGTCCCTTGGTCCACAGCCGCTGCGTGCCCCACAGAGCCATCGGGACCAGCGGGACGCCGGCCTCCTGCGCCAGGCGTACGGCACCCGACTTGAAGCCCTTCAGGGTGAACGACTGCGAGATCGTGGCCTCCGGGAAGACCCCGATGACCTCACCCGACTTCAGCGAGTCCAGCGCGTGCGCGTACGCCGCCTCACCCTGCTTGCGGTCTACCGGGATGTGCTTCATGGCGCGCATCAGCGGGCCGGAGACCTTGTGCCGGAAGACGGACTCCTTGGCCATGAAGCGCACCAGACGCTTCTGCGGGAGCGCCGCAAGTCCGTTGAAGATGAAGTCCAGATAGCTGATGTGGTTGCTCACCAGCACCGCACCGCCCGAGCGTGGGATGTTCTCCGACCCCTTGCAGTCGATCCGCAGGTCCCACGCCTTGAACATCGTGAGGGCGAGACCGATGACGGGACGGTAGACAAGCTCAGCCATGGACGGGACGACCCTTCTGTCTGTCTGGGAAGGGGCTCCCAGCGGAAGTTACGCAGCCGTAGGGTTACGGCATCTCGCAGATCGTGCCCGAAGAACGGACGCGGGGCCAGTCCTGGTGCCGGTGAGCGGCGAGATCCTCGTCACGTCACCCGTCTGCACCGCCTCGTGGATCTCTCCTTACTCCGCGCGTACCGCCACCCGCCGTACGAGCAGGTACAACTCGCACCCCAGGCAGTACCCGAAAGCGGCGTTGAGGAAGGCGGCCGCCAGCGCGGCTGCCGTTGCAGCGAGCCCGAGCCACTGTGGTCCCGCGGTGTAGCCCGCGAGTCCGAGGACGGCGAAGACGAGGCCGACCGCCTGCGCGAACTGCGGTGGCTGCGGCGCCTCGAACTCCGTCGGCGGCCCGATCCGCGGCCGGACGAGCATCCGGAACAACCAGCCGTAGGGTGAGCGCGCCACGCCTCCGGCCGCGCCGAGGGCGAATGCCAGGAGCTGCCAAGCCAGCAGCCAGGCACTGCCGGTGACCAGGACGACGGCCAGCACTACGGTCGTCACGGCCGCCCCGAAGCGGGGCCCTCTCACGTCGATGTCCATGAATCAAGCATTCCGCAGCGGAAACGATTCGTGGAGTCGGGAATCTTTGCAGTCTCATGAACGCTGGAGCGGACGATGACGGGATTGATGGTGTGCGTGACCGTGCTTGCGCTGGCGAGCGCGTACGGAGTGCTGCACCGGCGGCGGAGCGGGAGAGTGAGAGTGCGCGGGCGGGACGACGGAAAGCGGCTCGGCGCCGCCGAGTTGGGACAGGGGCTCGGCGAGCGGGCGACGCTGGTCCAGTTCTCCAGCGCCTTCTGCGCCCCGTGCCGGGCGACGCGACGGATCCTCACCGAGGTGGCCGCAATGGTGCCCGGCGTCACCCATGTGGAGATCGACGCCGAGCAGCGGCTCGAACTCGTCCGTGCCCTGGACATCCTGAAAACGCCGACCGTGCTCGTCCTCGACGCGGACGGACAAATCGTACGGCGGGCGACGGGGCAGCCCCGCAAGGCGGACGTGATCGCCGCGCTCGGCGAGGCCGTCTGACGCCCCCTCGGCCGACACGGCCGGGCCCTCCTGAAAACTGTGAGGTGACCGTGAGGCAGCCGATGACGGATCTCCCAGATGCCGGAACACACTTGACTGTGCCCACCATCTATCGTCAGCCTGACCGTATGCCTCCGGAACTCCTTCTCTTCGAGCGTGTCCACGTGGACCTGGCCCGCACCGCGAGTGCGCGCTGTCCGGCCTGCTGAGCAGTCACGGGCCCCCACGACCTCTCGCAGAAGGACAACTCCATGACGGCCACGCCCGACCTCGGCACCCCTCAGCTCGCTTCCCCGGACCTGCTGCGTTCCGTCTTCCGGCGGCACGCGGCGGGAGTCGCCGTGATCACCGCCCAAGGCGGCGGCAGGCCGGTGGGCTTCACCGCCACCTCCGTCACCTCCGTCTCCGCCGAACCCCCGCTCGTCTCGTTCGGCATCGGGGTCGGCGCATCGAGTTGGCCCGTCATCTCCGAGGCCGACCACGTCGGCGTACACATACTCGGCGAACACCAGGAGGCCTTGGCCGACACCTTCGCCCAGAGCGGTGCCGACCGCTTCGGCGCGCCCACCAGCTGGCGCGAGGGTCCCCAGGGGGTTCCCGTGCTGCACGACGTGCTCGCCTGGCTTGTGTGCCGCGTGGTGGCGCGGGTGCCCGCGGGGGACCACCGCATCGTCCTCGCCGAGGTGGTCCTCGGCGATCCCTCCGGGGCGGGGCGCCCGCTGCTCTATCACCAAGGACGCTTCAACGGCCTGCGTGACTGAGTCGGCTCCGTCGGCCTCCGGGCAGGTCTCCCGGCCGGTTACACAGCGTTGTCAAGGTCACAGTTCAAAGCGCTTGCTCAGTGGGCATGTACTGGGTGTACTGGCGAGTAATATTTCGTTCGGAGCGCGGGGTCGCCCCGACCGGGATCGGCCGCTTCAGGCGCCTATGCTGCCTGCAAGAAGGCAGCCCAGAAATGACGATGCAGTAGGAGAGCCGGCGTGAGCTTGAGGATCGTTGTCACTGTGAAGTACGTGCCCGACGCCACTGGCGACCGGCACTTCGCCGATGACCTGACCGTCGACCGGGACGACGTGGACGGTCTCCTCTCCGAGCTCGACGAGTACGCGGTCGAGCAGGCGCTGCAGATCGCGGAGGACGCCGACGACGCCGAGGTCACCGTGCTGACGGTGGGCCCGGAGGACGCCAAGGACGCGCTGCGCAAGGCCCTGTCCATGGGTGCCGACAAGGCGATCCACGTGGAGGACGACGACCTGCACGGCACCGACATCATCGGTACCTCGCTGGTGCTCGCCAAGGCGATCGAGAAGGCCGGCTACGACCTGGTGATCTCCGGTATGGCGTCCACCGACGGCACGGCCGGTGTGGTCCCCGCGCTGCTGGCCGAACGCCTGGGCGTCCCGCAGGTCACCCTGCTGTCCGAGGTCTCGGTCGAGGACGGCGTCGTCACGGGCCGCCGTGATGGCGACACCGCCTCCGAGCAGCTCCAGGCGCAGCTCCCCGCGGTCGTGTCGGTCACCGACCAGTCGGGTGAAGCGCGCTACCCGTCCTTCAAGGGCATCATGGCGGCCAAGAAGAAGCCGGTTCAGTCCTGGGACCTGTCCGACCTGGACATCGAGGCCGAGGAGGTCGGCCTCGACGGTGCCTGGACGAAGGTCGCGTCCGCTGCCGAGCGTCCGGCGCGCACCGCGGGCACGATCGTCAAGGACGAGGGCGAGGGCGGCAAGCAGCTCGCTGAGTTCCTCGCGAGCCAGAAGTTCATCTAAGGCTCCTCAGCCTGACCGCCCCTGAAGACTTCGCAATCCGCAAGGAGATCCATTCCCATGGCTGAAGTTCTCGTCTACGTCGACCACGTGGACGGTGCCGTCCGCAAGCCCACCCTGGAGCTGCTCACGCTGGCCCGCCGCATCGGCGAGCCGGTCGCCGTCGCCCTCGGCGCAGGCGCGGAGAACACCGCCTCCACGCTCGCCGAGCACGGCGCGGTGAAGGTCCTCACGCACGACGCCGCCGAGTACGCCGACTACCTGGTCGTGCCCAAGGTGGACGCCCTGCAGGCCGCCTACGAGGCCGTGTCCCCGGCCGCCGTTCTGGTGCCGTCCTCCGCCGAGGGCAAGGAGATCGCCGCCCGCCTCGCGGTCCGCATCGGCTCGGGCATCATCACCGACGCTGTCGACCTCGAGGCCGGCGCCGAGGGCCCGGTGGCCACCCAGTCGGTGTTCGCCGCCTCGTTCACCACCAAGTCCCGTGTCATCAAGGGCACCCCGGTCATCACCGTCAAGCCCAACAGCGCGGCGGTCGAGGCCGCCCCGGCCGCGGGCGCGGTGGAGGCCCTGTCGGTCACGTTCTCCGAGAAGGCGACCGGCACGAAGGTCACCGGACGTACGCCGCGTGAGTCGACGGGCCGTCCGGAGCTGACCGAGGCCGCGATCGTGGTCTCCGGTGGCCGTGGTGTGGGCGGCGCGGAGAACTTCCCGCTCATCGAGGCGCTCGCCGACTCCCTCGGTGCGGCCGTCGGTGCCTCGCGCGCCGCGGTGGACGCGGGCTGGTACCCGCACACCAACCAGGTCGGCCAGACCGGCAAGAGCGTTTCGCCGCAGCTGTACATCGCCTCGGGCATCTCGGGTGCGATCCAGCACCGCGCCGGTATGCAGACCTCGAAGACGATCGTGGCGATCAACAAGGACGCCGAGGCGCCGATCTTCGACCTGGTCGACTACGGCGTGGTGGGCGACCTCTTCGACGTCGTCCCGCAGTTGACCGAGGAGATCAAGTCCCGCAAGGGCTGAGCGACTCCACGGGGACGAGGCCCCCGCGACCGCGCCGCGGTCGCGGGGGCCTCGTTCATCCCAGGGTCAGCGACGCCTGCACGGGCAGGTGGTCGCTGGGGAACCGGCCCTCGTGCGAGAAGGTGTTGATCGACGCCCAATGCGCCGTCACTCCAGGCGTGGCCAGGATCCAGTCGATGCGGTCGCCGTTCGGTCTCAGTGGCCGGTAGCCGTGGAAGGTGCCGTACAGGGCGGTGCGCTCGGCGGCCGTGTCCCATGTGTCGACGAGACCTGCGCCGATGAGTGTGTCGTAGACGGGGTTCCTGCGGGCCACCGCGTTGAAGTCGCCGGTCATGACGAGCGGAAGGGAGCGGTCGAGTCCGGCGACGCGGTCGGCGATGAGGGAGGCGGCATGGGTGCGTGCGTACTGGCTCGCGTTGTCCAGGTGGGTGTTGAGGACGTAGAACTCCCGCCCGTCGTAATGCAGATCACGGAAGCGGGCCCAGGTGGCCATCCGGATGCAGGCGCCGCCCCATGTGTTGGAGCCGATCACTTCGGGGGTTGCGGAGAGCCAGAAGTGGTCGTACTCCACCGGGGCGAGCCGGCCCGCGTCGTAGAACACGGTGACGAACTCGTCGCGACTGCCGCCCGCGCGTCCCGTACCGATCCACGCGTAGTCCGCTCCGAGGTCGGCCGCGATGTCGCGGACCTGATGGTAGATGCCTTCCTGGGTGCCGATGACGTGCGGCCGCTCCCGGCGCAGGAGCGTGCGCATCACCGGGCGGCGGACCGCCCAGCTGTTGGGTTCGGCGGTGCTCGCGAAGCGGAGGTTGAACGACATGACCTCCAGATGACGGTCGTGCAGGTCCGACGCCGAGGCGTGTTGCAGGGACAGTGCTGTACTGGAGAGGGGGAGGGTGACCGCGGCTGCCACGGCGGTCTTGAGGCCCAGGCGGCGCGTGACTCGGCTGTGGTGGGGCACGAGGGGCTCCTTGGGTGGCGGGTGCCGGACGAGCCGGGCGCACCGTAGTGTGACAGAGCCGTATGAGGTGGGCGTGAACATGGCAAAGGTGGGCGTGTCTCCCATGGAAATCGACGAGTGCCCGGCATGCAAGAGGGTGTTGACCGGCGACAAGATCCACGGATAGCTTCGCTCTACGGATTGTTGATTCCATAAAGCGGAAAACGGGAGGCTGTGGGATGCGTCAGGGGCAGCAGGAGCGGGTGGCGACGAGCCTCGCGGGCGCCATCAGCGAGGAGATCAGCGCCTCTCTCGCCCCGGTCGACCGCGAACTGGAGCGCCGCTACCCCGGCGACCCCGGCACCCGTCAGCCCGTCCACACCGTCTACGTCCCCGGTGACGTCTTCGCCGCCGGCACCATCCGCTCCTGGGGCGATGCGGCCCTCGCCTCCCTCGACGAACACGCCCCGGACGCCGCCTCGTTGGCCGCCGTCCTGGGTCTCGCCGACGACCTCGCCGGGCCCGTCCACGACCGCGTGCGCGCGAAGCTGGAGCGTGAGCCGATCGAAGACCTGCGCGTGGACTTCGAGGACGGCTACGGGCCGCGCCCGGACGCCGAGGAGGACGAGGCCGCCGCGCGCACGGCCCGGCTGGTGGCCGAGGCCTACCGGAACGGCACGGCCGCTCCGTACATGGGCATCCGCATGAAGTGCATGGAGGCGCCGGTCCGCAACCGCGGCATCCGCACGCTCGACATCTTCCTGACGGGCCTGATGGAGGTCGGTGGTCTGCCGTACGGGCTTGTGCTCACGCTGCCCAAGGTGACGTATGCCGAGCAGGTGGCCGCCATGGTGCGGCTGCTGGAGGCCTTCGAGAAGGCGCGCGGGCTCGAGCCCCGGCGCATCGGTTTCGAGATCCAGATCGAGACCAGCCAGGCCATCCTCGCCGCAGACGGCACCGCGACGGTCGCCCGTATGATCCAGGCCGCCGAGGGCCGCGCCACCGGACTGCACTACGGCACCTTCGACTACAGCGCCTGCCTCGGCGTGTCCGCGGCCTATCAGGCCAGTGACCACCCGGCCGCCGACCACGCCAAGGCGGTCATGCAGGTCGCGGCCGCCGGCACCGGGGTACGAGTCTGCGACGGCTCCACGAACGTCCTGCCGGTCGGCCCGACCGACAAGGTGCACGACGCCTGGCGGCTGCACTACGGCCTCACCCGGCGGGCGCTGGCCCGCGCCTACTACCAAGGCTGGGACATGCACCCCGGCCACCTCCCGACCCGGTACGCCGCCGTCTTCGCGTTCTACCGCGAGGGCTTCGAACAGGCCGCGGCACGCCTGGCCCGCTACGCCAACCGCACCGGCGGCGATGTGATGGACGAGCCCGCGACCGCCAAGGCGCTGAGCGGCTATCTGCTGCGGGGGCTGGACTGCGGCGCGCTGGACATCGAGGAGGTGGCGGAGGCCAGCGGCCTGACCCGAGCGGAACTGGAAGGCTTTGCGGCACCGCGGCGGGGAGATCTCACGATCTCGGGTGAGTAACGGCGCCCTTAACGACCCGCCCCTCCATGGCGCTTGACGCCCCGCACGGTTCCCGTCGGCCCGGCGGAGCGCCACTCTTCAGTCGGCGGGCGGCAGTTCGCCCGAGCCGCGGGTGATCAGCCGGGTGGGGAGTTCGATGCGTTCGGGGGCGATGAGGGTGCCGTCGAGCTGGCGGAAGAGGCGCTCGGCGGCCGTGCGGCCGAGGGCGGCGGCGTCCTGGGCGACGACCGTGACACCCGGCTCGAGGAGGTCGGCCAGCTCGAAGTCGTCGAAGCCGACGAGGGCGACCGGGCGGCTGTGCTCGGCGAGGACACGGACGACGGTGACCGTCACGCGGTTGTTGCCCGCGAAGATCGCGGTGACGGGGGCGGGACCCGACAGCATCTCCTCGGCGGCCCGTCGCACCCGCTCGGGGTCGGTGACACCGAGGGACATCCAGGAGCGCTCGACGGGTATCTCCGCGTCCTCCATGGCGGCCCGGTAGCCGCGCAGGCGCTCCGCCGCGGTGTGGATGCGCGGCATGTCGCCGATGAAGCCGATCCGGCGGTGGCCGTGCGCGATGAGGTGGGCGACTCCGTCGCGGGCGCCGCCGAAGCTGTCGGACAGCACCACGTCGGCGTCGATCCTGCCGGCGGGGCGGTCCACGAACACCGTGGCGACACCCGCCTTGATCTCGGGCTCCAGATAGCGGTGGTCGTCACCGGCGGGGATGACGACCAGTCCGTCCACGCGGCGCGCGCACAGCGCCAGCACCAGCTCCTGCTCGCGGTCCGGGTCCTCCGCGCTGGAGCCGTTGATCAGCAGCGCGCCGTGGGCCCGGGCGACCTCCTCGACCGCGCGGCTCAGCGGCCCGTAGAACGGGTCCGCGAGGTCCTCCAGGACCAGGCCGATGCTCGCGGTGCGGCCCTTGCGCAACACCCGCGCGCTGTCGTTGCGGCGGAAGCCGAGCGCCTCGATGGCCTCCTGGACGCGGCGTTCGGTGTCCGGGGTGACCCCGGGCTCGCCGTTGACCACGCGCGAGACCGTCTTCAGGCCGACTCCGGCCCGCGCTGCCACGTCCTTCATGGTCGGACGGTTGCCGTAGCGGTTCTCGGGTCGGCGGGCGGTGTCGGGCACGATGCGCTGTCCTGTCCTGTCGTCCACGGGGGTGCGTCGGTCCATGGGGTTGTATGTGGATGTGGCGTCGAGCATAGGGCCTGGACAACGTTGTCAGATGCGGGGGACACTGTCCACCGCAATCTCCGGCCTGCGCTTCCCCCAGGGGCGCTTCCTGCCTGTGCCCGGCCGGGGGAAAACCGGACCCGTGGCGGCGGCCGCCGCTCGCCTGGCCGGTACGACCGAAGCATTGGGAGACCTGACACTGATGCACACCGACCTCGTGGCCGCGCTCGACATCGGCGGCACCAAGATCGCCGGAGCGCTGGTGGACGGCCACGGCCGGATCCTGCTGCGCGCGCAGCGTGCGACGCCCGCGCAGGAGGACGGCGACACCGTGATGAGGGCCGTGGAGGACGTCCTCGGAGAGCTGACGGACTCCTCGTTCTGGGACAGGGCGCACGCCGTCGGCATCGGCAGTGCCGGTCCGGTGGACGCCTCCGCGGGTACGGTGAGCCCTGTCAACGTACCGGGCTGGCGCGACTATCCGCTGGTCGAGCGGGTCCGTGCCGCGACGGGCGGCCTGCCCGTCGAGCTGATCGGCGACGGTGTGGCCATCACCGCCGCCGAGCACTGGCAGGGCGCGGCGCGCGGGCACGACAACGCGCTGTGCATGGTGGTGTCGACGGGCGTCGGCGGCGGACTGGTGCTGGGCGGACGCCTGCACCCGGGCCCGACCGGAAACGCGGGTCACATCGGGCACATCAGCGTCGACCTCGACGGCGATCCGTGCCCGTGCGGGTCGCGGGGCTGCGTGGAGCGGATCGCGAGCGGGCCGAACATCGCGCGTCGCGCCCTGGAGGGCGGCTGGCAGCCGGGTCCCGACGGGGACACCTCTGCCGCCGCGGTGGCCGCCGCTGCCCGGGCGGGCAACCCGGTGGCCGTGGCATCCTTCGAGCGGGCCGCCCAGGCGCTTGCCGCGGGCATCGCCGCGACCGCGACGCTCGTCGAGATCGACATCGCCGTCATCGGCGGGGGAGTGGGCAAGGCCGGCGACGTCCTCTTCAGCCCTCTGCGCAAGGCGCTGGCCGACTACGCCACGCTGTCCTTCGTACAGCGCCTGACCGTGACGCCCGCGCTGATGGGCACGGACGCGGGCCTTGTGGGCGCGGCCGCGGCTGCCCTGCGCGGCCGGGAGAACGCGCCGACGGTGGGCCTCGCGACCTGATCGCGGGCCGGGCCGCCGCGGGCAGGTTGTGGCGCGTGGGTCGGGGCAGCGATCGCGGGCAGTGCTCGGCACGTGCCCGCCGCCCTCCCCTCCTCATGGCGACGGAGCGGAGCGCAGCCGACGGGGCGCGGTGTGCCGGCCCGTCAGGGTGAGCCGCTATGCGTGCGTGACGGGGTCGGCAGGGGGCTGGTGACGCAATGGCGCGCGGGTTCGCTGTCGTCGTCCGTGCGGGTCGAGGAGGCGTCCCCGGCGCGGCCCGCGCCGGGGACGCCGCAGCGCCGTGCTCAGCAACTGAGCTTCGCGTCCGCCCAGTCCGCGTGGTCCGAGTCGATGCCGTCGCCGCCGTCGGTGACGACGAGGTGGACCACCTGAGCGCCCGTCACGTCCGCGGTGAGCGGCTGGGCGGCCATCGCGTTGGTCAGCACCCCGGTCGAGGCGACCGTGGTGTCGTCGGCCTTGATCGCGAAGGCGACCGTGCCCTTGCTGCCCTTCTCGTCGTCCACGCCGACGTCGGCCGTGACCGTCTTGCAGGCCCCGCCCGTGTAGTAGGCCACGTCGCTCTCGGCGTGCGCACCGAGGCCCTTGGCGTACACGACCCCGCCGATCGTGATCGGATGGCCGTCCTTCGCGGCGCTCTCCCCGTTGCTGGTGTCACGCTCGACCGGTCCGTATCCGTTGGCCGTCGACAGCCACGGAAGATCGCTCAAGTACGAGACCCCGGAGGGCGGCGGCACCACCACGGTCGTCGTGATCGGCGCCGTGCTCTGTGCCCGCACGCCCGTCGGCGACTGGTAGGCCGTCCTCAGCGTCAGGTCGTACGACCCCGTCGCCGTGCCCGGAGGCGGCGTCACCTGCCACGACGTGCGCAGTGAACGGCCGGTCGGCAGCGTGCGCGCGGTCGTCCCGGACGTCGCCCGGACCGTCCACCCCGCGGGCCCGCTCAGCGACACCCACACCTGCCTCGCGAGAGTACGGCCGAGGTCGGTGACCGTGGACCGGAACGCCGCCGTCTTGCCCGCCTCGACCAACGGGGTCCCGTCCAGGCCGAGTTCGACGGCGGGCGGGTACTGCGCCCAGTGCCGGTCCGCCGTGACGCGCACGAGGACCGTGCCGTGTGCGGGCACCGTCGCCGAGATGGTGCCGGCGGTGTTGTAGCTGCGGTGCTGCCACAGGTCGCGCTGCGTGTACGCGCTCGCCTGCGGCAGACCGACGGCTGCGGCGGTCGTGGCGATCCGCTGGGCGCTGCTCGTCTCGTTGAAGAGGGCCACGGCCCGGCTGCCGTCCTGCATCTCCTTGGCGATCACCCAGCGCCCGCCCTCGGAGGAGACCACCGTGCCCTGCTTGCCCAGCGGGTCCTGGTCGACGGCGATGACCTCCTTGTTGTCGAGGATGTCGAAGGTCGCCTGGGAGGCCTTGCGCAGATCGGAGCCGATGAGCAGAGGAGCGGCCATCACCGACCACATGGAGAAGTGGGTGCGGTACTCGGTGTCGGTCATGCCGCCGTTGCCGACCTCCAGCATGTCCGGGTCGTTCCAGTGTCCGGGACCCGCGTACGGCGTCAGCGGCAGGTTCTTCTTGAGGATCGACAGCATAGAGCCCCAGTTGTCACTGATGTCGCCGGTGGTGCGCCACAGATGCCCGACGTCCGACGCCCATTCCCATGGCTTGTTCTGGCCCCACTCGCAGATGCTGTAGACGATGGGGCGGCCGGTGGCTTTGAGCGCGTCACGCATGGTCGTGTAACGCAGCTTGGCGTCCACGCCCTGGTTGTTGCAGTTGTCGTACTTGAGGTAGTCCACGCCCCAGTCGGCGAACTGCTGTGCGTCGCTGTACTCGTGGCCGAGCGCGCCCGGGAAGCCGGCGCTGTTGCACGTCTTCGTGCCCGCGCTCGTGTAGATCCCGAGCTTGAGTCCCTTGGAGTGCACGTAGTCCGAAACGGCCCTGATTCCGTTCGGGAACCGCACCGGGTCCGGTACGAGTTTGCCGTCCGCGTCCCGCGAGGGCAGCGCCCAGCAGTCGTCGAGGTTGACGTACTGGTATCCGGCGTCCTTGAGGCCCTTGTCCACGAACAGGTCCGCGATCCCCTTGACCATGGACTCGTTGAACTCGGCGCGGCAGTGCGTGGAGTTCCAGTTGTTGAAGCCCATGGGCGGCGTGAGGGCGAGGCCGTCCGCGAGCGTGGGCGAGACCGGTTCCGCGCCGGGTGCGGCCAGGGCCGGCACTGCGAGCCCGGTCGTACACAAAAGGCCCGCGGTGAGCGCTCCGACCACTCTTCGGCGGGTCGTGCGGGTGAGAAGGTGACGCATCGTTACGTTCCTCCGTCCCTCGCTAAAGATAGGATGTCTGCATGCGCGCGTCAATCATGTGCGCTTACGGTAGGCCGTGTTGGACTGTGGTGGAAGAGAACGGGTGACGGTGGTTCGATAACCCGTCAGATCCCTTGACTCCGGCCCCACATGGGAGTGAGATCCAAGCCTCGCGTTCGGTTGTGTGGGATGGCGCCCCGAGGAGGGGCCATGGCACAGTCATCGTTGAAGGGTCTTGGTGCCTCCGGCAACGTGCCAGGACATCGGATGTCCCGACGGCATCTCTTACGTGGTGCGGCCGTCGGGGCCGGCGCGGTCACGCTGCCCGGCCTGCTGACCGCCTGCGGGAGCGGACCGGGCGGTAACAAGAAGGAAGTACGACGCCCTCAAGGCGCAGTCGACGCACGCGGACAAGCAGTACTTCGTGCCGTACTACTACTATCCGTGGGCCGTCTTCCACCGGAAGAGCCTCTTCCAGCAGAAGGACTATCAGCAGCCCAGGACCTGGGACCAGTTCGTCGCTCTCGCCAAACGGATGTCCAAGGACGGCACTCCGGTCGCCTTCTGTGACAAGGAGGGCTGGCCCGCCATGGGCACCTTCGACTACATCAACATGCGCCTCAACGGGTACGACTTCCACAAGTCCCTGATGGCGGGCGACGAGGCGTGTCTTCGGCATGCCGCACCCTGGCACCCATTTCCCCGAGAACGAACGCGACGACATCGACTTCTTCGCCTTCCCCGAGATCGACGCGCAGTACGGTCAGACGCCGTCGAGGCGCTCATCGACGGATTCCTGATCGCCAGGAAGTCGAAGAACGTCTCCGGCGCCAAGGACCTGCTGAAATGGCTCGGCACACCCAAGGCCGAGGACATCTATCTGCAGTACGACCCCAACAACGTGGCGGTCAACTCCGGAGCCGACACCTCCAAGTACAGCGCCCTGCAGAAGAAGTCCGCCCAGCTGGTCTCCAGCGCCAAGCAGATCTCGCAGTTCATGCACCGCGACACCCGGCCCGACTTCGCCTCCACCGCGATGATCCAGGCGATCCAGGACTTCATCGGCAACCCGAACGACGTCGACGGGCTGTGCAACAAGATCGAACGGCAGAAGAAGACGATCTTCTCGCAGCCCGTCGGCTGATCACTGGGGACACGTTCCGTGGCGCTCAACATCCCACGGCGCGCCGGACGGCGACGGCTGCGGCGGTTCACCCGCCGCGACGTCGTCGTCCTCGGCGTGCTCCTCGGCATTCCCGTCCTGCTGGACATCGCCATCGTCTGGGGTCCGACCCTCGCCTCCATCGGGCTCTCCTTCACCGCCTGGGACGGCATCGGCGACATCCACTGGGTCGGGACGGACAACTACAAGAACCTGTTCACCAAGCGGCACTTCATCGCAGGGCTCACGCTGGGGTCGACGAAGGGCTAGGGGCATGGCGGCCCGCCGCCGGACACGGCGGGCCGCCTCGGCGCGTGAGCCTGCCCATCAGCCGGTGCGTGACCCCTGATTCATTCCGTAGTTGAACCGGGCATGAACAAGCGCAGCATGCTCGCCATCGCCTCCCTTGCCACCGGATTCGTCGTGGCCGCCGTCACCCCGTCGCACGCCGCCGGCCACGACGCACTCGGCGATCTCAACGTCAAGGACACGATCGGCACCGTCGACCACACCATCAGCCACGACGGTCTCGCCGTGGACGAGGACGCCCTGGGGCAGAACGGCTGACGGGGAGCCCGCACCGCGGCGTCGGCGCCCCCGGAGGCCGGGGGACCGGCGCCGTGGCACACCGGCGGCCGGACGCGCCCTCATCAGCGCCGGGTTTCCGTGGCAGGGTTGAGCGGGCAAGCCACAGGGGGCCAAACAGAAGAGGGGGAACCGTGATCGTCTGGATCAACGGTGCGTTCGGTGCGGGGAAGACCACTACCGCACGGGAACTGATCGAACTGATCCCGAACAGCACGCTCCTCGACCCCGAGGTCATCGGTGGAGCGCTCACGCACCTGCTGCCGCCGAAACACCTCGCCGAGGTCGGCGACTTCCAGGACCTGCCGATCTGGCGGCGGCTCGTGATCGACACGGCGGCCGCGATGCTCGCCGAGCTCGGCGGCGTGCTCGTGGTCCCGATGACCCTGCTGCGCCAGGAGTACCGCGACGAGATCTTCGGAGGCCTCGCCGCCCGGCGCATCCCCGTACGCCATGTCCTCCTCGCCCCGGCCGAAACGATCCTGCGCGAGCGAATAGCCGGTCGTGAGGTTCCACTAGACCTCCCCGACGGCGAGATGCGGGTCCGCCAGTGGTCGTACGACCACATCGAGCCCTACCGTGCCGCCCTGGCCGCCTGGCTCACCGCCGACGCTTACCCCGTCGACACCAGTGCCCTCACCTCGTACGAGGCCGCTCTGCGGATCGCCGAGGCGGTCCGTAACGATGCCGCGCCCGTGTGCGACATCGTGCAGACCCCCGAGCCGACCGCCGAGACCCTCGCCGCAGGGGTGCTCCTCTTCGACGAGCAGGACCGCGTACTGCTCGTGGATCCCACCTACAAGGCCGGCTGGGAGTTCCCCGGCGGCGTCGTCGAGCCCGGCGAGGCCCCCGCCCGCGCCGGTATACGCGAGGTCGCCGAAGAGACCGGCATCACACTCGACGAGGTCCCCCGGCTACTGGTCGTGGACTGGGAGCCCCCCGCGCCGCCCGGCTACGGCGGGCTGCGCCTCCTCTTCGACGGCGGCCGCCTCGACAGCACCGAAGCCGGCCGTCTCCTGCTGCCCGGACCCGAGTTGCGCGACTGGCGGTTCGTCACGGAGACGGAAGCGGCCGATCTGCTACCGCCTGTGCGCTACGAAAGGCTGCGCTGGGCGCTGCGGGCGCGCGAACGCGGCGCGGCGCTCTATCTGGAGGCGGGCGTCCCGGTGGGCTGAACGGTCGCCCATCGGCTGACGGGAGCGGGAGTACGTCCTGCGTCGGGCAGCTCCTGGAGCGGATCGACCGGGGCGGAGGGGAGCCGGCCGCCTGTCACCGCGCAGGGACGGTACAGCCACTGGAAGGGTCCCCGCCCGCAGGCGAGGGCCCTTGCTGTGCGTGGAGCCGCTCAGCTCGTCGCGTAGTTGCGCAGGAACAGCGCCTCAGCGACCGACAGGTGCTCCAACTCCTCAGGAGACACGCTCTCGTCGACCGCGTGGATCTGTGCCTCCGGCTCGCTCAGGCCGATGAGCAGGATCTCGGCCTGCGGATAGAGCGATGCGAGGGTGTTGCACAGCGGGATGGAGCCGCCCTGGCCCGCGTACTGCATCTCCCGGCCCGGGTAGGCGACCGCCATCGCCTCGGCCATCGCCGCGTACGCCGGGCTGGAGGTGTCCGCCCGGAATGCCTGCCCCTGTCCGATCTGTTCCGTCCGCACCCGTGCACCCCACGGTGTGTGCTCCTCGATATGGGCCTGGAGCAGCTTCGTCGCCTCGGCCGCGTCCACGCCCGGCGGCACCCGCAGGCTGATCAGCGCGCGGGCGCTCGCCTGGACCGACGGGGTCGCGCCCACGACCGGCGGGCAGTCGATGCCGAGAACGGTCACGGCCGGACGTGCCCAGATGCGGTCGGAGACCGATCCCGAGCCGATCAGCTGCACGCCGTCGAGCACCTTGGCGTCCTTGCGGAACTGCTCCTCGGCGTACTCGACGCCGTCCCACCGGTTCTCGGAGGTCAGCCCTTCGACGGTCGTCGAACCGTCCTGCGCCCGCAGCGAGTCCAGGACGCGGATGAGCGCGGCCAGCGCGTCGGGCGCGGCCCCGCCGAACTGGCCCGAGTGCAGGTTCCCCTCGAGCGTGTCGACCTGGACGCGGACCAGGGTCATGCCGCGCAGCGTCGAGGTGACCGTGGGCAGGCCGACGCGGAAGTTGCCCGCGTCGCCGATGACGATCGTGTCGGCGGCGAGGAGGTCCGGGTGCTCCTCGGCGTACCGCTCGAGACCGCCCGTGCCCTGCTCCTCCGAGCCCTCGGCGATGACCTTGACGTGCACGGGCACGCCACCGTTCGCCTTCAGCGCCCGCAGCGCCAGAAGATGCATGATGACACCGCCCTTGCAGTCGGCGGTGCCGCGGCCGTACCAGCGGCCGTCGCGCTCCGTCAGCTCGAAGGGCGGGGTGGTCCAGCCGGCCTCGTCGAGCGGCGGCTGCACGTCGTAGTGCGCGTACAGCAGGACCGTCTTCGCACCCTCGGGTCCGGGCAGGAAGCCGTACACCGACTGCGTGCCGTCCGGGGTGTCGAGCAGCGCCACGTTCTGGAAGCCCTCGGCGTGCAGCGCGTCGGCGACCCACCGCGCGGCGCCCTCGCTCTCGCTCTTCGAGAACTGGTCGAAGTCCGCCACCGACTTGAAGGCCACCAGTTCGGTGAGCTCCTCCTTCGCCCTGGGCATCAGCGAGGCGACGGCCTCGGCGACCGGATTCGACAACATGGGCACGCTCCTTGTAGGTGCGACGTTGTACCGATGAGTACTTCCTGTACGGATTTGCGTAGGCGCGTACTGGTGTGCAGTGCGCATACGCTGCCGATCCTCCCACAGCGGCCTGCGACGACGCCGCCGTAGGATGCGGGAGACAGGTGCGGCAAGCGGCTTGATCGGGAGCAGTAGACCATCGTGAGCAGCGAGAACTCTTCGGCGGACGGCGTGCAGCGGGTGTGGGATGTCGTCGTGGTGGGCGCGGGACCCGCGGGAGCCTCGGCAGCATACGCGGCGGCGGTCGTTGGACGCAGCGTGCTGCTGCTGGAGAAGGCGGAGCTGCCCCGATACAAGACGTGCGGCGGTGGAATCATCGGGCCCTCGCGCGACGCCCTGCCGCCGGGCTTCGAGCTGCCGCTGCGTGACCGGGTGCACGCCGTCACCTTCTCGAACAACGGCCGTTTCACCCGCACGCGGCGCTCCAAGCACATGCTGTTCGGGCTGATCAACCGCCCCGAGTTCGACCAGCAGCTCGTCGAGCACGCACAGAAGGCGGGCGCGGAACTGCGTACGGGCGTGACGGTTTCGCGGGTCGAGCAGCACGGCTCGGCGGTGCCGGACCGGCGCACGGTGGCCGTCGTCCTGCAGGGCGGCGAGACGCTGCTCGCGCGAGCCGTCGTGGGCGCGGACGGCAGTGCCAGCCGCATAGGAGCACACGTCGGGGTCAAGCTCGGCCAGGTGGATCTGGGCCTTGAGGCGGAGATCCCGGTGCCGGAGACCGTTGCCGAGGACTGGAAGGGGCGGGTGCTCATCGACTGGGGGCCGATGCCCGGCAGTTACGGCTGGGTCTTCCCGAAGGGCGACACGCTGACGGTCGGCGTGATCTCCGCGCGCGGTGAAGGCGCCGCGACGAAGCGGTACTTGGAGGACTTCATCGCCCGGCTCGGGCTCTCCGGTTTCGAACCGAGCATCTCCTCCGGGCATTTGACCCGCTGTCGTGCCGACGACTCGCCCCTGTCGCGCGGGCGGGTGGTGGTGTGCGGGGACGCGGCGGGACTGCTGGAGCCGTGGACCCGCGAGGGAATCTCGTTCGCGCTGCGGTCGGGGCGGCTTGCTGGGGAGTGGGCGGTGCGGATCGCTGAGGCACACGACGCGGTGGACACGCGCAGGCAGGCTCTGAACTACGCGTTCGCGATCAAGGCTGGACTGGGTGTCGAGATGAGCGTCGGCAAGCGGCTGCTGACGGTGTTCGAGCGCCGCCCCGGTCTTTTCCACGCGGCCCTGACCGGTTTCCGTCCCGCCTGGAAGGCGTTCAAGGACATCACACAGGGGTCCACGTCCCTGGGGGAGATCGTCCGCAGTCGCCCGATCGCCCAGCGCGCCCTGACCGCGCTGGACCGGGGGTCCGCGGGCGACAGTGTCGGTTCCTGACCCTGATCGGGGTCAGCTCGTGACCGTGATGCGGAAGACGGGGTGGTCGGGGGCGATGCGGCGCAGGTCCTCGTCCGGGGAGTCGGGTCCGACACCGTTGAAGAAGGCGCCGACCTCGGCCTTCCAGCGCTTGAGGTAGGCGCGCAGGAGCGGAACCTTGTCGTCGTCGGCGACCTCGGTCGCGGTGAACACGTCCACGTTCCTGCCGAGGCGGAGCTCGCCGCCGCCGGCCGCGCGCATGTTGTGGGTCCACTGGACGTGGCCGCGGGGGGCGAGCAGGTACTGCCGGCCGTCCACGGTCAGCAGGTTCACGGGGGTGGTGCGCCACTCGCCGCTCTTGCGGCCGCGGACCGCCAGCACGCGGGAGCCCCAGATGCTGATGCCGCGGCGGGCCATCCAGGCGACGGCACGGTTGAAGACGTTGACGGTGAACCAGCCGGGCTTCTGAACGTGTGTGGACATGCGGCCATCCTCCTGGAGGGGAAAGTGTGAGCAGTGCTCTCGCTCCGGATGAGTATGCGCGTGATCGGCGCTCCAAAGCAAGAGCGCTGCTCTCCTTTGTGTGCACTGCTCCGCTCTCGTGCGACACTGCCTGCATGAGCACAGCACAAGGAGCCCGCGCCCGTGCCCGAATCGAAGTCACCGCCGCCATCAAGGACGAGGCGCGCAGACAGCTTGCCGCGGAAGGTGCCGCCAGGCTCTCGCTGCGTGCCGTGGCCCGCGAGCTGGGCATGGTCTCCTCGGCGCTCTACCGCTACTTCCCGAGTCGCGACGAACTGCTCACCGCGCTCATCATCGACGCCTACAACTCCCTCGGTGAGACCGCCGAGGCATCCGTCGCCAAGGCCGGCGGCATCGCCCCCGCGCAGCGCTGGGTCGTGGTGTGCGAGGCCGTGCGCGGGTGGGCGCTCGCGCATCCGCACGAGTACGCGCTGATCTACGGCTCGCCGGTGCCCGGTTACTCCGCGCCCGAGACGACCGTTCCGGCCGCCGCCCGGGTGGGGGTCCTGCTGATCGGGATCGTGCGTGACGCGTATCGGCAGCGCGGCGTCGCCCGCACCCCGGTGCCCGCCGAACTCGAACCCGAGGCCCGGCGCATGGCCGCCGAGCTGGCGCCCGACCTTCCGGCGGAGGTGGTCACGGCCCTGGTGGCCGCCTGGGCGCAGCTGTACGGACTGGTCGGGTTCGAGCTGTTCGGGCAGTTCAACAAGGTGGTGGAGGACCGCGAGGCGTTCTTCCGGCATGCGGCGGCCCAACTCGCCCATGGTGTGGGGCTGGTGTTCCCCTAGTCCTGCGGGACCAGGACGATCTTGCCGGCGACCGTGCCGGACTCGGCCAGTCGCATGGCCTCGGCGACATCGGTGAGCGGCAGCCGGGCGGCGATCCGGGCGGTGACCTCGCCGCGCTGGAGGGCGCCGAACGCCGCGGTGAGGTCGGAGCGCAGACGAGCCCGGAAACGGTCCTTGCTCAGGGCGCGGCCCGCCCAGACGTTGAAGAAGTACGCGTGGCGGCCGTTGGGCAGCGCGTTCCACAGCCACACCCGGCCCAGGATCTTCAGAACGGGCCACTGCTTGGAGCCCGTGTCGTCCCGGCTCGCGGCGCTGCCGTACCGGCAGTGGGCGGGGGACCACCCGGCCCCTCCTGCGGTCCCGCACCGCGCGCTGGTGTACTGGACCCGTCTGCACGGGGTCCTGTCACTGGAACTCTCCGGCCACTTCACGGGCATGGGTTTCGACCCCGACCTGCTGTTCGCCGCCGAGGTCGACGAACTCGGGGCCGGTCACTGAGCACGCCGGCGGGCGTACTCCCCGGGGAGTAGGCGTGATCACCTCGCCCGGCCGACGTCGTGCCCGGCCGGGGCCGTCTAGCGTGAACCCCATGGAGGAGCAGCACGCAGACGTTCCCTGGCGGTGGCACGGGTCGCCGTGGCGGAGCAACGAGCCCCGCGGCTCCCGGCTGCCCTGGCGCTCCACCCTGCTGTTCACCGCCTTCGTGGTCGTCGGCACGCACTTCTCGGCCCTGAACCAGAAGGGCGACCGCGCGCACCTCGACGCCTTCGCCTATGTGCTCCTGCTCGTGGCATCGGGGGCGCTGCTGTGGCGGCAGCGGCACCCCGTGCCCGTCGTGTTCGTGACGGCCGCGGCCGCCATGGTCTACCTGGGCGCCGGATACCCGTACGGTCCGGTCTTCCTCACCGTCGCCGTCGGCTGTTTCAGCGCCCTCGTCGCCGGACGGCGCAAGTCCGCATGGACGGCTGTGGGGATGTTCTGGGCCGGGCACGTCCTGGTGTCGCACTGGCTGTACCGGTGGCTGCCGCCGCCCGGCGACTCGGCCCCTCCCTGGGGACAGGAGCTGGTCATCGCCGCCTGGGTGGTGGCGATCGTGGCGATGGCAGAGCTGGTGCGCGTCCGGCGCGAGCAGTGGGCGCGCGAGCGGGCCGAACGGGCGCAGGCCGCCCGGCGGCGCGCCGACGAGGAGCGACTGCGCATCGCCCGCGAACTCCACGACGTCCTCGCCCACAGCATTTCGGTGATCAACGTTCAGGCGGGCGTCGGCCTCGCGCTCCTCGACTCCGACCCGGAGCAGGCGCGCACGGCGCTCACCACCATCAAGGCCGCCAGCAAGGAGGCGCTCGGGGAGGTGCGCCAGGTGCTCGACACATTGCGCACGCCCGGCGACGCGCCGCGCGCGCCGGCGCCCGGGCTCGACCGGCTGCCGGAGCTCGCCGAACAGGCGGCGAGCGCCGGTCTCACGGTCACGGTCGAGGGCGAGGCGCCGAAGCTCGCTCCGGGTACCGACCTCGCCGCGTTCCGGATCGTCCAGGAGGCCCTCACCAATGTCGTACGGCACTCGGGGTCGCGGCACGCCCGCGTACACGTCGACGCTGCCGAGGGCGTACTGCGCCTTCGCATCGACGACGACGGGCCCGCGAGCGGTGCCGATGCGGGCGGCAGCGGCAACGGCCTCGCGGGGATGCGGGAGCGGGCCGCCGCCCTCGGCGGCACGATCGAGGCCGGCCCGCGCGCCGAGGGCGGTTTCCGGGTGCTCGCCGTACTGCCGCTGAGGGCATCGTCCCAGGAGTTCATCGAGCACAAGGAGGACGTGTGATCCGAGTACTGCTCGCCGACGACCAGTCGCTCGTCCGGGCCGGGTTCAGGGCGCTGCTGGATGCCCAGCCGGACATCGAGGTGGCCGGGGAGGCCGCCGACGGCGAGCAGGCGCTGCACGGGGTGCGCGAACAGCGGCCCGACGTCGTGCTGATGGACATCCGCATGCCGCTGGTCGACGGGCTGGCCGCGACCCGCCGCATCACGGAGGACCCCGAACTCGCGGACGTGAAGGTGGTCATGCTCACCACCTTCGAACTCGACGAGTACGTCTTCGAGGCGATTCGCGCCGGTGCCTCCGGCTTCCTGGTCAAGGACACCGAACCCCAGGAACTCCTGCGCGCGGTACGGGCCGTGGTCCAGGGCGACGCCCTGCTCTCCCCGAGTGTGACCCGGCGGCTCATCGCCGAGTTCGCGGCCCGTTCCAAGGAGCCCGCGGCCGCCGCCTCACTCGCCGAACTCACCGAGCGGGAAAGGGAGGTGATGGCTCTGGTCGGCATCGGTCTGTCCAACGACGAGATCGCCCGCCGGCTCGTCGTCAGCCCGCTCACGGCGAAGACCCATGTAAGCCGCACGATGGTGAAGCTGGGGGCTCGCGACCGGGCCCAACTCGTCGTACTCGCCTATGAGTCGGGGCTGGTACGGCCGGGCTGGCTGGGCTGAGTCCCGGCGCCGTGCCCGAAGCGGACCAGTACGCCGACGACGCGTGCGGCGAAGACCACGACGGCCACCGTGACTCCCGAGGCGACGAGCGCGCGCCGCGGGCCGTCGGACAGATGGAAGGCGAACGCCGGTCCCGCCACGGCCCCGAACACCAGGGCCGCCGCGAACGCCGCGCTGCACAGGGCGTATCCGATCTCGACGGTGATCGCGTCGCGCTCGGCCCGGCTGCGTCGACGTCCCCCGCGGTTCTCCACGTACCGAGTCCAACAGACGTGCGCCCGGCGGGGCAAGGAACCCCGCCGGGCGCACCTGTGGAGGCGTCCCCCTAGTCGCGGACCGCCACGGGCTCCGCGTCTGCCTCCTCCGGAAGGGACCTCGCGACCACGACCGACCGCTGGGGTTGGTGCGTGCGCAGTCCGGTGAGCGTGATCAGCAGACCCGCCAGCGCGATGCCGGTGACCACGATCAGACCGGGCCGGTAGCTGTCCAGGACGGCCTGCGGCGAGGCGTGGGCGGGTGCGTTCGCGGTCACCACCGCCGTCACCACGGCCAGGAAGATCGCGCCGCCCACCTGGACCGAGGTGTTGAGCAGCCCGGAGACCATGCCCTGTTCGTGGTCCTCGACCCCGTTCGTGGCCTGGATGTTGAGCGAGGGGAAGACCAGTGCGCAGGCCGCGCCGATCAGCAGCATGCTCGGCAGGATGGCCGCCGCGTACACGGGGTCGAGGCTGACCTGAAGGAAGAGCGCGTACCCGACGACCATCAGGGCGAAGCCCGCCGCGATCAGCCGCTGGGTGCCGAAGCGGTCCACGATGGCGCCCACCTTCGTCGAGGAGACGGCCACCAGCGCGCCCGCCGGCAGGAAGGCGAGCGCCGTGTGCAGCGCGGACCAGCCGAGCAGCGACTGCATGTACAGGGTGACCAGGAACTGGAAGCCGACGTACGAGCCGAAGAACGCCATCGCTCCGAGTTGGGCGCGGATCTGGTTGCCGGAGCGCAGCACACCGAGCCGGATCAGCGGCCCGGGCGAGCGCCGCTCGACGAACACGAAGACGGTGAGCAGGACGGCGACGGCGAGGAACGACAGCAGCGTGCGTGCGGACGCCCAGCCGACGTTCGGCGCCTGGACGACGGTGAACACGAGCAGCAGCATCGAGGCGGTGCCGATGACGGCGCCGGGGATGTCGTAGCCGTTGTGGTCCTTCTCGCGTTCGCTGCGCGGCAGCAGCTTCAGGCCCGCGAGCAGGGCGATCAGCGCGATGGGCGCGGGCAGCAGCATGGTGAGGCGCCAGCTGGCCTCGGTGAGCAGACCGGACAGCACCAGGCCCATCGAGAAGCCAGTGGCCGCGCAGGTGGTGTAGATCGACAGGGCTCGGTTGCGCAGCGGGCCCTCGGCGAAGGTCGTGGTGATGATGGACAGGCCGGCGGGGGCGGTGAACGCAGCGCTCAGGCCCTTGACGAAGCGGCTGGCGATCAGCAGCGGACCGGAGTCCACGAGCCCGCCGAGCAGTGAGGCGAGCGCGAAGATGCCCAGGGCCACCAGGAAGACCTGGCGTCGGCCGAGCAGGTCCGCGGTGCGTCCGCCGAGGAGGAGCAGGCCGCCGTAGCCCAGGATGTAGCCACTGACGACCCATTGCAGTGACGACGTCGTCAGATGGAGATCGGAACCGATGGACGGCAGGGCGACGCCGACCATCGACACGTCCAGCGCGTCCAGGAACATCGCGGCGCAGAGCACCAGCAGGGTGCCCCACAGCCGCGGGGTCCAGCGTCCCTCGGACGCGGGGGTGGTGAGCGGAGAGGTCATGGACCGAGACTACATGCGCATGCATTCAATGCAAGCGCATTTAATTCGGATGCAACAAAGACCGTTCTTTGTTACGGTGCGGCCATGGTGGCTGTGGACAGGGCCGAGCGGGCGCTCGTGGAGCAGTGGCGCGACATCCTGGCGCTGCACGCACGCACCCAGTGCGAACTCGACCGCGCGCTCCACTCGCACGGCCTGTGCGCCAGCGACTTCGAGGTGCTCGACGTCCTCTACGAGGCGGCGGGGGACGGCGCCGACACCTGTCGCGTCCAGGAGATCTCCGAACGGGTCCATCTGAGCCAGAGTGCGCTGTCACGGCTCATCGCCCGCTTGGAGAAGGACGGCCTGGTCGAGCGCGCCATGTGCGCGGAGGACCGGCGCAGCGTGCGCGTGGCGCTCACGGCGAAGGGACGTGCACTGTATACAGAGGTGCTGCCGGTGCAACGTACGGTGCTCGGAAGGATGCTGGCGCGCTGACGCCCGCTGCCCTGCGGCTTCGGTGCCGGCCGACGGGTCCGGCTCAGCTCCAGGTGACGGCCGACTTCTCACGCCACAGCGCCGCGATGGAGGCGTCACCGGTCACGTCCGGGAAGGGCAGCCGGTTCCACAGCGACAGATACAACCGCTCGGCCGGTCCGGCCACTTCGCAGTCGGCTTCCCCGGCATCGTCCCGCTCGGCCACGGGCGGCTCGGCCGACAGCCGTACGGTCCACACGGCGTCGTCGGCGTCCGTCGCCCGCAGTCGCAGGACGCGCGGCTCCTCGCTGCGGACCCTGCTCCCGCGGCGGGCGTGGAAGCCGCGCAGCAGCTCGTCGATGCCGTCGAGCGCGAAGTCCTGGCCGATGCCGACGGGCGTGCCGCCGCGCGCCGACTCGGCGTCGACCCGGTGCACGGTCGTCTCGTGCGCCTGCCGCCGGGCCCAGAAGGCGAGCGGCGAGGGTGCGGGCAGGAAGTGCCAGCACCGCACGTCGGGTGCGGCGGAGGACAGGGTGCCCACGAGGTAGCGGTGACCCTCCCGGAACCAGGCCGTCAATTCGTCACCCTCGAGTTCTGGCAGCCCTCCGTCGGGCTGGTACGTGGTGTACCCCTCGGCGACGAAGGCGGCCGCCCAGCGGTGCACCATGCCCGTGTGCCGCAACAGATCCCGCACCTGCCAGTCGGGACAGGTCGGCACCTTCGCGTCGGCACCCGCCTCCTCGGCCGCGGCGGCCAGCAGCCTGCCCTCCCGGTCCAGGGCCTGTATGAACTCGGCGGTCTCCATGAGGTGAGTGTGCCGGATGGAGTGCGGTCGAGGGGAGGGTGTCGTCGGCAGAGAGGAGGTGCCGGGGCAGCCATCCGGTACCACTGCCCCGGCGCCGCTGCTCAGAGCCGTACCGGAAGCCGCAGCAGATGGAAGCCGCCCCCCGGCCTCACGGGCGGCCGGCGGCCGCGTGTCGAGTCGTGAACCCGATGAGGGCGGCGGTCGCGGCCAGGGCGGCCACGCTGGTGAGGGCCGCGGACAGGGAGAACCAGTCCGCCATGAACCCGATCGCGGGCGGCCCGAGGAGCATGCCGCCGTAGCCGAGCGTGGACGCGGTCGCGACGCCGCCGGGGCCGGCCAGGGCACCGGCGCGTTCGATGGCCACCGGGAAGATGTTGGCGAGACCGAGGCCCGTGATCGCGAAACCGAAGAGCGCAGCCCACACGGTGGGGGCGAGCGAGCCGAGCAGCATGCCGACCGCCGCGGTCGTGCCGCCGGCCACCAGGGTGCGGGTCCGCCCCAGGCGTTCCAGCAGTGTCGTCCCGGTCATTCGGCCGACGGTCATGGCGAGGGCGAAGCACAGGTAGCCGACCGCCGCGACACCCGGCGTGGCATCCAGGTCCTGTTCCAGGTGCAGTGCGCCCCAGTCGGCCAGGGCTCCCTCCCCGTAGGCCGTGCACAGGGCGATCAGGCCGAAGGTGATCACGAGGCCGCGGGTGCGGGCGTCCAGGTGGCGTGGGGAGCCCGTCTGGTGTGGTGCACCCTCTTCCGGTGCCGGAGGCTCATGGTGCAGCAAAGTCCGGCCCGCCAGGGCGGTGACGAGCAGTCCGGTCACGGTGAGCCCGAACCGGTGGCGCGCGGGGGACAGTGATCCGGCGACCAGCCCGCCGAGCCCTGCCCCGACCATGCCGCCGAGGCTGAAGGCGGCGTGGAAACTGGGCATGACGGGGCGCCGCAGCGCGGCCACCAGGTCGACCGCGGCACTGTTGAAGGCGACGTTGATCCCGCCGTAGGCGGCGCCGAACACCAGCAGCACGGCACCGAGTGCGGCGGCGGAGTGGGTGAGCGGGGGGAGGGCGACGCTGAGGGACAGCAGGGCGGCGCAGACCACGGTCACCAGGTGGCTGCCGTAGCGGCGGCAGAGGCGTCCGGTGAGCGTCATGGTCACGACCGCGCCTGCGGAGACACCGAGCAGGGCGAGGCCGAGCGCGCTGGCCGAGGCGCCGGTCTGGTGCTTGATGGCGGGGATGCGGACCACCCAGCCGGCGAAGACGAAGCCGTCCAAAGTGAAGAAGGCGGTGAGGGCGATCCGGAGCCGGGTGAGGTCGTTGCCCGGCACTACGCTGTGCGATCGGGTTTTGTTTATCAGCGGCACAAACTCAGGCTAGGGTGGGAGTGGGTGGCCGGGCAAGGGTGTTGTCGGGTTCCTGGGTGCGAGATCCGGGCCATACGCGTGCCTGTCAACGGCTCGCCCGCCGACTGCCGGTCCCTTTCTCCTGGCCGATGCGGCAGTCACCCGGCGGCGCTCGCTGCAGCGGGCGTGCCGAGTGGTTCGGTCACGCCGTCGTGGTGGATCGGGGTGTGCGCGCCGGTCGGCGATGGGCCGGTGCCCGGGCGCGACCATCCCGGCGGTGATGGACACAGCGGTCTCCTCTGCGATCCGGCCTCTACTGGCGGGCCCGCGGGAAGCAGTCCGGAGGCGTCGATGAACGTGGGCTCACAAGGCTCTGTACGAGGCCATCGCGGCGGGTGAACCCGAGCGCGCGGAGGACAGCGCCCGGAACCCCTTCACCGGAGCCGTCCTGACACCGTGGCGCCCGGTGGCCACGTACGGGGTATCGCCTGGATCATTCATCTGAGCGACGGTCATGGCAGGCTGCCGTGCTGTCAGTTCCGTACTGCCTCAGGAGGTCCTCATGCCCGAGCCGTCCGTCCTCGCTTCACTGGTGTCCGGGTTGCGCGGTGGGTCGATCGAGGTCGTCGACCTCACCTCGCCGTTGTCCTCCTCGACACCGGTGATCCAGCTGCCGCCCGAGTTCGGCCAGACGGCGGTGTTCGAACTGCAGGAGATCAGCAGGTACGACGACCGGGGACCGGCCTGGTACTGGAACAACTTCCGCAGCGGTGAGCACACCGGCACCCACTTCGACGCCCCGAACCACTGGGTGACCGGGAAGGACCTCGCCGACGTGGCGTCCGTGCCGGCACGTCGGCTGATCGCACCGGCCGCCGTGCTGGACTTCACCGCCGAGGCGGAGGAGGACCCCGACTTCCTCGTGGAGGTCGATCACGTGCGGGCCTGGGAGGCCGAGCACGGGCCGTTGCCCGAGGGCGGCTGGCTGTTGCTGCGCACCGGGTGGGACGCCCGCTCGGACTCCCAGGAGGCGTTCCTCAACGCGGACGAGAACGGCCCGCACACGCCCGGCCTGTCGCCGGAATGCGCCCGTTGGGTGGCTCAGGAGGCACCGGTGATCGGCCTCGGGGTCGAGACGGTGGGCACCGACGCCGGACGTGGGCACGCGTTCGACCCGGCCTTCCCGTGTCACTCGTACCTCATGGGCAATGACAAGTACGGGCTGACCCAGTTGCAGAACCTGGCGGCACTGCCCGCGACCGGCTGCGTCCTCGTCGCGGGACCGTTGCCCATCGTCGCGGGGTCCGGGGCTCCCGCACGCGTGCTCGCGCTGGTGGAGCGCTGATGAAGGTCGCGGAGGCGGTCGGGCGTGCGCTGTCCGCGGCGGGGGTCGGCCGTGTCTTCGGCGTGGTCGGATCGGGCAACTTCCATCTGACCAATGCCATGGTCGCGGCGGGCTCGAGATTCGTCGCCGCACGCCACGAAGGCGGCGCGGCGACGATGGCCGACGCGTACACGCGGATGAGCGGCACGGTGGCGGCGCTCAGCGTCCATCAGGGACCTGGTCTGACGAACGCCCTCACCGGTGTCGCCGAGGCGGCCAAGAGCCGTACGCCGCTCCTGGTGCTGGCAGCCGAGGTGACGGAGCCGAGGTCCAACTTCCACGTCGACCAGGAGGCGCTGGCGCACGCGCTCGGGGCGCTCACGGCACGGATCACGTCGGCGGAGGGTGCGGTGGAGCAGGCCTGCGCAGCGGTCCGGCGGGCCTTGCACGAACGGCGCGCCGTAGTGCTCAACCTGCCCTTGGAGGTGCAGGCGCTGGACGTGCCCGACGGTGTCCTGACGCAGGCCGCACCGCCACCACAACGGGCAGCGGTCGAGCCGACAGCGCCCGACGTGGCGGCACTGGCGCAGGTGCTGGAGCATGCTCGGCGGCCGGTCTTCGTGGCCGGCCGGGGCTCCCGCACCCCCGGTGGCCGGGATGCCCTCGAGGCCGTCGCCGAGCGCTACGGTGCGCTGCTGGCGACGTCGGCCGTGGCTCGCGGCCTGTTTCACGGCAATCCGTGGTCGCTCGACGTGTCCGGAGGTTTCTCGTCGCCCTTGGCGGCCGAGCTGATCCGGGCCGCCGATGCGATCGTGGGCTGGGGCTGCGCGCTGAACATGTGGACGATGCGGCACGGCCGCCTGATCGGTGCCGACACCACCGTGGTGCAGGTCGACGACGACGCGTCGGCGCTCGGTGTGCACAGGGCGGTGCATGTAGGTGTCACCGGCGACGTGGAACTCACGGCGCGGCGGGTGCTCCGGACGGGCGGCGGGAAACAGCAGGGTTACCGGAGCGCCGACATCGCCGCGGCCATCGCCGCGCGCGGGCGCTGGCGGGACGTGCCGTACAAGGACACGAGCACGCGCGAGCGGATCGACCCGCGAACACTGAGCATCGCGCTCGACGACATCCTCCCCGCGGAGCGGGTGCTCGGCGTGGACTCCGGCAACTTCATGGGCTATCCGAGCATGTACCTGTCGGTCCCGGACGAGAACGGCTTCTGCTTCACGCAGGCGTTCCAGTCGATCGGCCTGGGGCTGGCGACCGCGATCGGCGCGGCACTGGCGCAGCCGGAACGGCTTGCGGTGGCCGCGCTGGGGGACGGCGGCGCGATGATGGGCGCCGCGGAACTCGACACGGTACGCCGGCTCGGGCTGCCGATGGTGGTCGTCGTGTACAACGACGACGCATACGGAGCGGAGGTGCACCACTTCGGGCCCGACGGACATCCGCTCGAGACGGTCGAGTTCCCGCCGACGGACATCGCCGCCGTGGCGCGGGGGTACGGCTTCGAGGCGGTGACCGTGCGCTCGCGGACGGACCTGAAGGCGGTCGAGGACTGGGTGGCCGGGTCACGGTCCGCGCCTTTGCTCATCGACGCCAAGGTGGTCAAAGACCGAGGGGCCTGGTGGCTCGAGGAGGCGTTCCGAGGACATTGATGTGCTGCAAGTCGAAAAGGGCAAAAACCCTTGTACAGGTGCTGCAACCGTGTGGTTCGCCCGAATGTCCCCCATAGTGAAATCACTGTCCCCTCACAGAGAGATCGGGGGGCGTCATGCCGCATCATCCGCGCCGCACAGCCGTCGCCGCGAGCATCCTTCTGACCGCCGCCGTCGGCACCACCCTTCCTGCCTCCGCTGCCACTCGGTCCGTGGCATCCGGGCAGGCCCCCGCAACCGCACTCGTCGTCAACGCCCGATGGGCCGGGCACTGCACCTACGACCGGCTTGTCGTCGACGTCCGGGGCACCCTGCCCCCGGTCACCGTGAAACCGGTCAAGGAGCTGCGCTACGACGCCTCCGGGAAGAAGGTTCCGCTCCCCGGGAAGTACTTCCTGGAGATCAAGTTGTCTCCGGCCGTCGCGCACAATGAGGCGGGTCAGTCGGTCTATCAGGGGCCCCGTCTCGTGAGGATCCACCTGACCGGGCTCAAGGGCCTCGCCCTGACCGGCGACTTCGAGGGCGCGGTCACGTTCGGGACCGCTTACCACACCAAGCCCGCCTACCACAGCTTCAAGCTCCACTCCCCGGAGCGCTTCGTCCTCGACATCAATCACGCCGACCGCTGTGCCTGACCTGGCACAGCCGCGCGCCGCCACGACGCCCGGTCGTGCGGTCCGGGCGGCGTGAGCACGTGCCCGGCCCTTGACCGGCGCGCCTCAGCCGAGCGCCCGGTCCAGATTGAACGCCGCGCTGATCAGCGACAGATGTGTGAACGCCTGTGGGAAGTTGCCCTGCTGTTCGCCCGACTGGCTGATCTCCTCGGCGTAAAGGCCCAGATGGTTGGCGTAGGTGAGCATCTTCTCGAAGGCCAGCCGTGCCTCGTCGAGGCGGCCGGCCCGGACCAGCGCCTCGACGTACCAGAACGAGCAGATGGAGAACGTTCCCTCGTCGCCCCGCAGGCCGTCCGGGCTCGCCTGTGGGTCGTAGCGGTAGACCAGCGAGTCGGACACCAGTTCCTGGGTGAGGGCGTCGAGCGTGGACAGCCACTTGGGATCGGTGGGCGCGATGAACTTGGCCAGCGGCATCATGAGCAGCGCCGCGTCGAGTACGTCGTCGTCCTCGTGCTGGACGAAGGCGCAGCGCGTCTCGGACCATCCCCGTTGCATGATCCGCCGGTAGATCGTGTCGCGGCACTGCCTCCAGCGTGGCAGGTCGGCGGGCAGACCTCGGCGGTTGGCCATCCGGATGGCCCGTTCGATCGCCACCCAGCACATCAGCCGCGAGTACAGGAACTTCTTGCGGCCGCCGCGGGTCTCCCAGATGCCCTCGTCGGGTTGGTCCCAGTGGGCGCAGACCCAGTCGACCAGCCCGCAGACGTTGTCCCACTGGTCGCTGGAGATGGGCTGCGCCCACTTGTCGTAGAGGTAGATCGAGTCGATGAGGGCGCCGTAGATGTCGAGTTGGAGCTGGTCGGCGGCGGCATTGCCGATGCGCACCGGCGCGGATCCCTGGTGGCCCTCCAGGTTGTCGAGTTCCTGCTCGGGCAGGTCGGTGCGGCCGTCGATCCCGTACATGATCTGCAGCGGGCCCGACGGTCCGCCGTCGCCCGGGATGATGTGCCGGGTCACGAACTGCATGAACGCCTCCGCCTCGCCGGGGAAGCCCAGGCGCAGCAGGGCGTAGACGCAGAAGGCCGCATCGCGCACCCAGACGTACCGGTAGTCCCAGTTGCGCTCGCCCCCGAGCGTCTCGGGCAGGCTGGTGGTCGGCGCGGCCACGATGGCGCCGGTCGGGGCGTAGGTGAGCAGTTTCAGCGTGAGGGCCGAGCGGTGCACCATTTCCCGCCACCGGCCGCGGTAGCGCGAGGCGGACAGCCAGTGCCGCCAGTACGCCACCGTGGTGGCGAACTGGCGCTCCGCCTCGGTGTGCGCGCACATGCGCGGCGCCAGACGGGCACCGACCTGGTCCAGGGCGAACACCGCGGACTCGCCTTCGGAGAGTTTGAAGTCCGCCCACACGTCAAGGTCGTCGCCTTCGAGGGGGATGGTGGAGGTCAGGGCCAACGACAGGTCCGTGGACTCGAAGACGGCGACGTCGCCGAGCAGCCGAACGGTGTGCGCCTGCCTGCCGTAGTCGAACCGCGGAGCCACCCGTACCCGGAAGGGGAGGGAGCCGCGCACACACAGGACCCGCCGTATCAGCCGGTGGCGCTCGGCCTCGACACATCCCGCGCCGACAGGCATGAAGTCCTGTACCTCGCCGACGCCGTCCTCGGTGAAGAACCTCGTGATCAGGACGTTGGTGTCGGGGAAGTAGAACTGCTTGGTCCGCGTCGGCACGGTCGCGGCGAGCTCGAAGGCGCCGCCCCGCTCCGCGTCCAGGATCGCGCCGAAAACACTCGGGCGATCGAAGGCGGGGCAGCAGTACCAGTCGATGGTGCCGTTGGTTCCCACCAGGGCCACAGTGCGCAGATCACCGATCAGGCCGTGGTCTGCGATCGGCAGATACCGAGAGCCTCCGGATGTGTACTGTTCGCAAGGCTTCTCGGCCATCGCAGCCTCCTGTGATCACCCGTGCGCGCGGCGCACGTCCAGCTTAGGCGCAGGGAAACGAGCGGGCGCGGGCAGCGAGCCGAGCGGGGCGGGGGCGTATCGCCCCGATCCCGGCACGGGAGGCGAAGCGGCCGGGGCCGCAAGGGAACGCGGCGGCCTCCGCCGCCCTGAGCCGCGACTCAGACCGCGATCACCCGCACGCCCGCCTCCTCGAACCGCCGCACCGTCTCCGCACCCGCCGCCGCGTCCGTGACCAGCGTGTCCACCGCCTCCACGTCACAGATCCACGCGAACGCGCGCCGCCCCAGCTTGCTGGAGTCCGCCGCCACGACCACGCGCTCGGCGCGCTCGCACAACAGACGGTTGGTCGCGGCCTCCGCCTCGTCGTGCGCCGCCGCGCCGTGCGTGACGTCGAGGGCCACCACGCCCAGCACGGCCACGTCGAGGGTGATCTGGCCGAGCACGCCGTCCGCGAGGGGGCCGATGAGCTCGTACGACTGCGGGCGCGCCACGCCCCCCGTCACCACGATCTTGAACTGGGGCCGCACGGCCAGCTCGTTGGCGATGTTCAGCGCGTTGGTGACGACGGTCAGTGCGGGCGAGCCCGACGCCAGGTCGCTGCGCACCGCCAGGGCACGCGCCACCTCCGTCGTGGTCGTGCCACCGGTCAGGCCGACCGCTTCCCCGGGCGTGACCAGTGCGGCCACGGCCTTCGCGACGCGCTGCTTCTCGGAGGCGTGCCGGGCCGTCTTGTAGCGCAGCGGCAGCTCGTACGAGACACCGTGCACCACCGCGCCGCCCCGCGTGCGCACCAGCATCTGCTGCTCCGCGAGCTGGTCGAAGTCCCGGCGGATCGTCGCGGCCGACACATCCAGCTCGGCCGCGGCCTCCTCGACATCCAGCCGGCCCCGCTCGACCAGCAGTTCCAGCAGAGCCTTCCAGCGGGCGTCGCGCGACATCCGCACTCTCCGTTTCCTTGACCGCCTCGGCGACCCTAACGCACTTCAACTTGAGCCGAATGCTTGATCGTGCTTGAAATCTGCCTCTATCTTGCAAGAACACGCACATCTGGGAGGAGTGCGGCATGGCCCATGTCGAAGATGAGCTGAACAGCCAGCCCGAGTGCTGGGTCCGCGCCGTCGCCGACGCCGACGTGCACAAGAGCGCGCTGCCCAGGACAGGGGAGCGGGTCGCCATCGTGGGGTGTGGGACCTCGTTCTTCATGGCGCAGTCCGCGGCCGTGCTGCGCGAGCAGAGCGGCCAGGGCGAGACCGACGCCTTCACCGCCTCCGAGTTCCCCCACGGACGTCCGTACGACCGGCTCGTCGCCCTCACCCGGTCCGGCACCACCACCGAGGTCCTCGACCTCCTCGGCCGGGTCCGGGGACGGATGCGGACCACCGCGATCACCGCCGACCCGCGCACACCCGTCATGGAATCCGCCGACGACGTGGTCGTGCTCGACTTCGCCGACGAACGCTCCGTCGTCCAGACCCGGTTCGCCACCACCGCGCTCACCCTGCTCCGCGCCCACCTCGGCCGGCACACGGACGCCGTGGTCGCCGACGCCCGGACGGCGCTCGAGACCCCGCTGCCCGAAGGACTCGTCGGCTGCGCCCAGTTCACCTTCCTCGGGCGCGGCTGGACCGTCGGGCTCGCCAACGAGGCCGGGCTGAAGATGCGCGAGGCCGCGCTGGCATGGACGGAGGCCTATCCGGCGATGGAGTACCGGCACGGACCCATCAGCATCACCACCCGCGGAACCGCCACCTGGATGCTCGGCGAGGCGCCCGAAGGACTCGCCCGGCAGGTGGGGGAGGCCGGGGGGCTGTGGGTGGCCGGCGGTCTCGATCCGCTCGCAGAACTCGTCCGCGTCCAGCGGCTCGCCGTCGCCGTCGCCGTCGCACGCGGGCTCGATCCCGACCGGCCGCGCCATCTCACCCGCTCGGTGATCCTCACTCCCGCCGCCGATCCGGGCGCCCGCTGAGGAGGAGGAGTCGTGCCCCTCGCAGCCACCGGTGAACTGATCGCCGCTGCCGCCGCGGCGCGCGGTGCCGTCGCCGCGTTCAACGTGATCACCCTCGAACACGTCGAGGCCGTGATCGCGGGCGCGGAGGCCGTGGGAGCCGCGGTCGTGCTCCAAGTCAGCGAGAACGCCGTGAAGTTCCGCTACGGACGCCTGCTTCCGCTCGCCCGCGCCGCAGCGGCGGCCGCCGACCGCGCCACGGTGCCCGTCGCCCTGCACCTCGACCACGTGCAGAGCGACGACCTGCTGCGGCAGGCACCCGAGGCCGGGTTCAGCTCCGTGATGTACGACGCGGCCCGGCTGCCCTACGAGGAGAACCTCGCCGCCACTCGCGCCGCCGCCGACTGGGCCCACGCCCAAGGGCTGTGGATCGAGGCGGAGTTGGGGCAGGTAGGCGGGAAGAACGGCGAACCGCCGACCGACCCGCACGCCCCCGGCGCCCGGACCGACCCGGGCGAGGCGGTCGCCTTCGTGACCGATGCCGGTGTCGACGCCCTGGCCGTCGCTGTCGGCAGCACCCATGCGATGACCACGCGCACCGCCGCGCTCGACCATGGCCTGCTCAAGCGGCTGAGCGCCGCGCTCGACGTACCGCTCGTGCTGCACGGCTCCTCCGGACTGCCGGACGCCGAGCTGAGGGCGGCCGTCGCGGGCGGCATGGCAAAAGTCAACATCGGGACCGCCCTGAACGTCGCCATGACCGGCGCGATCCGGCAGTTCCTCGCGGCACACCCCGAGGCGGCCGACTCGCGTCTGTACCTCGCCGTGGGGCGGGAGGCCATGGTCAAGGCCGTGGCCCACCTCGTCGCCGTCCTCCGGAACGGATGAGCCACGTACTGCCGGGCACCACGGTCCGCTTCCGCCGGCGGGGCTGCTGGAAGCACCTCTGCGCCATCCGCCCCGCGGTCGCGACCGCGCGGCGGCGGAGTTGGCGGACCGACTACTTCTTGACCGCCCTGAGGACCACGAACTTTGCGTCACTGGCGACCAGTTCGCTGTTGCCGAAGAGGCGGCGCAGCTTCACGTGGTAGCCCAGATGGCGGTTGCCGATCACCCAGAGCTCGCCGCCCGGCCGCAGGGCCCGCCGCGCCCCGGTGAACATTCGCCAGGCCGTGGCGTCCGTGGTCGCCTGGTGGGAGTGGAACGGCGGGTTGTTCAGCACCAGGTCGACGCTTCCGGCCGGCACCCCGGACAGACCGTCGCCCACCCGGAAGTCCGCCGTTCCCGCGGCGTTGTCCCGGTACGTCGCCTCCGCCGAGGCCACCGCCTGGTACGACTCGTCGACGAACACCACCTCGGCCTCGGGGTTGGCCAGCGCGGCCGCCAGCCCCACGACCCCGTTGCCGCAGCCCAGGTCCACGATCCGCTCGGCGCCCCGGCTGCCCGGCAGATGACGAAGGAAGAACCGGGTCCCGACGTCGAGGCGGTCGGCGCAGAAGACCCCCGCGTGGTTGGTGACGGTCCGGCCGGACAGCGGGCCGATACCGTCAGGAAGCCGGTAGCGGTACGGCCACGGGTCCGCGCCCCGTTCGACTCCCGGGTCGGGGGTGCAGAAGATGAGCCTGGCTTTCTGCTCGGCGAGCGAGGTGCGGGTCGGGCCGAGGATCCGCTCGAACAACTTCAGCGTCGAGGTGTGGATCTCCTTGACCATCCCGGTGCCGACCACCACCGTCCCCTCGTGCACGGCGGGCGCCAGCCGGTGCAGTTGGTCCTCCAGCAGCGCGAGGCTCTTCGGAACCCGGACCAGGAGCACGTCGATACGGCCGGGTGGCGTGTCCCGGGTGGTGAGCAGCCGCAGCGCGTCCGCGTCGACGCCGCCCCGCACAAGATTCGCCCGGGTCGCCTCGCGGGCGAGGAACGAGTCGGTGATCTGGGTCGGACGGTGCGCCGCGAGTGCCGTGGTGAGCGCGCCCCACCGGTCTCCGAGGACCACGACCGTGCCGTCCAGCGGGGTGCCGCTCGCCGCGAGATGCCGCAGCAGATACGCGTCGGACGCGTCCCAGGCGCGCAGCCGGTCGCGGGGATCCTGAGGGAAGCGGGTCAGCGCGTATGCGCCCCAGGGCGTGGTCAAACGGTCGTCCATCGTGCGTCCAGGCTAGCCGAGCCGTGGTTCGGCCCCCGTCTGCCGCCGCTGCGCACGGATCCGCCATTCCGTCGCCGAGCCGCAGCCCGGCCCCGTTCTCCGGCCGCTGCGCGCGGACCGCCGGCCGGGCCGGATGCGTGATGATGGGGCCATGGACGCCGAGCTGTTCCCGCGAAGCCGCAGAGAGGTCGCACCCGGCGCGGTCCATCTGCCGGACTGGCTGGACGCGGACCGCCGACTCCGGCTCCTGGAGGCATGCCGGGAGTGGGCCCGGCCGCCCGCCGGCCTGCGCACCGTGCACACCCCCGGCGGCGGCACGATGACCTCGCGGCAGATCTGCCTCGGCTGGCACTGGTACCCGTACGGGTACGCCCGCACGGTCGTCGACGGTGACGGCGCCCCCGTGAAGCCGCTGCCGGACTGGCTGGCCGCGCTGGGCCGCGAGGCGGTCGGGGCCGCCCTCGGCCCGCGGGCGGTGCCGTCCGAGGCGTACGACATCGCCCTGATCAACTTCTACGACGCGGACGCCCGCATGGGCATGCACCGCGACAGCGACGAGAGGTCGGACGCCCCCGTCGTGTCGCTGAGCCTCGGCGACTCCTGCGTCTTCCGCTTCGGCAACACGCAGACCCGGTCGCGGCCTTACACGGACGTGGAGCTGCGCAGCGGGGACCTGTTCGTCTTCGGCGGTCCGGAGCGGCTCGCCTACCACGGGGTGCTGCGGGTGCATCCGGGGACGGCACCGTCCGAGCTGGGGCTCGCGGGCCGGCTGAACATCACGCTGAGGGTCAGCGGCTTCCGGTCGGACCCGGAGCGGATCATGGGAGACTCGCCCTCATGACTGGCAAGGCGGGCCCCCGGGCGACAGGGGAAGGGAACACACGGACGCGGCTGGACCGGGGGCGTGGGGCGCTCGGTCCCGCGCTGGAACTGGTCCACACCGGACGTGCGCCGACGCGCGCCGTGCTCACCACCGAGCTGGGCGTCACCCGGGCGACCGCCGGAGCGGTGGCCGCCGAGCTGGAGGCGCTGGGCCTGATCCGGGTCGACGCGCACCCCAGTGCGGCCGCCGGTACTCAGGGCCGGCCCTCGCACCGGCTGGAGGTCGCCGAGGACGGGCCCGTCGCGCTCGCCGCCCAGGTGCACGCGGACGGCTTCCGGGCCGCGCTCGTCGGACTCGGCGGCCGGATCGTTGCGACCGCGCCCGGCTGCGAGACCGTCGACGCCGACCCGGCGAAGGTGCTCCGCTCGGTCGTCGAGGCGGGCGCCGGCCTGCTGCGCGAGACCGGGCGGCGTTGTGTGGGCGCAGGACTCGCGGTGCCGTCCGCGGTCGCCGAACCCGAGGGCCTCGCGCTCAACCCCCTCCACCTCGCCTGGCCACCGGGCGCGCCCGTGCGGGAGATCTTCGCCGAGTGCGTGCGGGCCGCGGGCATCAGCGGGCCCGCCTTCGCCGCCAACGACGTCAACCTCGCCGCGCTCGCCGAGCACCGGCACGGCGCGGGCCGCGGCTCCCGGGACCTGCTGTGCGTGGCCACCGGACACCGGGGGGTGGGCGGCGCCCTGGTGCTCGACGGGCGGCTGCACACCGGCAGTTCGGGGCTCGCGCTCGAGGTGGGGCACCTCACCGTCAACCCCGAGGGCCGACCCTGCCACTGCGGCAGCCGCGGCTGCCTCGACGTGGAGGCGGACCCGCTGGCCTTCCTCGAGGAGGCCGGTCTCGACGCAGGCCCCGAGGTCTCGCAGCTCCAGCAGGCCAACGACCTCATCCACACCATGTACCCGGCCGACTCGGCCGTCCGCAACGCCGTCGAGGTGCTGATCGACCGGCTGGGCCTCGGGCTCGCCGGCCTGGTCAACATCCTCAACCCGGACCGCATCATCCTCGGCGGACTGCACCGCACCCTCCTCGACGCCGATCCCGAGCGGCTGCGCGCCGTCGTCGCCGATCGCAGCCTGTGGGGCCGCAGTGGTGGAGTCCCCATCCTCGCCTGCACTCTCGACCACAACAGCCTGGTGGGCGCGGCGGAGCTGGCGTGGCAGCCCGTGCTGGACGATCCACTGGCGGCGCTGGCCTGAGCGTTGCGGGGCTCCGTCCCCGCGTGCGTGTGGGCGAGTTCGGTTCGTAGCGCAGCGTGCGGCGGGTGCCGTGGTGGCCGGTGAGGACCTGGAACCGGTCTTCGGGCGGGACGCCGGGCGGCTCGACGAGCGTGTCGTGCACGGCTCGGCCGAGCGCCGTCGAGTCGGGCGCCGTCGGTCCCCGGCGCGTCGATATGGGGATCAACACGATCGGGCACGTCAGGGGCGGTGCTCAGCGCCACTCCACGGCGAAGGCCCGACCGGGGTTCTCCGTGAAGATCCGCCGTACCAGGTCGCCGCCCAGGGCGACCTGTCAGTCGGGGTCGCACCCGGCGCAGCAGATAGGGCAGTCCGGGACCGCCGTCGACGGAGCGGGCCGCGGCGGTGGTCGTGTCACCGCCGAGCCGCAGCCGGTCGCCGAACCCGGCTTCCGCCAGGGCGCGCAGGGCGTTGGGCATGCGCCAGTCCGTGGCGTGGTTCGCGCGTGACGGTCCGTCAAAGGCGAGGTAGGCGCCGGTCTCAGCGGCTTCGCGGTGCATCACGTAGTCCGGGGCTCGCCGACAGGGCGGGGCAGGGCTTCGGCGTAGTCGCGTGACGTCCGTTTCATGATCATGCGAGTCCGAGGAGGGCGAGCGGTCGGCTGTAGGGCCTCGGCGTCGTCGGGTAGCGTCCGATTTGTGCTCAAGCGAGGTCGACGTTGACAAGATCAAGACGGATCGCGCGAACGTCATGCCCACAGGAGGGGGCCGCGGCGTCCCGCCACGGTGCGAAACCGCCGCCCACCTTCCGCCCCAGCCCTTGCCTAGCCTATCGAGATTCGATAGATTTTCATCGCAATTCGATGGAAGGGTGGGTCATGGGAAAGCTGGCAGTGCGTGCGCTTCGCGTCGTGCTCGTGGTGGTGCTCGCCGGCACCGTGTTCGTACAGGCAGGGATGGTGTGGGTGTTGGTCAGCGGGAGCGACCCGGAGGACGGGTCGCTCCCGCTGACCCCGCTGCGCGTGATCACGATCCTGGGCATGGTAACGGCCCAGGTCGCCCTGGTCTGCGTATGGCGGCTGGTGACGATGGTGCGACGCGGAACCGTGTTCTCCCATGCCGCCTTCCGGTACGTGGACGTCGTGATCGGCGCGATCGTGGCGGCTGCCCTCTTGTGGTTCGCGGTCACGGTCATCAATGCGCCGGGCCAGCGGGCCGACCCGGGCGTCACCGTCATCATGGGCGGAGTTGGCGTGGCCATCCTGGGGGTCGCGCTCATCGTGCTCGTGCTGCGGATGCTGCTCGCCCAGGCCGTCACGCGCGACGTCGAAGCGGCACAGATGCAGGCCGAGTTGGACGAGGTGATCTGATGCCGATCGCCGTCGACATCGACGTGATGCTGGCCAGGCGGAAGATGTCCGTGGGCGAGCTCGCGGACCGCGTAGGGATCACTCCCGCCAACCTGGCGGTACTCAAGAACGGCCGCGCCAAGGCAGTGCGCTTCGCGACGCTCGCCGCGCTCTGCGAGGTACTCGAGTGCCAGCCGGGCGACCTGCTGCGTTGGGAGGCCGAGGATGCCGCGGGCGGATGACGTACCCCAGGGCGGGCGTGAAGACGCCTGGCACCACCGGCCCGTGACGCGGCGCGTGGACCGTATGGACGTGGATCGCCGATCACCCGCAGCACTGCCCTGACCCCGCTGGGCAGATTCCGGTTGACCTGCACCGCACCGTCCTGGTCGTTGATCGCGACCTGCGAACGTGACCTCCCCAACGACGAACCCCCGCCCTTCCGGCGCGGAAGGCGGGGGTTCGTCGTTGGGTGGGCAGCCAGGGCTTCGCCGTAGGCGCTTGATGCCAGATTCGTGACGTTATGTCAGTTCAACGGGGTTCTGGGAACGTGACAGGCAGGGCTTCCAAGATCATGGAGTTGTCCACGCCCCGTCATCCGAGTGGAAGACCGTGCCTGCCGACGCGTCATCGCCGATCTCGCCTGCCTTTGACCAACTCTGCGAGCATCCCAGGGCCGTGCCCGAGGAGATCCCGGGCCTGCTGGAACGACTGGCCGAGGTGCCCGACCCTCGCGATCCGCGCGGCGTACGGCACGCTCTGGTCGTCGTGCTCGCGCTGACCGCGTGCGCGGTTCTGGCCGGAGCGACCTCCCTGCTGGCGGTGGGTGAGTGGATCAGCGACGCCCCGCCCTCCGTCCTGGAGCGCATCGGCGTACGGCCCGATCCCCTGTCCCCGAAGCGGTGCCTGCCGACGGAGGCGACGGTGCGGCGGCTGCTGAGCCGCATCGACGGCGACGCAACGCCTCCCAGCTGCGAACCGGCTCCGCGCCGCGCGTCATGGGCAACCTGGCGCAACCTCGCCATCGGCGCCCTTCGCCTCGCCGGGATGAGCAGCATCGCCGCCGGCCTCCGGCACAACCCCCGTGACGACAGCCGACCGCTCGCCCTCCTCGGACTCACATGATCATGAAGCGGACGTCACGCGACTACGCCGAAGCCCTGCAGGGCGGGGCGGCTCGCACACCACACCACACCACACCACGCCCCGGGCGCCACCACGGCCCCGGGGCTCTCGACTTTCAGGAGGAGCAACCATGCTCGGTCAGCCAGCGAAGAACCAGTCTGTCCAGTGCCCGCACTGCGGGGCCGACAGAGCGCGGAGTCGTCGTGCGCCGTGCGCGCGTCGTGTCGGAGCCCGTGACGGACTACATCCGATTCGAGCACGCCTGTACGCCGCAGAACATTGCGGCCGGCGAAGAGGTGCGATGGCTTCCACGCCGGCTCGCGTCGGACCTGTTGCTGCCAGGCAATGACCTGTGGATCTTCGACGGGCGCCTAATCCGGTTCGGCCTGTTCGCTGGGGACGGAGCACTCGTCGCCAACGTCCTGCAGGATGCGCCCGACGTCGTGAAGCGCCACGCGGAGGCGTTCGAAGCGGTGTGGGACCGTGCCATCCCGCACGCGGACTACAGGATCTGAGCGCCGACCCATCGAAGCCCACGGCGGAGGTGGAGGAATGGCGTTGGAGCGAACGCTGAGAGGGCCGGTTCAACTTCTGGAACCGACGTCAATGGAGCCCACGCCCGTACCTGGTTGCGACGTCTGCGCCGCACTGGCCAAGCAATGGCGGGAGACGAGCGACGCCAGTAGTCCGACGTACAACCCGTCAAGGGCGTCAGACATTGCCGTAGAGATCAAGCGTCACCACGCCGACCAGAGCGCGCGATGACCGTCCCCACGAAGAACTACGCGTACCCCGCGGTACCACGCACACGGACAGTCGTCGACGGTCTCCCGTCACGTCGCTGGGTCGAATGCGCCTCATGCATCGAGTCGAAGGACATCGAGCACACGACCGAGGCGGAGGTGTGGGTGGAAGAGCATCTGACGAGTAATCCGCTGCACGATCGCTACCGCATCGTCCGGCAGCCCGGTTGGCGCATTGTGCCGAAACCGGCCGACGCCGGGGTGGTCCTCGGGGCCGACGTGCGCGTACCGTCCGTCGAACGCTTTGCGGTGATCTGCACGGCGAGGCTCCTCAGGAAGTGGGGCGCAGAACGGAGAGCAGGCCCCGTACCGCCGCGTCGAAGGCCGTCGGCGAACCCGACGCGCGGGCCAGCACATAGCCGCCCTGGACCGTCGCGAGGATCGTGGCCGCGATCTCCTCCGCGTCCAGGGACTGTGCGAACTGGCCCTGTTCCTTGCCCTCTTCGACGAGCCCGGCGAGCTGTTCGCGCAGCCAGTCGATCGTCTCGTCGACGGGGGCCCGCAAGTCGTCGCTCGCGATCACCTCCGGGTCCATCGTGAGCCGGCCGACGGGGCAGCCGCGCAGCACGTCGCGCTCGCGCCGCAGATACCCCTCGATCCGCTCGTACGGCGTTCCGGGGCCGCTCAGTACGCCCTGCGCGGTAGCGCGCATCTCCGCGGCGGTACGGCGGATGGCGGCCAGCGCCAGGTCGGGCTTGCCCTTGAAGTGGTGGTACATGCTGCCCTGGCCTGCGCCCGCGCGCGCCAGGATCGCCTTGGGGCTGGTGCCCACGTAGCCGCGTTCCCACAGCAGTTCACGGGTGGACTCGATCAGTCGCTCCGGGGTGCTCATACGAGGACTGTACATACTAGTAGTTACAGAAGTCGAGACCGAGGAGTGTCCTGAAGGGAGCAGTGGTCGACCGCCCGCGTACTCCCCGGGAGGTAGTCACACTGCCGCTGGCCGTACGACGACCCGGATCCCCTCCGGGCGCGACGCTCGGGGCATCACCGAAGAACGAACCGAGGAGCTGACCCGAGATGCAGACCCTGGCCCACTGGGACGGCGGCCCAGGCCCATGGATCCTCTTCTTCCCGCTGATCTGGGCGGCCGTCGTGCTCGGCGTCGTGACCGTCCTGCGCCGCACCGCCCGGCGCGGTCGGGGTGCACCCTGGCGCGGTGTGGACGGCCCTCCGACGGGCGACGCGCCGCTCGCCGTGCTCGGCCGCCGCTTCGCATCCGGGGAGATCGACGAGGACGAGTACTGGCGCCGACTGTCCGTCCTGGACGAGCAGTTCGGCCGTACAGGCAAGGGCGGTGCCGCATGAGGACCGCGACCGCCACGCGTACGGCCGCCCGGGTCGTCGACGCGGTCAAGGTGTACGGCAGCGGCGACACGGCCGTGCGGGCCCTGGACGGGGTGAGCGTGGGCTTTCCGGCCGGCCGCTTCACCGCGATCATGGGGCCGTCGGGCTCCGGCAAGTCCACGCTGATGCACTGTGCGGCAGGACTCGACACGCTCACCGGCGGTTCCGCCTTCGTCGGCGACACGGATCTGAGCAGCCTGGACGACCGCCGTCTCACCCTCCTGCGCCGCGACCGGATCGGCTTCGTCTTCCAGGCCTTCAACCTGGTGCCGACGCTGACCGTCGCGGAGAACATCACGCTCCCCATAGACCTGGCCGGCGGCCGGGGCGACGAGGAGTGGATCGATGCCCTCGTCGACGTCGTCGGACTGCGCGACCGGTTGCATCACCGGCCCGCCGAGCTCTCCGGCGGCCAGCAGCAACGGGCCGCGGTGGCAAGGGCGTTCGCGGGCCGCCCCGACGTCGTCTTCGCCGACGAACCCACCGGCAACCTCGACTCCCGCTCCGGTGAGGAGGTGCTGGGCCTGCTGGGCCGTGCGGTGCGCCAGATGAATCGTACCGTCGTCATGGTCACCCACGACCCGGTCGCCGCCGCACACGCCGACGAGGTCGTCTTCCTCGCCGACGGGCGTCTGGTGGACCGTATGGAATCACCGACCGCCGACAACGTCCTGGATCGTATGAAGGCATTCGAGGTGAGGCCGTGAACGCCTCCCTGCGCCTCAGCGTCTCCTCGCTGCGCGCCCACAAGAGGCGCTTCGCGGGGACGTTCCTCGCGGTGTTCCTCGGCGTCGCCTTCCTGGCGGGCACGCTCGTCATGGGCGACACACTGCGCGCGAGCTTCAGCACCATGTTCGGCGATGCGACCGCCGGGACCGACGCCGTCGTGCGCAGCGCCGACACGATCACCACTCCCGGCGAGAGCCAGGGCGTGCGACAGCCCATCGACACCTCGCTGGTCCGCACCCTCGAGAAGGTTCCCGGCGTCGCCGCGGCGGTGCCGAGCATCCAGGGCCGGGGCCAGCTCGTCGGCGCCGACGGCAAGCCCGTGGGCGGCCAGGGCCCGCCCACCCTGGCGGGCAACTGGATCCCGGACCCACGGCTCAACCCCTACCACCTCGCCGAGGGCAGGGCACCGGGGAAGAGCGGCGAGGTCGTCGTCAACCGGGGCGCTGCCAAGAAGGGCCACCTCAGGATCGGGGACACGACGACGCTGCGAACGCCCGACCCCGTCAAGGTCGTGATCGTCGGCCTCGCGACCTTCGGTGGCCAGGACGGCATGGCCCAGGTGACCTTCACCGGCATGACCCAGGCCGACGCCGAGAAGTACCTCACCGCGAGGCCCGGTCAGGCCGCGAGCATCCAGGTGCGGGCCGGGCCAGGGGTGAGCGAGACGAAGCTCGTCTCCGAGCTGACTCCCGTACTGCCCAAGGGAGTCGAGGCCATCACCGGACAGGAGTCGGCACAGGAGAACACCGACATGATCTCCAGCCAGTTCCTGACCCTCTTCACCACCTTCCTGCTGGTGTTCTCCGGCGTGGCGCTGCTCGTGGCGACGTTCTCCATCCACAACACGTTCGCGATCGTCGTCGCCCAGCGCACCCGGGAGAACGCCCTGCTGCGGGCTCTTGGCGCCTCGCGCCGCCAGGTCACCGTCTCCACCCTCGTCGAGGCGAGCACCGTCGCCGTGGTGGCGTCGGGCGTCGGACTGCTGGGCGGCCTCGGCATCGCGGCCGGCCTGCAGGCCCTCTTCCCGGCCATCGGATTCCCCTTCCCCGAGGGCGACCTGGTGGTCAGTGCCCTGTCCCTGCTGTTGCCGCTGGCCGTCGGCATCGTGGTCTGCCTAGGTTCCGCCCTGCTGCCCGCCGTGCGTGCCGGACGCACCGCACCGCTGGCCGCGCTGCGGGAGACCGCCGTCGACCAGTCCGGTGCCTCGCGCACCCGTGCGGTCCTGGGTGGCGCACTCGCGGCAGTGGCCCTCGCGAGCACCCTGACCGGGGTGCTGGTGAGTCCTTCCCTCTGGCTGGCCGGCGGGGGTGCCCTGCTCGCCCTGGCCGCGTTCGTGGTGCTCGGCCCGGTCGCCTCCCGCGCGGCCGTGCGCGGTCTCGGCGCCCCGCTCGACCGACTGCGCGGCGTCACCGGCGGCCTCGCCCGCCGCAACGCCCTGCGCAGCCCCAAGCGGACCTCCGCCACCGCGAGCGCCCTGATGATCGGCGTGGCCGTCGTCTCGCTGTTCACCGTGTTCGGGGCGTCGCTGAAGGCCACCATGGACCAGACCGTGTCCCGGTCCTTCGCCGGCGACATCGCCGTCAGCACCCCGTCGTTCGGCGCGGGCGGCAGCGGGCTCAGTCCGAAGCTGGCGCTCGCCATCGCCCGGCAGCCCGCCGTCCAGGACGTCGTGGGCCTCGGCCGCGGAGTGGCGAAGGTCGACGGCAAGGGGCGGGCGCTGACCGTCACCGATCCCGTCGCCCTCGGCAGGGTCTTCGACCTCGGTACCGTACGCGGCTCCCTCGACGACCTGGGCACCGACGGCATCGCGATCACCGAGACGGAGGCCGACAAGCAGCACCTGACCCTGGGCGAGACGGCTCGCCTCACCTTCACCGACGGCACGACGCGGCCCTTCACGGTTCGCGCGGTCTACGGCCGGTCCGAACTCGCCGGGGACTACGTCATCACCCGCGCCGCCTGGGCCCCGCACCGCACACAGGACTCCGACACGCTTGTCGCCGTCTCCTTCCGGCCCGGTGTCGGCGCGGTCGAGGGAAAGGCCGAGGTGGCGAAGGTCGCGGCACAGTACGGGAATCCGTCGGTGCAGACGCGGGACGAGTACGCCCAGTCGTCGGCCGGAGGCATCGACATGATGCTCACCCTCGTCTACGCGCTTCTCGCCCTCGCGGTGCTCATCGCCCTGCTCGGCATCGCCAACACCCTCACGCTCGCGATCCACGAGCGCACCCGCGAACTGGGCCTGCTCCGGGCCGTCGGCCAGACCCGGTCCCAGCTGCGGGCCATGGTCCGCTGGGAGTCGGTCCTCGTCGCCGCCTTCGGCACGGCGGGCGGGCTGGTCCTGGGCGTCTTCCTCGGCTGGGTCCTGGTGAAGGCCTCCGACGGCGCGTCCGCCACCGCCTTCGCCTTCGCCCTGCCGCCCGCGCAGCTCGTCGTGGTGGCGCTGGTGGGCCTCGCGGCCGGTGCGCTCGCCGGGCTGCGCCCGGCCCGGCGGGCTGCCCGCCTGGACGTCCTGCGCGCCATCGCCGCGGAATGACCCGCGCGATGCCCGCGTCGGTGACGTGTCCGAGGCGGGCTCACCGCCCGGTCAGCCGGCAACGGCGGACCGGGCGGGAGCCTGTTCTGTCCGGCGCTCGTCCACGGCGAGCGTGCGGGCCGGGGCATCCAGGGCCTTTTCATACGGTGTGAGCCTCCGCAGCGGCCGGGGCGCAGCCGAGGACAGCGCGGGAAGTGTGAACCACACGACCTTGCCCGAGTCCCCGTCCGGGCACGCCCCCCAGCTGTCGGCGACAGCCGCGACCATCGCGAGACCGCGCCCGCTGGTGGCGGAGACATCCGCGTTGCACAGCTCCGGCAGGTGTGGGTCGTGGTCGTGGACCGAGACGGTGAGCCGGTCGGGCAGCAACTCCATCTCGACGATGCAGGTCTTGTCGGGCTTGACATGCAGGTGGACGTTGGTCAACAGCTCCGTCACACCGAGTGCGGCCCGGTCTATCAAGGGATCCAGGTGCCAGTAGCGCAACTGCGCCGATACGATTCTGCGGACCTGGCCGATCCGCGACGGCAGGGCTTGGAGCTCCACCGTGCAGTGCCTGCTTGGCTGGCTGATCACGGCTGCGACTCCCCGAATTGAGGTCCGGAAGAAGACGGAGATCGGATCCAGCAGGAGGGCCGGTCGTACGTGCCGCCTGCTGTGCGGCTGAGTACTCCGGCCGCCTGGTGCGGAACGGCTTCGTACGGGGGCCGCCCGCTGTCGTGACCGGCGGGCTGGTTCTTCAGCGTTATCGCCGGTAAACCCAGAGTGATGTGAGACCAGCGTGACCCAACGGGTGATGTCCTGCAACTCGCGCCGCGCTCAGCCGCCGCGCCCGGCCGCCCTGCGTACCGCCTCGATGAACCGACGGGCCGACGGCGGCCCCGGCTGCCCCGGCGCGGGGTCGTGGTCGCCCAGGGTCAGGGAGTAGCGGGTGCCGTTGAGATCGGCCAACGCCCGGTCCTCCGGCGCGAACCAGGGCTTCGACGCGCGTACCGCCTGTACCGGCGCGCTGTCTATCTCACTGCCGTAGCTGGTGAGCAGCCGCAGCCTGCCGTCGCTGATCCGGACCTGCCCGGCCCGGGTGAGCGAACGCAGCCTCTTCCCGATCCGCACACCCGTGGCCGTGAACTCCGGCTCCCCCATGATGCCCCGCCCCCTTGTGCATTCGGCTGTGCCCGGTACGGATCGTTCGTGGCTCGCGATCCGGCCTGGCCCTGATCGAGTTCGGTCGTGGTCCAGTGTGCTCCACCTACGGGCCGGCGTCCGCGCAGCGTCCAACCGCGGCGATCCGTGGGCCGCTGCCGTGCAGTCTGCCCGCACCCGGCGCCTCGCACCAGTGTGCATGACGAGGTCGCGCCGGGTGTCCGGCGCACTCGCGCGGATGCGCCCCCACTCGTTTCCGCCGTCTGCCCCAGGGGCTCCTTTGAGCGCCTCAAAGGGGAGTTTATGCAGGTGAGAAGCGTGCGAAAGGTGTCTATGATCGAGGCGTCCGACCGCGTGAACCCGGCCGCGGCACCCCCCGGTAAGGAGCCCCGCGGTGAGTACCCCGCAGATCACCCGCCCCGGCGGGACGTACGACGTCGACCGCAGCGACATCGAGTACCGCACCTGGCTCAAAGAAGCCGTCCGGAAGGTCCAGGCGGACGCCAACCGCTCGGCCGACACGCACCTGCTGCGCTTCCCGCTGCCCGAGCGCTGGGGCATCGACCTGTATTTGAAGGACGAGTCGACGCATCCCACCGGCAGCCTCAAGCACCGGCTCGCCCGGTCGCTGTTCCTGTACGGACTGTGCAACGGCTGGATCCGGCCGGGCCGCCCGGTGATCGAGGCGTCCAGCGGTTCGACGGCCGTCTCCGAGGCGTACTTCGCCAAGCTCGTCGGCGTGCCCTTCATCGCGGTCATGCCGCGCACGACCAGCGCCGAGAAGTGCCGGCTCATCGAATTCCACGGCGGGCGCTGCCACTTCGTGGACGACTCGCGCAAGATGTACGAGGCCTCGGCCGCCCTCGCGGCGGAAACCGGCGGTCACTACATGGACCAGTTCACCTACGCGGAGCGGGCCACGGACTGGCGGGGCAACAACAACATCGCCGAATCCATCTTCCGCCAAATGGAGTTGGAGCGGTTCCCGGAGCCGGCGTGGATCGTCGCCACGGCAGGCACCGGCGGCACCTCGGCGACCATCGCGCGGTACGTGCACTACATGAGCTACGACACCCGCGTCTGCGTCGCCGACCCGGAGAACTCGTGCTTCTTCGAGGGGTGGACGACGGGCGATCCGGACGTCACCTGTGACCGCGGCTCGCGCATCGAGGGCATCGGCCGACCCCGGATGGAGCCGAGTTTCGTGCCCGGCGCCATCGACCGGATGATGAAGGTCCCGGACGCGGCCAGTGTCGCCGCCGTACGGGCCCTGGAGGGGGCCATCGGCCGCAAGGCGGGCGGCTCGACCGGCACGGGCCTGTGGAGCGCGCTGAAGATCGTTGCGGAGATGGTGGCCGAGGGGCGAACGGGCAGCGTCGTGACTCTGCTGTGCGACCCGGGCGACCGCTACCTGGACAAGTACTACTCGGACTCCTGGCTCGCCGAGCAGGGGCTGGACATCGCCCCGTACACCGCGGCCATCGAGTCACTGCTGGAGACCGGGGTGTGGCCGGACTGACCCCGGTCCGGCCCCCTGTGCCGCCAGTCTCCGGTCCAGCGCCGTCACCGCGCCGCGGAACGCGCGTCCCAGGCCCTGGCGCGCGCCCTTCAGTACGAAACGGAAGACCGCGGACCCGTCGGCCGCGAAGGTCCACTGCACGCGGGTGCCGGCGGCGACGGGCGCGAGCCGCCATTCCTCCAGTAGCGCGTGAATGCCGGGCACGCCCGTCTCGTCGACCCGGTACGCGTACAGCTCGTTCGGCTGGGCCGCAACGACCGTCTCCCGGAATCGGGTGCCGCCCGCGAGGCGCACCTCGCGCCGGGCGCCCCCGTCGAGCGGCCGGGCGTAGGTCACGGCGGAAAACCACTGGCTCCAGCTCGGGACGTCGTCGGCGAGGGCCCCGAAGACCGCCGCCGGAGGTGCCGAGATCTCCCGTGCGAACACCAGCCGGACGGGAGCGGTCTGCGTGAAATCGAGTTCCACCGGGCGCAGACGGCGTGCCATGGACGGAACCTCCTCGCGGGAAGCGGAGTTCCCGAACGGAAGGGGTGGTAGCGGGTCGGCGCCACCATAGCTGGCGGGCCGTCAGATGTCTGCAGCGTCCTCGGGCTCCCCGGCCACCACCAGCCGCCTCAGGTGCTCCGCGATCTCCACCCGCGCATCGGCGGGCAGGCCCGCGTCCGTCACCAGCGTATCGACCTGCTCCAGCGCCGCGAACGAACTCAGGCCCACCGTGCCCCACTTGGTGTGGTCGGCGACCACCACCACACGCCGTGCGGACTGCACGAGCCGCCGGTTGGTCTCGGCCTCCGCCAGATTCGGCGTGGACAGCCCCGCCTCCACCGATATCCCGTGCACGCCGAGGAACAGCAGGTCGAAATGGAGAGACGCGATCGCCTGATCGGCCACGGGCCCCACGAGCGAGTCGGACGGGGTCCGCACACCGCCTGTCAGGACGACCGTGGCGCCGCCCTGCCGCTGGCCGGACGTGCGCTGCGCCGAGTGGAAGACGTCGGCCACCCGTACCGAGTTGGTGACGACGGTGAGCTCCGGCACGTCGAGGAGATGGTGGGCCAGCGCGTACGTCGTCGTACCGCCGGACAGGGCGATCGCCGTGCCCGGAGCGACCAGCTCGGCCGCGGTCCGCGCGATGTCCTCCTTGGCCGTCAGTTCCAGACCCGACTTGGCCTCGAAGCCCGGCTCGTGCGTACTCGCCTCGACCACGGGCACCGCACCCCCGTGCACCTTCTCCAGCACACCCTGCCGGGCGAGCGCGTCGAGGTCGCGGCGGACCGTCATGTCGGAGACGCCGAGCTTGCGGGTCAGTTCGTTCACACGGACGCCGCCGCGCCGTCGTACCTCGTCCAGGATCAGGGCGCGGCGCTGCTCGGCGAGGAGGTTCTGGTTCTCGCTCACGTCCGCTTCGCTCCCTTTCGCCCGATCTGTTACGACATGGCGTCCATACCGGCTACGACAAGGCCATTCTCCCGCCACCGGTGCTCAGGACGCCCCATCCTCGCACGGGTCGCCGTCAGCAGTGCCATCCCCCGTACCTGAGGAATCACCATCGGCTGTCCGTCGCATCACCCGTATCGGGGAGATTCCGGAGGAGATTCCGTGACAACGGGTGTGCACACCCGTGACAACGGAGATCCTCTGCCTGCACATGACACACGCTACGCAACGCGGGGGAAGTGCAGAACAGTGGAGCGTGCACGGGAACACGAGGGGGAGCGCGGCGACGCCCGGCAGCGGGCCGCGCAGGGCGGGACGGCCCTGGAACTCCTGATTCACGGAGTAGGCGGCACCACGCCCGAGGAGTTGCTGGACGATCCGCGGACGGTCCGGATCACCGGTGACGGGACCGCCGCCGTCTACCGGCGCGCCGACGACGCCGACGCGGAACGGCACCCCGAGGACCGAAAGGGCCGTCCGGTGCCCGAGGCGTACGTGTGGTGCAACCTCACCTCCGGAAACGCCGCCCGCGCCCTGTGGCTGCTGCTGCTGCCCTTCATGGTGGCCAACCTCGCGCACTGGATGCGCCCGACGACGACCGACCGGCAAAGAACCGTCCGCCTGTACGGACTGATCGTCCGCCTCATCGGGCTCACCCTGACCGTGCTGCTGGTCGCCGCCGCCTGCGAGGTCGCCCTCGATCTGGGTGCCTGGCAGTGCGCGGGCACCCGCGCGTGTGCCGGCCGCCACTCATGGCTCGGCTTCCTCTCGCCCGTCGCATCCCACCACGGCTGGTGGAGCCAGCCGGGACGGCGCCTGGTGCTGGCGTCTCTGGTGCCCACCGCACTCACCGGCCTGCTCTGGTACCTGTCCCACCGCACCTGGAGCGCGTACGAGTCCCAGCAGCCCCTCTCCCGCCGGGCCGAGCCCGACGAGGCGCAGCACCGCACCGCCCTCGGCCGCCCAGGGTTCTGGTACGGGCGCCGACTGGTGGCCCGGCTGCGCGCCGCGCACACCGCCGCCGGTTTTCTGACCGTCGCCGCCGCGCTGGGCACCTCCGCCGTCCGTCACGACCGACGCCACGGTCCCGCCGGACTCGAAGTCGTCGGCTGGCTCCTGGGCGCAACTCTTGTCGTGGGCGCCGTGGTTGTGGTTTGGGTGGTGTGCCGCCGGGGCCGCACCGAGAACCGGCTCGACAAGGAACTCGACGGCGCGGTCGTACGTCTGCTGCCCGCCGGCGCGCTCGCTCTGCTCGTAGTGACCGCGGTGTATGCCGGATGGTCGCGCCCGGGCTGGCGGTCGGCGGGCCGGCTGCCGGGCGACGCCACGTTCGGGACGCTCGCCCTGGCGCAGGGGCTCCTCGTCATCGCGCTCGGTGTCGTGGCCCATGTCCTGTATCGCGCCCGTCCCGACACGCGCACCGCGATGCGCGGACTGGCCGGACCCGCCGTCGCGATGCTGGCCTGTGCGCTCGGCGGGGTGATGTCCGGCGGTGTGGCCCAGCGGGTCGCCGACTGGCTGGACGGCACCGGGCACATCATGGCCGGGCCGCCCGTCCTGCTCACCTGGCAGGCGTCCACGATCCCGCCGCTGCTCCTGGTCCTGCTCGTGGTCGTCGCCCGGCTCGTTCGGCGCAGTATGGTGCTGCGACGCGCCGAGACGGTCGCGGTCGAACTCGACTACCCGGGCGAGCCCAAGGACGACGCGCGCACCCAGCGCATCGCGAGCACGCGCGCCATGGCCGCCCTCACCGACCGGGCCCCACTCGTCGTCGCCGTCACGTCCGCCGTGACGCTGCTCCTGGGTGCCGTGGCTCTCGCCGGGGCCTTCGCCACCGGCGACACGCTGCAGGTGGCCGCGCAGGGTACGCACCCCTTCGTCAGGGGCGCCGCCGAGACCGCACAGGCGCTCGGATCCTGGCTGATCGGCGTCGGCTTCCTCCTGCTCGTCACCTGGGGGCGCCGCGCCTACAAGGACGCCTCCGCGCGCCGCACCATCGGCATCCTGTGGGACGTGGGCACCTTCTGGCCGCGCGCCGCCCACCCCTTCGCCCCGCCCTGCTACGCCGAGCGCGCGGTGCCCGACCTGACCTGGCGCATGGCCACCTGGACGAGTGCCACCAGGGGGCGGCTCGTCCTCTCCGGTCACTCGCAGGGCAGCGTGCTGGCGGCGGCCGCGGCCTGGCAGCTCAAGCCTTCTGTACGCAGACGGGTGGCCCTACTGACGTACGGCTCGCCCCTGGAGCGGCTGTACGGGCGCTGGTTCCCGGCGTACTTCGGTCCGGCCGCGCTCAGCTCCCTGCACCGCGAGGTCGACTGCTGGCGCAACCTGTACCGGCTCACCGACCCGATCGGCGGCCCGATTCGACTGCCGGGCGACTGCGGCCCGCAGGTGGACCGCGCACCGCTCAAGGACCCGCTGGCATACGGGCGCACCAGTGAGCACCCGCTGCCCGCGCCGATCCTCGGACACGGCGACTACCAGGCGGACCCGGCCTTCGCCGAGGAGCGCGAGCGGCTGCTGGCGCGCCTGCGGCCGGGGCTGCCGGAACCGCGGTCCGCCCAAGCGCCTCCAGAGCCGGGCGCGAAGCGTGGGGGCGCGGATCAGGGCAGCTCCGGCAGGTCCTCCGGGTAGAGCAGGGTCAGATCGTCGGTGCTCGGTTCCGCCAGCTGGGCGACGCGGCCCGCGTGGCGCTCCACCATCGCCTCGAACGTCTGGCGCGCGGTGCGGCCGTTGCCGAACGCCGGTCCCTTCGGGATCGCCGCGAAGTACTTCAGCAGCGCCTCGGTGGCCCCGGGGCCCAGCCGGTACTCGTGCTCCTCGGCCTGCTGCTCCACTATCCTCAGCAGCTCCTCGGGGCCGTAGTCGCCGAAGGTGATGGTCCGTGAGAAGCGGGAGGCCACCCCGGGGTTGACCGACAGGAAGCGCTCCATCTCGGCCGTGTAGCCGGCGACGATGACCACGACCGCCTCCCGGTGATCCTCCATCAGTTTCACGAGTGTGTCGATCGCCTCACGCCCGAAGTCGCGCCCGGAGTCCTCCGGCGACAGCGCGTAGGCCTCGTCGATGAACAGCACCCCGCCGCGCGCCCGGTCGAAGGCCTCCTGAGTGCGGATGGCGGTGGAGCCGATGTGTTCGCCGACCAGGTCGACCCGGGACACCTCCACCAGGTGGCCCTTCTCCAGGACACCGAGTGAGGCCAGGATCTCGCCGTACAGCCGGGCGACCGTCGTCTTGCCGGTGCCGGGGGAGCCCGTGAACACCAGATGCCGCCGTACGGACGCCGCCTTGAGGCCGGCCTGCTGTCGTCGGCGCCCCACCTCGATCATGTCGGTCAGGGCGCGCACCTCGCGCTTGACGCTCTCCAGGCCGACCAGCGCGTCGAGTTCCCCGAGCACGGCCTTCGAGGTGCGCGCGGGCTGCTCCGGCTCCGGGACGGCGGTGACGAGATGCTCCTGCTCCGTGGTGCGCTGGCCCGGGATGGAGCCCAGCAGGCCGGAGGACTGGCCCGCCGTCTGCACGGTGGTCTCCTGGGCCGCCACGGGCCGCAGTCCGGCGCTCTCGTCGCTGGTGCAGTCCTCGACCACCGCACCGCCGCCGGACGCGCCCGGGCCGCCGTCCGCGAACTCGTACCCCCCGCGCGCGCACCGCTCCGTTCGGCACTTCCTCAGCGTGGCGCGGCAGCCGTCGATCACATGGAAGCCATAGCCGCCACTGCCCGTGACCCGGCAGTTCAGGAAGCTGCCCCGGCCGCCCGCCGAGATGTAGAAGCCCGCTTCCGCGGGTGAAGTCACCGTGCACCGCTCGATGCTGGGGTCGGCGCCCTTGGTGACGATCACACCCGTCTGGATGTCGTCGATGGTGCAGCCCGACAGCGTGCCGCCGCTGCCGTGGTCCCGGAACCAGGCGCCCGTCGCCGCGTCCCGGATCCGGCAGTCGTCCAGCTGCGCGGTGGCGCCGTCGCTCACCGACACCGCCGTGTTGCGCACCTGGGTGAGGTCGCTGTCCACGACGTCCGCGCGCGAGCCGCGGTCGAGGACGAACAGGGCGTCCGGCACATCGTGCACCCTGCAGGAGTCGAGCACCGCGGTCGCGCCGTCGCTGACCCACACCGCCGGGTAGTCACCGGTGCTGTCGAAGATCTCGCACTGGTTGGCGTCCACACGGGTGCCCGGGTCCCACACCGACAGGCCGTTGCGGCCGAACTGCCGCACCGTCGTGCGGGTCAGCGTGAGCACCGAGCGGGACCGCAGGTCGACCGCGTTCTCCGGGATGTCGTGAATGCGGCAGTCGGCGAGCGTCAGCACCGCGTCCGTGTCGAGCGTGACGCCGTCCGCGGTGGTGCGGTGCACATCGCAGTCCGTCAGATGTGCCGTGGCCCGCGCGGTCACCTGCACACCGGAGCCCCGGACTTCGTATACCTCACAACCGACCGCTTCCAGCGAGGAGTTCTCACCCGTCGCCGACAGGCCCGCGCCCGAGGCGTGGTGCACCCGGCAGCGCTCGAGTCGCGGGCGCCCGCCGCCCCGGACCGCGACGCCCGACTGGGCCGCCGCCACGACCTCGCACTCCTCGAACACACCGCCGCCGCCGTCCACGACGGCGATGCCGATGCCAGCCGGGTTGTCGACCGTGCAGCGCCGCACCGTGGGGCGAGCGCCGCCGCGGACCTCGATGCCGGCCGCGGACCGCGTCATGATCCGCACGTCCACAAGCTCCGGCGCACCCTCTTCTATGAGCAGCGCGGGCGCGGCCGCGTCCTGGCCCTCGACATGCAGGTCCTGGACCACCGCGGAGGCCCGCACGGTCAGCGGCACCCCGTCCACCGGCGCGATGCGCACGGAGCCGGGGGAGCCCTCGGGCCCGCGCAGTGTCACCGCCCGTTGGACGACGAGGTTCTCCCGGTAGGTGCCGGGAGCGACGGTGAGCACGTCTCCGTCGCCCGCGGCCTCCAGGGCGGCGGCGAGCGACGCGTACTCACCCGTGCGGCGCCGCCACCGCGATGTGCCGGTGTGCGTCACCTGGACCGTGCCCTGTGCCATGGCGCTGCTGTGCCCCCACCTCGTACTCACGCGGGTTCTCGCGAAGATGCCGAACCGCCGGACAGTTCAGCCGGTCCACCGTAGCGTGCGCGGACGTGGCCGGTTGACCGGAGCCGGAAGGCGGTCAACTGCCCGTTCCGGTGCGGCCCCAGTCCGGGCCCGCCTTGTCCCATGCCTGGTCCCAGCGTGCGTACCGGCGCAGGACCATGCGCCAGACGATCAGCCGACGGCCGCCCTCGATGAGCCCCACGGTCATCGCGGCCGCGCCGACGCCCGCCAGCACGGCGTGGGTCGTCGCAGTGGTGCTGTCCAGCGGACGGGCCGCTGTTCGGCCGTGACGGTCGGTCCAGAGAGTGAAGTGGTCGCCCGGGTGCGGGGACTTGAGGTCGGAGAGGACGGTGCCGTGCTGTTCTGTGCCGTCCGGTGCGGTCCAGTCGGCGAGCACGCGGCTGTTCGTGTCGCGCGACGTCGAGGACTCCGGATCCGGGTTCATCGGGACGTCGTTGAGCTTCTTGACGACGGTGGCCGCCACGAGGTGGCGGGAGTGCTGCTGGGCGCGCACGGACTTCTGCAGGGAGGCCTGCGCGACCGATCCGATCACAGCCCCGACGAGGGGCGCGGCGACAAGGACCAGGAAGAGGGCGGCCAGTGCCACCCAGGCCTCGGCCAGATCGGTTCCACGGCGCAGCGGACTGCGCCGCCAGCGCCACAGGCCGCTGATTGCTCGCACCGTCCCGCACCCCCTTCCCGTCTGTGATAACCCCCGTGCCCGGCCGTTCACTCCCGGGGCCGGGGAAGAGAGAGCGAAATCACCTCTCTCGTGCCTCACGCGCCTCTCATGGACCTCTCACGCTGACCTCAACGACCGCGTCGGCCGACCGACTTCCCGACCGGGCGACGCATCGAGGAGCCTGAACGACAGGAGCAGGCCCGCGGGCGGGCCCTATTCGAGGATCGTGACCGGATCGCCGATGCGGACCGCACCGAGCGTCTCTGGCACCAGGTTCTGTCCGAAGGCCAGCTTGTCCCCGAATCGGCGATGGCGGCCGAGGGTGCGCAGCGGCTCCTTGCCGCGCTCGGCGGTGGCCTGGTCCGTGGTGGTCACGACGCAGCGCCCGCACTTCTTGGCGACCCGGAAGACGATCTCCCCGATGGCGATCCGCTTCCAGTCGTCCTCGGCCCAGGGCGGCGTGCCGGCCACGACGACATTCGGCCGGAACCGGTTCATGGGCAGTGGGCCCTCGCCCGGGTGGTCACCCTCCTCGATCAGCGAGTTGAGAGCGTCCAGGGAGGCGAGCGAAGTGAGCAGCAGCGGGTAGCCGTCGGCCAGGCTGACGGTCTCGCCCGGGCGCCCGTACGGCGGGTCGTCGATGGGGCGGCGGACGGCGGGGTCGTCGAGGTGGACGAGGGTCACGGCCTTGTCGAGGTACGCGCTGAACCAGTCGCTCGCATCGAGGCCGGCGGGAACCGTCTCGATCTTCTCTCCCGACCACTTCGCGGTCGTGGTGACGCCCGGGTGCGGCACGGCGACGGTCAGCGGTTCCAGACCGGACGCGGACACGCGGATCCCGCCGCCGGGCAGGAGCTCGGCGGCGGCCAGCGCCAGGCGCGGGTGTTCGCGTTGGGTGACGACCCTTCCCGCTTTGTCGATCAGTGCCCAGCGCCGGTCCCCGGCGAGCCCCCATGGCTCCACCACGGCCTCGTGGAGCGCCTGGCCCCGCAGTGCCTTGACCGGGTGGACGTGAATCGAGTGCAGCGCTGGTTTCGGCATGAGGCCATCGTGCCACCGGGCACCGACGGCCTCATGCCGTGAGGCGGATCAGTATCCGCGGTACTGCTGCCCGTTGTTGTACGGGTCCTGGTACGGCGCCGGGGCCGGGCGCGGCGCCGCGGGGCGCATCGCCTCGTAGCCCGTGCCCGTGGGGCGCGGCTGCTGCATCTGCTGGGGACCGGGGTAGCCGCGCGGCCCCGTCTGCTGCGGAATGTACGCGGTCGGGGCCTGCTGTAGCGGGGCGGGCTGCGGCGCCTGGGGGTAGCCGTAGGAGGGCATGTGAGGGGAGGGTGCGGCCGGCAGCGCGGGAAGCGCGGACGGCAGTGCGGGCAGGTTGCTACCCGGCGTCTCGTACGCGGAGGGGACCCGGATCGGAGCGATCTGCGGGGTGCCCCGCTCGGCGACGAGCCTGTCGTAGATCGGAGTGTCCGGGAAGGGCGACGCGGAGTAGTAACCGCCGCCATAGGTGGAGCGGGGGGAGGTCATGGCACATAAGTTAAGCCCACGATGTGCTGGTTGGGGAGACCGATAAGAGGGTTGTTTTCCGTGTCCGTGGTGACGCGGGATCCCCAATGCGAGCGAACTTGGCAAAAAAGGTCAGCGGGCGGGGTTCGGATCGTGTAAAGCCGGAGTTCCCGGCGGGTTACCGGGGGTTGAGCAGGGGGCTTCCGGTACGGGGCATGGGAGTTTGGGGTCCCCGAGGATTAGGTTGGCCGGAGCGGATGCAAACCGACTGCCCGGGCCTCGGTCCTGGTGCGGCGACACGTGAGGGGGCGGACATGTCGATGCCGAAGGGATCGAACCTTCAGGTTCCGACGACAGCGTTGCGCGTAGAACTGGGCTGGCGTTCCGGACCGGGTGTGCCCGACGCGGACGCCTCGGCGCTGCTGCTGGTCTCCGGGAGGGTCCGTACCGACGGTGACTTCGTCTTCTACAACCAGCCCACCCACTCCACCGGCGCGGTGCGCCACGAGGGCAAGCGCGACGTGGGCGGTCAGGTGACGGACACCCTCCTCGTCGACCTCGCGCGTCTGGAGCCCGCGATCGAGACGGTGGTGCTGGCCGCCTCCGCCGACGGAGGAACGTTCGGGCAGGTGCCAGGTCTCTACATCCGTGTGCTCGACGCGGGGAAGGGTGCGGAGGTCGCACGCTTCGATCCCCAGGCGACCGTCGAGACCGCGTTCGTGCTGGGGGAGTTCTACCGCCGTCAGGGCGCATGGAAGTTCCGCGCCGTCGGACAGGGCTACAGCAGTGGACTCGAGGGCCTGGCCACGGACTACGGAATCACGGTGGACGAGCCGCAGCGCGCGGCGCCGCCTTCCGCGCCCGTCACACGAGTGGACCGGCCCAACGCGCAGGCGACCCCGCCGGCCACCGCGCCTTCGCCGTCCGCACCGCCCGTCGCCGCGCCTCCGCCGCCGGTGACCGCGCTGCCTTCCACCTCCCCATACGGCGCACCGCCACCTCCTCCTTCCCCTTACGGCGCACCGCCGTCCCAGCCTCCGACCGGCCCGTACGGTGCGCCTCCGCCTCCTGTTCCCCCGTCGGCGCCCGCGGCTCCGGTCCGCCTCACCAAGGTCACGCTCACCAAGCAGGCACCCTCGGTCTCGCTGACCAAGCAGGGCGGCACCTCGGGTGCCATGCGTGTGAACCTCAACTGGCAGGTGCGCAAGCAGTTCTCCGGCTGGGGCAGCAAGCGCGGCCGGGCGGTGGCCCTGCACGCGGACCTCGACCTGGACCTGTGCGCCCTCTACGAGCTCTCCGACGGCAGCAAGGGGGTCGTCCAGGCGCTGGGCAACGCCTTCGGGGCGCTGCACCAGCCGCCGTACATCCACCTCGACGGCGACGACCGCACCGGCGCCGTGGAGAGCGGCGAGAACCTCACCGTCAATCTCGACCACAAGCAGAGCTTCCGGCGCATCCTCATCTTCGTGACCATCTACGAAGGCGCCCGCTCCTTCGCCGACCTGCACGCCACGGTCACGCTCCAGCCGCAGTACGGCGCACCCGTCGAGTTCTTCCTCGACGAGTGCACGGTGCCCTCGACCGTGTGCGCGCTCGCCCTCATCACCAACACCGGCGGTGACCTGGTCGTCCAGCGCGAAGCCCGCTACCTGGTTCCGGAGCGCGGCGTCAGCCCGCAGCGCACGATCGACCACGTCTACGGGTGGGGCATGAACTGGACCCCCGGAAGGAAGTGACCCACCGGGCCGATCGTGCAGGCGACAGGCCCGGTCACTGCTCGTCGAGCGCCGCGTCCGGACGCGCGTAGGTGCGGCCCTTCCACGCCGCACCGCGCCCCCGGTAGTGCTGCACCGCCGAATCGACCGTCATGAGGAGATACAGGAGCGCGGTGACCGGCAGGAGCAGCGCGAGCCACAGAGGCTGACGGTAGTAACGCAGCATCGGGACGTACGTCGCCGTCATCACCAGCTTCGCGAGTCCGCCGACCACCATCGCCGCGACGTTCTCGGTGACGAGCCCGGCGACCAACGCGACGGACGGCACGAGGTACACGGCGGCGAGTCCGAGCACCGTACCCGCGAGCAGCAGCGGACTGTGCCGCAGCTGGGCGTATGCGCTGCGCGAGACCATCCGCCACAGGTCGTGCAGCCGCGGATACGGGCGCACGCTGTCGACCCGGTCGGCCAGACCCAGCCAGATATGGCCGCCGCTGTTCTTGACCGCCCGCGCGAGCGCCACATCGTCGATGACCGCCTGCCGGATGGCGTCGGGAACCCGCGCGCGTTCGGCGGCGTCGGCGCGCAGCAGCACGCAGCCGCCCGCCGCGGCCGCCGTCCGCGAGCCCCGCTCCGCGATCCAGCGGAACGGATACAGCTGGGCGAAGAAGTACACGAACGCGGGCACGACAAGCCGTTCCCAGACGCTCTCCACCCGCAGCCGGGCCATCTGTGAGACAAGGTCGAAGCCGCCGGTGCGCGCCGCCGCCACCAGTTCCCGCAGGCTGTCGGGAGCGTGTGCGATGTCGGCGTCCGTCAGGAGCAGGTATTCGGGCGCACGCGCGCGTGCCAGAGCGATTCCGTGACGCACCGCCCACAGCTTGCCGGTCCAGCCCGCGGGAGGCTCGCCCGGGGAGTCGACGGTGAGCGGCAGCCCGCCGTGGCGCTGCGCCAGATCGCGTGCCAGCTCCCCGGTGCCGTCCGAACTGCCGTCGTCGATCAGGAAGACCTCGGCACGCCCCGGATAGTCCTGTGCGAGCAGCGAGGGAAGACTGTGCGGCAGCACCGCGGTCTCATCCCGCGCCGGCACGACGACGCAGACCGACGGCCAGTCCCCGGGGTCCCCGCGGGGCGGCAGCCTGACATCCGTGCGCCAGAAGAAGCCCTGGCACAGCAGCAGCCACAACCAGGCGGCGAGTGATACCGCAGCAGTCCACACGATGGCGCTCACCCGCGCAGTCTGCCCCACCGCGCGGGCCGCTCGGGGCACATCGTCTATCGTGGCCGGGTGAAGATCGCGCTCATGGACTCCGGAATCGGTCTGCTCCCCGCTGCCGCCGCCGCACGTCGTCTGCGGCCCGATGCGGATCTCGTCCTCTCCTGGGACCCCGAGGGGATGCCATGGGGACCCCGCACTCCGGAGGACATCACCGAGCGCGCCCTGGCCGTCGCCGTGGCCGCCGCCGCGCACCGTCCCGACGTCCTGATCGTTGCCTGCAACACCGCATCCGTGCACTCCCTGCCCGCCCTGCGTGCCCGTTTCGAACCGGACCTGCCGATCATCGGCACGGTTCCGGCGATCAAGCCGGCGGCGGCGGGCGGTGGACCCGTCGCGATCTGGGCCACGCCCGCCACCACCGGGAGCGCCTACCAGCGCGGTCTCATCCGGGAGTTCGCCGACGGGGTGACCGTGACCGAGGTGCCGTGCCCCGGGCTTGCGGACGCCGTGCACCACGCGGACGACCCGGCGGTCGACGCCGCCATCGCCGCGGCCGCCGTGCTCACCCCCGACGATGTCACGACCGTCGTTCTCGGCTGCACCAATTACGAACTGGTCGCCGACCGCATCCGCGCGGCCGTGCAGAATCCCGCCCTGCCACCGCTCATCCTGCATGGAACCGCGGGGGCGGTGGTCGCCCAGGCGCTGCGCCGGATCGGCGAGCCCTCGGCGCCGCAGGCTCCCGCCGAGGGCGGTCTGACCGTGTTGCTGAGCGGTCGCGAGGGCGTGCTGCCGCCCGAGGCGCTGGCGTACGCCGAGGGCAGGTTCCTGCAGGAGGCGGTCAGCCCCGCGCGCTGAGGGGCGTCGGCCCGCCCTCAGCGCGCCTGAGCGCCCTCCGGACCAGTAACTCTGAGCAACCCCGTGCCCGCGCTCGGGAAGCTGGGTACTCTCGAGGCATGAGGGACCACCCCCAGGGCGACCCCGAGATCTGGACGGGGCGCGCGACCAACCGGGCACAGTGGCTGCTGGCGCTCGGCGGTGCCGCGTTCATGGCACTTGGCATCCAACTGGCCGTCGACTCCGCGTGGACGTCCGGCATCGCCCCGCTCGTCATGTCCGTCGTGGGCTGCATCGCCGCCGGGCTGCTGGTCCTCTTCGGCACCCTCGCGTTCGTGCACGTCGCGGTGAAGGTCGACAAGGACTGCCTCGAGGTGCGCTGCGGCCACATCGGTGTCCCGCGCCGCCGCATCCCCCTCTCGCTCGTCGCCGGGGCCGAATTCGTGCCCCGGGTCACCCCGCGCCAGTGGGGCGGCTGGGGCTACCGCTGGCGGCCCGAGAAGGGCACGGCCGTCGTCGTACGGCGGGGCGAGGGCGTCGTCCTGCGTCTCTGGGACGGTCATACCTTCACGATCACCGTGGACAACGCCGAGACGGCGGTGCGCGTCATCCGGGCCCGACTGCATCCGAGCCTGCCCGGCGCCACACACTGACCCGCCCGGTGGGACGTTTCCTGGTCTCCCCTCTCCTTATTTACCGAGACTTGCTGAGCCCTGGACACATCCCTGGCTCTACTGCGACTCGGGCTCCCGCCTGCCCCCGTGCTCGTCCGCGAGCGGACGAGCCGTCGCGATACCTGCCAGCAGCCCCGCCCCCGCCGTCACCGTGGTGAAGCTCAGCGCGTTGCCGACCGATGCGATGACCGCCAGCGCCGTCAGCGCGGCGCCCGCCGTGAGCGCGACCGGCGTGGGCCGCCGGGTGCGCCACAGCGCGTACAGGACCCAGCAGAAGACCGCCGCGAGCAGTGCCACGCCGGTCAGGCCCTGTTCCGCGGTCTGCTGGAGCGGTGCGGAGTGCGGCTTGCCGTCCGGCAGGAGGGACTGTGTGGCCGTGGGGCTCAGCTCGCCGAAGCGCCCGGGCCCCGCGCCGAATGCCGGATCCCGGTGGGCCAGCGTGAGCGCGTCGCGCCAGAGCAGGACGCGGTGCCGGCCGAGCTGGTCCTCCAGAAAGGCACCGAGGCCGCCCGGCAGGGCGTTCTCGGCGATCGCCCACATCACTCCGGTCGCCAGGGCCGCGACGAGCGCGAGGCCCGCCAGTGCCGGGGCGCGGTGCCGCATCCGGTCGGCGGCGATCGAGCAGAGCAGCACCCCGGTGGAGGCCACGAGGCCCGTCGTCGAGCCGATCGCTGCCGCGGCCACGGCGATTCCCACGGCCGACAGACGCAGTGCGAGCCGCTGTGCCTGGCTGCGGGCCGCCCACGCGGCACAGCACGCCGCGCCCGAGGAGAGCGTCAGCAGCGCCGCGATCGCGCCGGTGTGCCCCAGTGGCGATATGAACTGCGGGCCCGCCGTGACATGCGGGGCGGCGACCGCGAGCCCGAGGCCGGCCAAGGCGCCCGCCGTGGGTGCGGCGACCGGCAGAAGCGCCCCGAAGATGCGCCCCGACGCGTAGCCCGCGGCGACCGCGAGCACCGCGAGCAGGACGCCCTCGGGACGGCCGCCGTGTGCGGTGGCCGTGATGATCGACCATGCCGCGCACGCGCCGAGCACCAGGACGCCCGTCGCATCCGAAACGTTTCGTCTCTCGTCCTCCGCGTCCGTGGCCCCGGTCGCGGACGCCATCCCAGTGGATCCCACCCCGCCGCCCCCCTGTAGTGGGCCCGACCGGTCCGGCCGCATCCGGCCGCACGTCAGAGGCCCGGGCACACGCTAACGGGTGATGCGGCGATTTGTGGATGAGTTGCGCAGCAACGATGTAGCAGAAGGGCAGAGAAAAACGGGGCAAGGGTGAATGGAACGTCCCGGGTGCGGAGCGGACCGACCTGTCGGCGTCTTGGTCACGCGCCGTACACTCCCGGGGTGACCGTCACCGCAACTTCCGTGGGAGAGCCGGAGCGGCTCGAACCCCAGGCCGGGCCCGCACCCCGTGGTGCCCGCCGGGTTCGGCGCCTCGTTCCGGCCGCCGCCGCGGCGCTCTCCGGAGTGCTGCTCTACGTCAGTTTCCCGCCCCGGACCCTGTGGTGGCTGGCCCTTCCGGCCTTCGCCGTCTTCGGCTGGACTCTGCGCGGGCGCACCTGGAAGGCGGCCCTCGGTCTCGGATATCTGTTCGGCCTCGGTTTTCTGCTGCCGCTGCTCGTGTGGACCGGCGTCGAGGTCGGCTCCGGTCCGTGGCTCGCGCTCGTCGCGGTGGAGGCGATCTTCATCGCGCTCGTGGGCGTCGGTGTCGCGTGGGTCTCCCGGCTGCCCGCCTGGCCGGTGTGGGCGGCCGCCGTGTGGATCGCGGGGGAGGCGGCACGCGCGCGCGTGCCTTTCGGTGGTTTCCCCTGGGGGAAGATCGCCTTCGGCCAGGCGGACGGTGTCTTCCTGCCGCTCGCCGCCGTCGGCGGAACCCCGGTGCTGGGTTTCGCGGTCGTGCTGTGCGGCTTCGGGCTGTACGAGATCGTGCGCGTCGTGGTGGACGGGCGGCGCAGCGGCGGTGTACTGCGGCGCGGGGCCGCCGTAGCCGCACTGATCAGCGTCGCTGCTCCCGTGGTGGGCGCCGTCGCCGCGCGCTCCTTGGTCACCGACAAGGCCGAGAACGGCACCGCGACCGTCGCCGTCATCCAGGGCAACGTGCCGCGCGCCGGGCTCGAGTTCAACGCACAGCGGCGCGCCGTCCTCGACTACCACGTGCGTGAGACCGAGCGCCTGGCCGAGAAGGTCAAGGCAGGCAAGGCCCCGCGGCCCGACCTCGTGCTGTGGCCCGAGAACTCCTCCGACATCGACCCCTTCGCCAACCCCGACGCCGCCGCCGTGATCGAAGGTGCCGTGAAGGCGATCGGTGCGCCCATCTCCGTCGGCGGTGTCGTCGAGCGTGACGGCAAGCTCTACAACGAGCAGATCCTGTGGGACCCGGACAAGGGCCCCGTGGACACGTACGACAAGCGGCAGGTGCAGCCGTTCGGCGAGTACCTCCCGCTGCGCTCGCTTCTCGGCGTCATCAACAAGAACTGGACGTCGATGGTGCGCCAGGACTTCAGCCGGGGACACAAGCCGGGCGTGTTCACCATGGCGGACGCCAAAGTCGGGCTCGTCACCTGCTACGAGGCCGCCTTCGACTGGACCGTGCGCAGCACCGTCACGGACGGCGCACAGCTGATCTCGGTGCCCAGCAACAACGCGACTTTCGACCGCAGCGAGATGACCTACCAGCAGCTGGCCATGTCCCGGGTGCGGGCGGTGGAGCACAGCCGTACCGTCACCGTGCCGGTGACCAGCGGCGTCAGCGCCGTCATCATGCCGGACGGAAAGATCACCCAGCGGACCGGGATGTTCGTGGCCGCCTCGCTCGTCCAGAAGGTGCCGCTGCGCTCCTCCCTGACGCCCGCGACACGGCTCGGCACCCTGCCTGAGATGGTTCTCTTGCTCGTCGCGGCCGGTGGGCTCGGCTGGGCGGTGGTGTCGGCGGCACGCGGCCGGCGCGACCATGGCATTCCCGACGTGCGGGCCGAAGAGCCGGGAGTGAGGGAACCGGCCCGTTAGGGTCTGGCCATGGCTACTCCCGATTTCATCCGGACCATCCGCGCCTCCGCCGGTCATCAGCTGCTGTGGCTCCCGGGCGTCACCGCCATCGTCTTCGACGACGACGGCAGGGTGCTGCTCGGGCGCCGTACCGACACCCGGAAGTGGTCGGTGATCGGAGGCATTCCGGAGCCGGGCGAGCAGCCGGCGGTCTGTGCCGTGCGCGAGGTGTACGAGGAGACGGCGGTGCGGTGCGTCGCCGAACGAGTCGTCCTCGTCCAGGCACTGGAACCGGTGACATACACGAACGGCGACGTGTGCCAGTACATGGACATCACGTTCCGCTGCCGGGCAGTCGGCGGCGAGGCGCGCGTCAACGACGACGAGTCGCTGGAGGTGGGCTGGTTCGCGGTGGACGCGCTGCCGGAGCTGAACGAGTTCGGGCTACTCCGGATCAAGCAGGCACTGTCGGATGCACCCACATGGTTCGACCCCACCAATCCGCTGTGAAGTATGGGTGGTGACCATATGGGGCGAGGGGTGGGCCCTACCTAGGGTCGACGCATGACCGCGCCTCACGCCCTCGCCCTCGATCTCGGCGGACGCACCGCCCTCGTCACCGGTGCCGCCGGCGGTATCGGCCGCGCTTGCGCGCTGCGGTTGGCTGCCGCCGGGGCCAAGGTGAGAGCGGTCGACCGGGACGCCGCCGGCCTCGAAGGCCTCACCGGCGCTGCCCGCGGCCTCGCGGGCACCGTCGAGCCGCACGTCCTCGACCTCACCGACCTGGACGCGGCCGAACTCGCCGCCGCCGGCACCGACGTCCTCGTCAACAACGCCGGGCTGCAGTTGGTCCGCCCGCTGGAGGAATTCCCGCCCGACGTCTTCCACACCGTGCTGACGGTGATGCTGGAGGCGCCGTTCCGCCTCATCCGCGGGGCGCTGCCCCATATGTACGGACAGGGCTGGGGCCGCATCGTCAACATCTCGTCGGTCCATGGGCTGCGCGCCTCGGCGTTCAAGGCGGCGTACGTCGCCGCCAAACACGGACTCGAAGGGCTCTCGAAGACAGCCGCCCTGGAGGGTGCTCCCCACGGGGTCACGTCCAACTGTGTGAACCCGGCGTACGTGCGCACGCCGCTCGTCGAGGAGCAGCTCGCGGACCAGGCGCGGGCGCACGGAATCCCCGAGCAGCGCGTGTTGTCCGAGGTGCTGCTCCAGGACAGTGCCGTCAAGCGGTTGATCGAACCGGGGGAGGTCGCCGAGGCGGTGGCCTATCTGTGCAGCCCACAGGCGTCCTTCGTCACCGGCACGTCGCTGGTCCTCGACGGCGGCTGGACTGCACACTGAGCGGGGACATGTCAGAAGTTGTCCACAGAGGCGGTGGGAGCGGGCCGAGTGTGGTCCATCCTGGGGGCATGTCTCGCGATCACGTTCAGTCCGCGGAGCGCCCCGGCACCTGTGCTGAGGCGCCGTTCCTGGAGCTCCTTGCCCGGGGTGCGTCGGCCGACGCGTACGAGCAGCCGGTGCTGCTCGCCCGCGCCGAGGGCCTGCCGGCACAGCGCGTCGATGTCCTGGAGCAGACCAAACGGCTGGCGCTGCGCGTGCGCGCGGAGATGGAAGGCAGACGCCGCCGTGAGGCAGAGCTGTCCGCGCTCTTCGAGACGGCGCACGATCTGGCCGGACTCCGTGACCTCGACGCCGTCCTGCAGGCAATCGTGCAGCGCGCCAGGTCGCTGTTGAGCACCGACGTCGCGTATCTGACCCTGCACGACGAGGCGGCGGGCGACACCTATATGAGGGTCACCGAGGGTTCGGTCGCCGCGCGTTTCCAGCAGTTGAGGCTCGGCATGGGGGAGGGGCTCGGCGGACTGGTCGCCCAGACCGCACGCCCCTATGTGACGCCCGACTACTTCAAGGACGACCGCTTCCAGCACACGCGGACGATCGACACGGGCGTGAGCGACGAGGGGCTCGTGGCGATCCTCGGTGTGCCCCTGATGATCGGACCGCAGGTGATCGGGGTGCTCTTCGCCGCCGACCGGCGGGCCCGGGTCTTCGAGCGGGAGGAGATCGCCCTCCTCGGCTCGTTCGCCGCGCTGGCAGCCGCGGCCATCGACACCGCGAACCTGCTCACCGAGACCCGTTCGGCCCTGGACCGGCTCGCCCGGGCCAACGAGATCATCCGCGACCGCAGCGGCGTCATCGAGCGGGCCTCGGACGTCCACGACCGGCTCGCCCAGCTCGTCCTGCGCGGCGGTGGCGTCCACGACGTGGCGGCTGCGGTCTCCCAGGTCCTCGCCGGCACGGTCCAGTTCGCCGAGGCGGACGCCGCCCCCACCGCTGCCCTGGAGGCGTCCCGCGCCGAGGGCCACGCCGTGCGGAACGGGGACGACTGGATCGCCGCCGTGGCGGCCGGCGGCGAGCTGCTCGGCGCGCTGGTGCTGCGCGGCCATCCGGGGCTCGACCCCGTCGACCAGCGCACCCTGGAGCGCGCCGCGATGGTCACCTCCTTGCTGCTGCTCGCCCGCCGTTCGGCCGTCGAGGCCGAACAGCGCGTGCGCGGCGAGTTGTTGGACGACCTCCTCGACGCCCGCGACCGCGACCCGCGCGTGCTGCGCCAGCGGGCCGCGCGGCTGCGCGCCGATCTCGACGCCACTCATGTGGTGCTCGCCGCCCGCCTCGACGGCGCGTCGGCCGACGCCGACCAGGAAGCCGCCGCTCGCCGTCGTCTGTGGTCCGCCGCCTCCCACCTGGCGGCCACCCGGCACGGGCTCGCCGCCGCCCGCGACGGCGGTACGGTCCTGCTGCTGCCCCTCGGACCGGGCGCCACCGCGACGGACCTCGCGCGCCGCACCGCACGGCAACTGGGCACGGCGGTCCACGAGAAGGTCACGGTCGGCGCGTCCGCACCCCTCGAGAACCTCGCGGGCCGCCCCGACGCGGTGGCCGCGGCCTATGCGGAGGGACAGCGCTGCCTTGACGCGCTACGCCTGCTGGGCCGGGCGGGGGACGGTGCCGCCGCCGAGGACTTCGGATTCCTGGGGCTGCTGCTCGCAGGGGACCGGGACATCGCAGGCTATGTGGAGCGCACGATCGGCGAGGTCGTCGACTACGACGAACGACGCGGCACCGACCTCGTACGCACCCTTGACGCGTACTTCGCCTGCGGGACGAGCCCGGCGCGCACCAAGGACGAACTCCACGTGCACGTCAACACGGTGGCGCAGCGCCTGGAGCGCGTCGGCCGGCTCCTCGGTGACGACTGGCAGAGCCCGGCCCGCGCCCTGGAGATACAACTGGCGCTGCGGCTGCACCGATTGTCCGCGTCACCGGGCTCCCGCTGATCCGTGCGCGCCACAGCCGGCCCCGCGCTGCGACGCGCGGCCACGGGGCCGAGGGGCGGGGAAGCCGACACGAACCGGCCCCGCGCGCGCAGACACACGGGACCGGTGGTTGAGCGGGACTCAGGCGGTACGCGCGTCCGCCGTACGCGCCCCCGCCGGCTCCGTGTCGGCCGGGGAGTCGACGTGGGCCAGATCGCGGTTGCGCGTCTCCTTCGCGACGCCCACCGCGATCAGGGTCAGGACGGACGCCGCGATGACGTACAGGGCGATCAGCGTGGAGCCGCCGGATTCGGACAGCAGCGCCGTCGCGATGAGCGGGGCCGGTGCACCGGCTGCCACCGACGCGAACTGGGCGCCGATGGACGCACCCGAGTAGCGCATGCGGGTCGCGAACATCTCCGAGAAGAAGGCCGCCTGGGGCGCGTACATCGCTCCGTGCAGCACCAGACCGACCGTCACCGCGATGACCAGATTCCCGAAGTCGGCCGTGTCGATGAGCGAGAAGAACGGGAACATCCACAGGCCGACCCCCGCCGCGCCCAGCAGATAGACGGGCCGGCGGCCGACCCGGTCCGAGAGCGCGCCCCAGGCCGGGATGACGGCGAAGTGCACGGCGGAGGCGATGAGGACGGCGTTGAGGGCGGTCTGCTTGGAGACGCCGGCCGAGGTGGTGGCGTAGACGAGGATGAAGGCGGTGATCACGTAGTAGCTGATGTTCTCCGCCATGCGCGCGCCCATGGCGACCAGCACGTCCTTCCAGTGGTGACGCAGAACGGACACCAGCGGCAGCTTCTCCGCGTCGGTGTCCTGGGTCCCCTTGCGGGCCTCGGCCTGCGCCAACGCCTGCTGGAACACGGGCGATTCATCGACAGACAGACGAATCCACAAACCGACGATCACCAGCACTCCGGACAGGAGGAACGGAATGCGCCATCCCCAGGAGCCGAACGCGCTGTCGGAGAGCACGGCGGTCAGCAGCGACAGCACACCCGTGGCGAGGAGCTGCCCGGCCGGTGCGCCGGTCTGCGGCCAGGAGGCCCAGAAGCCACGACGCCGCGCGTCACCGTGCTCGGACACGAGCAGGACGGCGCCGCCCCACTCACCGCCGAGCGCGAAGCCCTGCACCAGACGCAGTGTCGTCAGCAGCACGGGCGCGGCGGTGCCGACCGTCGCGTGCGTGGGCAGCAGCCCTATGGCGAAGGTCGCCCCGCCCATGAGCAGCAGGCTCAGCACCAGCAACTTCTTGCGCCCGAGCCGGTCGCCGTAGTGACCGAACACCAGGGCACCGAGCGGCCGGGCGGCAAACCCGACCGCATACGTGAGGAACGACAGCAGGGTGCCGACCAGCGGGTCGGAGTCGGGGAAGAACAGCTTGTTGAAGACGAGCGCGGCTGCTGACCCGTAGAGGAAGAAGTCGTACCACTCGATGGTGGTGCCGATGAGGCTGGCGGCGACGATGCGCTTGAGGTTGGACGGGGCTGGCGGAGCGGTCGCGGGCGACGACATCGGCACCACTTCCTGACGTTCGACGGGGACGTTTGCGTGTCGCCACACCGTAGGAACGTGCAGGTCAGAGGCGTATGTGGTGGGACACCATAGTTCTGGGCGTCGGAGTGCGCGCGCACACCATGGAGGCGCTGCCGGGCATCGTCGATGGCCGCAATGAGGTCGCAGGGCGCTGTCTGAGTTGCACTGTTCAGACACCCGCGGTCAGCCGGGACGGTGGCTGCCCCTCGGCGAGCATGGTCAGCCAGACTTCGCCGGTGAACCGCTCGGCCGGGGCTTTGGCGGTGGCCTTCCGTGCGAGAGTTCCATGAGTTCGGTCTCCTACGCCTTCTCGTCCTCGACGATGCCCTTGAGCTGCACCAACGCGCCCATGCCGCTGGGCCACCCCGCGTAGAACGCCACGTGGGTGAGGGCCTCGACGAGTTCGTCCTGGGTCAGCCCGTTCTGAAGGGCGAGCTTCAGATGGCTGTCGAGCTGACCGGGCCAGTAGGTGGCGGTGAGCACCGCGACGGTGATCAGGCTGCGGTCGCGAGGGGACCGGCCCTCGCGTTGCCATACGTCGCCGAAGAGCACGTCGTCGGTGAGCCGCACCATCTTCGGCGCGAGATCACCGAGCAACTGCTGAGCCCGGGAGGGTTGCTTGGGCATGGAGGACTTCTCCTTAGTGAATGGTGAGGGCATGCGGGTCGGCGCACCGTGCGTCATGGGCGGCAGTCGGTGAAGGGCACGATCACTTCGGCCCGGGGGGCGGACGGCGTGGGCGGCCGTCCCGTCAGCAGCAGTCTCGGGGTCGCGTCCAAGGCGCGCCATCGGATGAGAGCCCTTCCACTTTCCGGTTCCCGTCACCCGCGGCAGCCCTGGCCCGGATGCGCCGGGGCCGGTCAGCCGGAAGGACTGGCCGCCCGAGCACCGTGAGTTCGCCTCGATCAGTCCTTGCGTTGCGGGAAACCTTGTGTGGATCGGGGCGTGGTGGCCCGGTCGTGCAGGGGATCGTGCCGAGCCGTGGGGGTGGCGACAGGGGTGTGGCAGGACCCCTCAACCGGCATGCGGGGCACCGGCGGGGTACTTGGCGTCGAACATGTCCACCAGCGCCTTCTCCCTGAACGACGGTGCGAAGATCCCGGCCATCGGCTCGGAGTCTTCCAGACCCCGCCGGACGTCACGACCGCCGCGGTCACGGAGGCGCGCAGCGTCGGCTACGGCCTTGGCGGCAAGGCCGCCTACGGCGACGGACGCGAGACGCTGTCGGCCAGTATCTCGGTGTCTTGGCCTCGAAGTTCCGGCGCCGGCCGTAGTGGTAGTTCTCGACTGGCCGGTCGAGGGGCGCTTCCGACGGGCGACGCAGCGGACCGCTCTGCTGTCGCGAGGCGGAGGCGGTCCGGCCTCGTCAGGGCGGAAGGCGAACAAGCAGGCGCCGCGACACCGGATGACACGGCAGCCCCGCTCGCCGACAGGCCGTGCGGCGCCTTGCACCGGAGCGGCCTGTCGGCAAGCGTGAATCCGCTCATCGCCAGGGCGCTTCGGTTCAGCTGTCCAGGCGCCGCGCGCTGAGCCACTTGACGATCTCCGGGTCGTGGTGGTCGAAGAACAGCGAGGCTCCGGTGTCCAGGCCGGCGATGGACGCCATCTCGGCATCGGTGAGCGCGAAGTCGAAGACGTCGAGGTTCTCCGCCATCCGCTCGGGCCGTACCGACTTCGGGATCGAGGCGACGCCACGCTGGACCGCCCAGCGCAGTACCACCTGGCCCACCGACTTCCCGTGCCGCTGGGCGATCTCGCTCAGCACGGGGTTGGTGAACAGATCGTTCTTGCCCTCCGCGAAACCGCCCCACGCCTGGAGCTGGACACCTTCTTCGCGCATCAGCTGCTGGTAGTCGGCGCGCTGGAAGAAGGGGTGGGTCTCGATCTGGTTGACGGCGGGCGTGACCTCGTTGTTGATGATCAGGTCGAGGAGGCGGTCGGGGTAGAAGTTGGAGACGCCGATGGCCTTGGCGAGGCCCTGCCGGTTCAGCTGCTCCATGGCCCGCCACTGGCCGTACACGTCACCGTAAGGCTGGTGCATCAGGTACAGGTCCAGGTAGTCGAGCCCGAGCTTGGTCAGCGACGCCTCGAAGGCAGGCTTGGTGTTCTCCTCGGCAGGCGCGTCCTGGACGTACAGCTTGGTGGTGACGAAGAGCTCCTCGCGCGGTATGCCGCTGCTCTTGATCGCACGGCCGACGGCCTCCTCGTTGCCGTACGAGGCCGCCGTGTCGAGCAACCGGTAGCCGGCCGCGAGGGCCTCGGTGACAACCTGTTCGGTCTCGTCGGCCGGGATCTGGAAGACGCCGAAGCCGAGGATCGGCATCTCGACGCCGTTGTTCAGGGTGACGTTCTGCATGGGTTCTTTCTTTTGGTGCGGGTGGCTCAGCGTTCGAGCATCTTCAGCTGGGCTTCGGTGTGGGTGGCGCCGGCCGCGGGCGGGAGGCTCGTCAGCCGGTCGAGCTGGGCGGGGGTGAGCCGGACGGCGTCTGCGGCGGTGTTCTCTTCGAGGCGGCTCACGCGCTTGGTGCCGGGGATGGGAGCGATGTCGTCGCCCTGGGCGAGCAGCCAGGCGATGGCGATCTGGGCCGGGGTGGCGCCGGCTTCGGCGGCGACGGCCTGGACCTCGTCGGCCAGGCGCAGGTTGTGCTGGAAGTTCTCGCCGGTGAAGCGCGGGTTGTCCCGCCGGAAGTCGTCCTCGGCGAAGCCGTCGGTGGAGCGGATCGCGCCGGTGAGGACGCCCCGTCCCAGCGGCGCGAACGGGACGAAGCCGATGCCGAGCTCGCGCAGCGTGGGCAGCACCCGTGCCTCCGGATCGCGCGTGAAGAGGGAGTATTCGGACTGGACGGCAGTGACCGGCGTGACGGCGTTCGCGCGGCGGATCGTCTCCGGCCCGGCCTCGGACAGGCCGAACGCGCGGACCTTGCCCTGAGCGATCAGCTCCCCCACGGCGCCCGCCGTCTCCTCGATGGGGATGTTCGGGTCGACCCGGTGCTGGTAGTACAGGTCGATGTGGTCCGTCCCGAGACGCTGCAGAGAGCCCTCGACGGCGGTGTGGATGTTGGCCGGGCTGGAGTCCAGGTTGCCCGGTCCGTCGCCACCATGCGAGACCAGGCCGAACTTCGTCGCCAGCACCACCTGGTCGCGGCGCCCCTTCAGGGCCCGGCCGAGCAGTTCCTCGTTGGTGTACGGACCGTAGATCTCGGCGGTGTCGATGAAGGTGACGCCCAACTCCAGGGCGCGGTGCACGGTACGGATGGACTCCGCCTCGTCGGTCCCGGCGCCGGTGTATCCCTGGGACATACCCATCGCGCCCAGACCGATCCGGGAAACCTCCAGGTCACGCAGGTGGATCTGATGCATCAGTGCTCTCCGCTCCGTCGTCTTCGGGCTGCCTCTTCGCGGTGTCCTCGGTCTGCGGCTTCGCCGTTGCCGGGCTGGTTCCACTCTGGCCCCGGCGTCCGGCCTCCGCTTGCTGTCCGCCTTTGGCCCATGGCGGCACGGCCGGACCTGACACGGCAGCATGCGCAGTGCGACACCGCGGTCGTGGGCCTCGCGGGAAGCGTACGGCCAGGTCGCCCCCGTCTCGTCGGCTGAGCGCCCCCGGTGCCCAGCCGAGTTGTTCGGGGGAATGACAGGGCCCCTCACCACATCGCCGAGTGGTTGACACGCCACGACACGCGAGCGTGCCCGACGTCGAAGAGATCGCCGGGGGGCGGCGAAGTTGCTCATCGAATCCGGCGAGGCCAAGCACTTCGGCTTGCCCAGCCCGAGCACTCCCTGCGGTGGCGGGAGCGCGAGGAGTGGATCCTGCCGACGCTGCTTGAGCGCGGCATCGGGTTCGTCCCCTTCAGCCTGCCGAGCAAGGGGATGGAGTGCTGCTCGCGCCCTGCTCCCGTAGTGCAGGGCACCGCCATGCCAGGTGAGTTCCAGCAGCCTGCGGCGGACCGCCTCGAAGACGCCGCGCCCGGTTGGCGACGCCGAGTTTGCGGTAGATGCGCACCAGGTGCGTCTTGACGATCGCCTCGCTCAGGTACAGGGCGTCCGCGATGGAGCGGTTGCTGTGCCGCTGGCCATTGACTGCCCCTGCCTTCCTGTCTGACCCGTCCGGTACCACTCTGTGGTATCGCGGCCGCAGAGGGTGATGCCGATACGGACGGGGTTGGTGAGCGTGATCCGCTCGTAGTCGGCGCTCACGACTGGTTCAGTCTCGGAGAAGGCCGATGCGGCTCAGCCACGACCCGACATCGCCGTCGGCGTCCCGGACTTCCTCGCCGCGTACCGCGAGCCCCTCGCCGATCGTCGCGCCTCGACAGGACGCCCCGTAGTCACGCTCGGTGGTCCCCAGTCCGCTCATGGCATACGTCGTGAAGGGAAAGACAGTCTTGCCGTCGAAGTCGAACCTCTCGGCGAAGGTTGACATGATCATTGGTGCTCGCACGTTCCAGATGGGGCTCCCGAGCAGCACCGTGTCATAACGCTCGACCGACGGTGGGAGGTTGGCAATGGCAGGCCGCGCATCGACCTCCTGCTCGCGGACGTTGCGTGCGACCGTCTCGTTGTAGTCGTCGGAGTAGGGGGCGACGGCTTCGATGCGGTGCACGTCGCACTCGATGGTCTCCCCGCATCAGTTCGACGCCGGGGAGTAGTTGCTGGGCTCGACGCACGTCGCGTACCAGTGCCCGCGGGCGCAGGCCGTGCCGCTTGGCGGCCGCCACCGCCAGCCGTCCGATGCTGCCGGTCGCGCCGACCATGAGTACGTCGGTGATGTTCTGCTTCTGGGACATGGGGAAGCCCTGGTCCGTGAGAGGGGTGCCGCCGTGAGGGCGGCCGGGGAAAGTTCCTCGGGCGTGGGTGCCTCGGCCCTTCGAGTCTTACGAGCCGGGCACCCACACCCCGGAGCTCCGGTGACGCGCTGTCACCCCGTCCGGATCAGTCGTGAATGCGGGCGTTGCCGATCCGGCTGACCTGCGCCGGGTCACGGTGGTCGAAGAACAGCGAGCCGCCGGTGTCCAGGGTGGCGAGGGACGCCATCTGGTCGTCGGTGAGCTCGAAGTCGAAGACGTCGATGTTCTCCTTCATCCGGTCGGCGCGGACCGACTTGGGAACGCGGCGAAGGCGAGCGTGTAGCCGTCGACCACCCACTGCAGGCCGGTCATCCCGCTGCCGAAGCCCGGCCGATCGCGGGCAGGGCGACGTTCACGATCATCGCGTCGACCATGATCGTGAAGGAGCCGAGCAGTACGGCAGCCAGCGCCATACGACCACCGGAGCAGCTCTGCGGTGACCGTGTGAGGTCGGACCGGGACGCCCGGCCGACGTTGCCGTCGGTGGGTTTCCCCGGCCCGCCTCCCGAACCGGACGTGCCCGATTTCCGGGCATCCGGCTCTCCACAAGCCCTCTCAGACGGCCGCTGCCATCGTGGTTCCGCTGGGCCAGGGCGAGGGGATCTTGTTTCCGCGATACAGATAGCGGTTGGTCCGCACCTTCGCGCACCTGAACAAGACCACCTCGCCGTCGGCGGGCCACCATCGGCCCGCGCAGTAACGACGGCGCATACTCTTCCAGTTGGACCGGCGGTGCTTGCGCCGCAGCCATCCGAAGACCTGGCGCCAGGTGAAGGCCGACAGGTATTGGAAGGTCCCGGCGGTAGAGTAGGGGTCGGACCGGGGCGCGGTACTGGCCTTGCGACCAGCCCGTTTCCCCGGCCCGCCCTCCGCACCGGACATGCGACTCT
>NZ_JBVHHL010000026.1:0-108575 GCF_055561075.1 Streptomyces sp. NPDC022910
CACGCTCGCGCAGTTCGTCAGGGTACTTACGGGGAGCAGCCATGATCGGCATCCTTCCGGGTCTTCGATGTCTCCATCAAACCCGGGGCGATTCACATGACTGCGTCAAGCCGGCGGGGCGCCATCAATTGGTTGATGACGACGCCCACGCTGGCACAGGCATTGAGATCTAGCCTCATCCTTATCAGGTCGATCCCGGGAACTGTCGACGTCGGCCAACCGAGCTTGCGCCTCGGCCGATCGGCCCTCGAACGACTCGCGCTGCGGTGCTGGTGACCTGCAACCGAGCGGTCGTCCACGGTCGTTGTTGGTTACTGTGGGCCGCCCTTCGACGGCCCACAGACGGCCCAACTCAGGTACAGGTGAAGCTTCGATCGCTGACCACCACCTTGTAAGGGCGGCTGTGCGAGGCAGCGAAGGCGCGCAGGTCACCCCGAGTTCGACGAGGGTCCAGCTCATCGGTGCATCTCGACTGCGGCGAACCGTCGTTGACCGTGATTGACCGCATGATGTGGCACGGCTGTGGCACGGAGACTGCTTCGTCCCGAAGCAACTTGGTTTGGCGCTCGACCTGAAGTTGGTGTGCCTCTCACCTGCCGTGACGGTCCACAGGTGTGCGCGCTTGTCCGCCGCTATGCGTGGGCGTTGTCACGCAGTCAGACATTCACCGGCGTCTCTGGAACACGCGCGGGTAGGGCTCCGGTACTGCTGCGCGACCTGCCCGTCCGAAGGCCCCACGGTGGACAAGCGTCATGACAAGCGCGGACCCGGTCGAAGACCTTTTCGTACGCGGCCTTCGGCCCGGTGAGAGGGGCCATAGGGTCTCAGCTCTGTGCGGTTGCCGCTGTGTGCATCTCTGCCCAGATTGTCTTGCCTCCGGGTGTGGGGCGGGTGCCCCAGCGGTCGGCGAGTTGGGCGATGATAAACAGGCCGCGGCCACCTTCGTCGGTGGCGCGGGCATGGCGCAGGTGCGGGCTGGTGGCGCTGGTGTCAGTGACTTCAGCGGTCAGTGTGCGGTCCAGGATCAGGCGCAGGCTCAGGGGTGGGGCGCCGTAGTGGACAGCGTTGGTGACGAGTTCACTGACGATGACCTCGGCGGCGAAGACGGTTTCCTCGGGTACATGGTGCTCGGTGAGCCAGCTCCGGGTCCGGGCACGGGCCGATGCCGGTGCCCGTAGGTCGGCCTCGACGCTCCAGACGGTGGTGCGGTCGGTGGGAAGCGCGTTTGCGAGGGCCAGAACGAGGACGCCCTCGCCCTTCGGGGGCTGGCCGAGGCCGCTGGCGTAGACGATCTTGTCGCACAGTTCCTGCATCGATGCTCCACGGTGGGAGAGGAGCTGCTGAAAGCGCTCCGTGCCCACGGTGTCGAGCAGCGCGGGGGTGGCGAGGGCGAGGACCGTGCCGTCACTGATGTCGAGCGTGGTCGCGGCGAAGGGTGCGACGTCTGTACTGCCCAACAGCGGCCCATCGGGAAGCTCAGCCGTGGTGACGGTTCCGTCAGGGCAGGCCAGGTACAGGCCGGGTAGTCCGGAACGCCCTGCGACGCAGGTGCAGGAGACAGGGTCGTAGAGGGCGTAGGAGTAGGCAGCTGTGAGCGATTCGCCGTGCGCGGGGGCCCCGGCCGGCTGAGCACGTTCCTCAGCCAAGCGCAGGACGGTGTCGTTGAGGCGGGCAAGCAGGTCGTCCGCTTCCAGGTCGAGGGCAGCGAGCGTGTGGATGGCGGTGCGCAGCTGTCCCATGGAGGTGGCGGCAGACATGCCTTCGCCGGCAACTTGGCCGATCACCAAGAGACTGCGTGAGCCGGAGAGTGGAATGATGTCGAACCAGCTGCCCCCGGCGCTGCCGCTGGCCAGGTAGGCATACGCAGTATCCAGCCCGGTGTGAGCGACCGGGCGCTGAGGCAACAGACGCCGTTGGACCGTGGCGGCCATGGCGCGCTCGCGGGCGTATCGGCGGGCGTTGTCCAGACACAGCGTGGTGTACGCGGCCAGGTCCATCGCCAAGGCCAAGTCGCTCTGGTCGAACCGGGGAGAGCCGCGGCAGCGACCGAGGCACAGCAGCCCCAGCACAGTGCCGCGCAGTTCCAGCGGCACGACCAGGACGCTTTGGACCTGGTACGAGCGCAAGGCTTCCATGATTGCGGTGTCGGCATTCAGCCAGTCACTGGGTTCGTCCACCGAAACGAGCCGCGCCCGCAGGTCTTCCAGCGACAGCGCGAACGGTGTGCGGTTCGGGAAGAGGTGCAGCTCGCCTGGTGCCCATTTCCATTTCCCGGCCCCGTCCTGCGCCCCGGCACATGCAGCGCGGCGCAGCGGCACGCGGGCGGCCGACGTGGGCTGAGCAGGTTCGTTGCCCCACACGATCGCCTCCACAACGTCCAGGAGGGCCAGGTCCGCAAAGGCAGGCACCACGACCTCGGCAAGATCCCGGCAGATGGAGACCACGTCCAGGGTGCGCCCTACCTTTTCTCGACTGCGGGAGAGGACGGCAACGCGACGCCGGCGTTTCTCGTATTCGGTGACGTCCGCGACGACTGCGGCCAGGCCCAGTACAGCGTCGTGAAGATCCTGAAGTCGGAAGGCAGATACAAGAAAAGCGCGATCGGGTTGGGGCCCGGGTTTCAGAGAGCCGCGTACCAGCCGTTCCACCAGCGGAACGCCGCTGTCCAGTACCCGCAGGAAGGCTGCTTCCTGCTGCTCGGGATCTTCGAAGTGGTATGCCTCGCTCAGGCTCAGGCCATCGATCGGCTCCGACGCTGGCCGGCGCATGGCTTCCGCCGCGGCGTTCACACGCACCACGCGCAGCTGCCGGTCCAGGACATGCAGACCAAAAAGCGACTGGGCGAACAACTGTTCTAGAACCGCCGCGCCCAGCTCGTCCTCTGAGCCGATCGGGGCCTCGTGCACGACCCATACCACGGAACCGTCCGCCAGAATCTGCGGCCACACCTGCAACTCAGCCGTTGCACCCCCGGTCGCGCTCACTGCAGGCCGCCCCAGCACCTGCGCGGCCGAGCGGCCGAAAATCTCCTGAGCCCGCAGACTCCACTGGACGACCATCCCGTCCTGGCCTATGCGCATCAGCTCCTCGCGACCAGTCAAGGATCACCTCCGCTGCGAAGCCTGACTCAATGGTTCGCCTGACCACTCGCTTGTGCACGGCTGCGCCGTCGGCACTCCGGAACCTGCCGCGCTCGCGGACGAGGCAAGCGGGCGGCCGTGCGGCGGGCACCATCCGACCAGGACATATCTCTTCACATCAACGCTAAGGCGCTTGCGCATGGTGGCAAATCGGGCACGGACCCTGGCCCGGCCCCTGTACGTGGCAGGTCAAGGTTCGTGTTGGTTCACAGCAGGTCGATGTTCTCCGCACGGGTGGCCGCTGTCGCTGCTGGTGGCGGGGGCCCGCGCCCTGAGCCGATTCTGTCTTGAGGCCGTTGAGCTGGTTATGCAAGCGCTCCACCTCAACCACCACTCACCCCAGCTCCCATCCCGTCTGCCGTCGACCCACACACCGTGGAGCGGGCGTGGTTCCTGGCGTCCAGGTGGAGCGCGCCACTGTACGAACGACCTGGACGCCAGGGGCCGCGTCTGCTCGGCTCTGCCTGGGGCGACGGCAGACGGGATGGGAGCTCCCGCGCACGCCACTACTTGTCGGCACTCGCGTACGGCGCCCCGTCCATCCTGGAGCCTGAGCGCCCCCGCCGGAGGCTTGTTCTGACCGTGCCGCTTGTCGTACGGGTTTCTACTCAGGGCCGTAGCCTGCTGCGGCCCCAGGGGCCGGCCCCGGCGCCGCAGGCGCAGAGGGGCCGAGCCCCAGGGGCCAGCCCGCGCTCGCGCGGGCCCTTGATGAAGTAGGGAAAGTCTTACCGCACAGCGGTCAGGCCGTGTCCTGCGCGATCACGCAGCTCGGGTACCCGGCTTCTGGCCGTGCTCCAAGTACACCGGCGCAGAGTCGATCCTGGCCTCGGCCGCCGCGAGGATGCATCGGGCCAGTCTGGGGATCGTGCGCTCAGTGATCTGCTCTGGGGAGAGGAACGCGAAGCTCTTCAGCTCCTCGGGCTGCAAGATGATCGCTGCCAGGTCTTCCTGGCTGAGCTGGCCGCCGTCGAAGAGGTACAGCACCTTGTCGCCCTCGGCGAGATCGCCGCCCGCGCCGGCATCACCCAGCGCGAGCTGAAGGAATGCGCCCGGCTCTCGTACGGCAAGGTCGCCGAGTTCCAAAAGCGCGGTGCGGTCCACTTCCATGCAGTGATCCGTCTCGACGGCCCGGAAGGACCGGACACCCCGCCCCGGCCTGGGCGACAGTCGACCTCCTCACCGACGCGATCCGCGCCGCCGCCGCGCACTCCTACACCTCGGTCTCCGTCCCGGCCGCCGAAAACCAGCCCGCCCGGACCTTCCGCTGGGGCACCCAGCTCGACGTCCGCCCCGTGAAGGCCTTCGGCGACGGCTCCGACATCACCGAACAGGCCGTTGCCTCCTACGTCGCCAAGTACGCCACCAAGGCCGCCGAGAACACCGGCACCCTGGACCGCCGCATCGGCGAGCTCGCCGAACTCGACCGCCACGGCGTCCCCGACCACACCCGCCGCCTGATCGAGGCGTGCAAGATGCTCGATCCGCTGTACCCGGACCGCCGCCTCTGGGCCTGGGCTCACATGCTCGGCTTCCGCGGCCACTTCAGCTCCAAGTCCCGCCGCTACTCCACCACCCTCGGCGCCCTCCGCCAGGAACGCGCCGACTACCGCGCCGCCCAGGAACGCGAAGCCCTCGGCCTGGACGACGCCGACCCGGACACCGTGCTCGTCCTCGCCGACTGGCAGTACGCCGGACACGGCCACACCCCCGGCGAATCCGCCCTCGCCGCCACCATCGCCCGCGGCCTCCAACTCAACCGTGAAACAGCCCGCGAAGCCCTACGCGACCAACTGGCCCTGGAAGGAGCCGCCGCATGACGACCGCAACCGCCGAGCTGCTGACCGTGCCGGAAGTCATGGTGCGGCTGAAGCTCGGGCGCTCGAAGGTCTACGACCTGATCCGTTCGCGCCGCCTGACCTCGATGAAGATCGACGGCGCCCGCCGCATCCCCGCCGACGCTGTCCACGACTTCATCCTCGGCCAGATCGAGGAGGCTGCCTGATGGCCGGTGAGCGCAAGCGCAACCCGAACGGCGCGGGCACCATCACCAAGCGCAAGGACGGCCGCTACCAGTGCGCGGTGTACGTGCTCCAGCCGGACGGCACCCGTGCCCGCAAGTTCGCCTACGGCAAGACGTGGGCCGAGTGTGACGCCAAGCGCCGGGAACTGCTCGCCAAAGTCGACCAGGGCGTGCCCGTGCCCACCCGGTCGGCCAAGCTCGCCGAGTGGCTGCCGTACTGGCTGGACCACTTCATCAAACCCAACCGCAAGCGGACGACCTACAACAAGTACGCCATGCACGTGCGCCTCCACCTCGTGCCGCTGCTCGGTTCGAAGAGCCTGGAGGCACTGGGGCCGCGCCATGTGCGGGCGTTCGTGGCCGAGGTGTCGCGCCGTGCCTCCCCGGCCACGGCCAAGGAGGCACACCGTGTGCTGAGGACCGCCCTCACCGCGGCCTGCCGTGAGGAGCTGGTGACGCGGAACGCCGCCTCGCTCGTGGAGGCCCCGAAGGTGCCCCGCCGCGAGCTGACTCCGTGGACGCTGGACGAAACGCTGAGGTTCCTGGAGGAAGCACGCCGCGATCCGCTGTACGCCGCCTTCGTCCTGGCGGTCTCCATGGGCCTGCGGCGCGGCGAGATCCTGGGGCTTCGCTGGTCGGACGTGGACCTTGAACACCGTGTGTTGCGGGTCAGCAAGCAGGTGCAGCGCGTCGGCGGGGAGCTCTACGAGGACACGACCAAGAGCGGCCGGGCGCGTCCCGTGCCCCTCCCGCTGATCTGCCTGGCGGCGCTCCGTTGGCACCGGATGCGGCAGACCGATGCGGGGCGCCGCAAGGGAGTCGAGCTCTCCCCGTCCTCGTACGTCTTCACCACCCGCACCGGCCGCCCGATCGACCCGCAGAACGTCAACCGGTCGTTCTTCCGCATCACGGCCGCCGCCGGCCTTCGGCGCATCCGTCTGCACGATGCCCGGCACGGCTGCGCCACGCTCCTCACCGCGGCCGGCGTCGCGCCCCGCGTCGTGATGGAGATCCTTGGGCACAGCCAGATCAGCATCACGATGGACGTCTACACGCACGTGACATCGGACACACAGCGCGAGGCCATCAGTCACATGGACCGTCTGCTCAGGCGCCGCGTCGACCGTGGGTGACCGCCACGGTTGATGTCACCCGTGGATGTCGAACGCCCCGGACCGATCATCGGCCGGGGCGTTGGTGCTGCTCAGAAAGGGAGCCCCCTGTCGGATTCGAACCGACGACCTTCGCTTTACAAGAGCGGCGCTCTGACCAGCTGAGCTAAGGAGGCGTGCACATGCGCGCCCGTGCAGTGTACCCAGGTCCGGGCCCGGCCCCGTCGAAAATTTCCGCGAAGTTCACAGTCCCCCAGGTACTGACAGAGCAGGCAAACGCCAGGTACCGTCCTGACCCAGTTCACTCTTGTGGACTACACCACTACGGAAACCCGTAGTGGAACACCACCTTTACAACGGATCGTCCGGCACGTTCCTGCCGGTGAAGGGGGCCCATTCACCATGGCCACTGTCTCGTTCGACAAGGCGACCCGGATCTACCCGGGTTCCGACAAGCCCGCCGTCGACGCGCTCGACATCGAGATCGAGGACGGAGAGTTCCTCGTCCTGGTCGGCCCGTCCGGCTGCGGCAAGTCCACCTCGCTCCGCATGCTGGCGGGGCTCGAGGACGTGAACTCGGGCGCCATCCGCATCGGCGACCGCGACGTCACGCACCTGCCGCCCAAGGACCGGGACATCGCCATGGTGTTCCAGAACTACGCGCTCTACCCGCACATGTCGGTCGCCGACAACATGGGCTTCGCGCTCAAGATCGCCGGCGTGAACAAGGCGGACATCCGCAAGAAGGTCGAGGAGGCCGCGAAGATCCTCGACCTCACCGAGTACCTGGACCGCAAGCCGAAGGCGCTCTCCGGTGGTCAGCGCCAGCGTGTCGCCATGGGCCGCGCCATCGTGCGCGAGCCGCAGGTGTTCCTCATGGACGAGCCGCTGTCCAACCTCGACGCCAAGCTCCGCGTCTCCACCCGTACGCAGATCGCGTCCCTCCAGCGCCGCCTCGGCATCACCACCGTCTACGTCACCCACGACCAGGTCGAGGCCATGACGATGGGCGACCGCGTGGCCGTGCTGAAGGACGGCATTCTCCAGCAGGTGGACTCGCCGCGGAACATGTACGACCGCCCGGCCAACCTCTTCGTCGCCGGCTTCATCGGCTCCCCGGCCATGAACCTCGTCGAGGTCCCGATCACCGACGGCGGTGTGAAGTTCGGCAACAGCGTCGTGCCGGTCAACCGCGACGCCCTCAAGGCCGCCTCCGACAAGGGTGACCGCACGGTCACGGTCGGCGTCCGCCCCGAGCACTTCGACGTGGTCGAGCACAATGGCGACGTCGCCTCCTCGCTCTCCAAGGACACCGAGGACGCCCCGGCGGGCCTCGCCGTCTCCGTGAACGTCGTCGAGGAGCTCGGCGCCGACGGCTACGTCTACGGCACCGCCGAGGTCGGCGGCGAGACCAAGGACCTTGTCGTCCGCGTCGGCGGCCGCCAGGTGCCGGAGAAGGGCGCGAAGCTGCACGTCGTGCCGCGCCCGGGCGAGACCCATGTGTTCTCCACCTCGACGGGCGAGCGTCTCTCCGACTGAGGCGGTTTCGATCGCCACCAGGGATTGACGAAGAGGGCCCCGCAGCAGACTGCGGGGCCCTCTTCGCTGTCGACAAATACCCCGGCAAAACGAGGCATTTCGATGGCCCGCGTCAACCCCCTACCCCGAAAATGCCCTTTCTTCATCCCCCGAACCGGTGACTAAATGTCGCCAAATCACTACCCCGCGCTACTCTCACTCGCGTGAAGCACACCACTACTCCAGGGACACGGCGCGGCCGCGGCCCCGCCCGGCGGATCGGCCGCACCCTCGCCCTCGTACTGCCCGTCGTCCTGGTGCTGTCCGGGACCCTGGCGGTCACTCGCATCAACTGGTCGGGGAGCCCTTCGAACTCGGTGCTCGCCGCCTCCTCCGAAGACGTCTCCACGCGCGCCTCCTCCCGCGCCCCGCAGGACGTGCTGCGCGACAAACTGCTGCTGGAGCTCCAGGAGAAGAACCCGGGCGTCGCGCTCACCCACCTCCAGCAGGCGGTCAACGGCCGGCCGTCGCTGGCGAAGCACTGCGTGGCCATCGCACGCGCGCTGGGCCGCGCCGCCGTCCGCATCTACGGCCCTTCGCGCGCCCAGTCCTACGCCCGCCCGGTCTGCGACACCTCCTTCGCCTCGGGCGTCGCCGCGCAGCACAGCTGAGACCGCCGGTCGTCCGGATCGAGGACGGGGCGCGCGGCTACAGTTCGGTCATGACCGACCCGCACGCCGCCTCGCGCCCCGTCCAAGCCGTCATCCTGGCCGGCGGCCAGGGCTCACGGCTGCGTCCGTACACCGACGACCGGCCCAAGCCGATGGTGGAGATCCCGGGCACCGGGACCCCGATCATCGGGCACCAGCTCACCTGGCTCGCCGAAGAGGGCGTCACGCACGTCGTGGTCTCCTGCGGCCATCTCGCCGACGTCCTGCAGAAGTGGCTGGACTCGGCCGACCTGCCCGTCCACGTCACGACGGTCGTCGAGTCGGAACCGCTCGGCCGCGGCGGCGGTCTGCGCTACGCCGCCGGACACCTCCCCCACCCCGACCAGCCGTGGTACGCGACGAACGGCGACATCTGGACCCGCTTCTCGCTGCGCGACATGGCGGACTTCCACACCGAGCGCGACGCCGTCGCCACGCTCGCGCTGGCACGTCCGCGCATCCCGTGGGGTGCCGTCAAGACGGACGGCTTCGGTCATGTCACCGACTTCATCGAGGCCCCGCCGTCGACGTTCGAGATCAACGCGGGGGTCTACGTCTTCGCCGCCGAGTTCGCCCAGCTGCTCCCCGAGCGCGGCGACCACGAACGCACCACCTTCCCCCGCCTGGCCCGGGAACGCCGCCTGGCCGGCTTCCCGATCCCCCAGGGCGCGTACTGGCGGGCCATCGACACGGCGAAGGACCTCACGGAGGCGGCCAAGGAGCTTGCGGCGCTGGGGCGTTGACGCTCCGCCGAAGCGCAGGGCCGTGCCCCCGGCACGTCCTCGCACTCGCACGAAGGGGCCCCGCACACCGAGTGTGCGGGGCCCCGTTCGCAGGACCACCCTGAGCTACCCCAGCAGCCCGCCGACCAGGTGGTCCGAACCTCCGGAGCTGCTGCCTCCGGTGCCGCTCGACCCGCCCGAGGGGCCGCCCGCACCGCTGCCGCCCGAGGACGAGGGCCCCGCGCTCGTGCTCGGGGGCTGCTGCGCCGGCGCCGAGTGGCGCGGCGGGACCTGGCCCGTGGTGCCCTGGGTCTGGCTCGGCCGGCCGCCGGACACCGTGCCGGTCGCGCCGGCCGCGCCCGGCGTCGTGGCCCCGCTGGACGGGGACGACGTCGTGCCCTGCGTCGACGCCGGCGAGTGGGAGGCCGAGGGGCTCGCCTTGTGCTGCTGCTCGCTCGGCGTCTCGGGCAGCGGCGAACCCGGCAGTTCGTTGCGGGGCGCCTCGCCGGGTCCGGGTACGACCACGCGGTCCGCGTCCCGCACCGCCCCGCCGAGCAGCGATCCGACCAGCAGCGTCACCCCGGTCACGAGCGCCGTCACCAGGGCCCCACGGCGCAGCACGTACTGCCGCAGCTCCCAGATGTCCGCCCGCGGCCCGAGCCGGCGCCAGGCGCTGCCCGCGAGGCGACCGTCCACGGAGTACACCGGTGCCCCGGCGATGATCAGCGGCGACCAGGCGGCGAGGTAGATGATGTCGGGCGTGTCGTACGCGGGAACCGCCCGCCAGCTCACCGTGACGATCAGGGCGGCCGACAGCAGCGCCCCGACCGTGGCCGCGATCCGCTGCCACAGGCCGAGGACCGTGAGCACGCCCACGATCACCTGGAGGAAGGCGATGACAAGACCGGTTCCGACGGGGTGCAGGAGCGCGAACTGCCGCAGCGGCTCAGCGACTTCCCAGGGGTGCAGCGTGTTGAGCCAGGTGACCATGGAGACCCGCTTGCCGCCGTCGAAGTAGACGGGGTCGCAGAGCTTGCCCATGCCGGCGTAGACGGAGATGGAGCCGAGGAAGATGCGCAGGGGCAGCAGCACCACGCCGAGGTTCATCCGGCGGCCGGGGTAATAGGCGTGCCGCACGGGATCGCCGGCGTGCCGCCTGGTCGGCGGCTCCGGCTCCCCGGTCCCGTCGCCGCCGGCGAACTCCGTGTTGTCGTAGGGGGATTTCGGGTAGCCCGGTTCGTCGTACGAGGGGTCGTCGTAGGCGGGCTCGTCGTAGCCGGGCGCCTGGTAGGCGGTTTCGTCGTACGCGCTGCCGGCGCTCCGCATGTGCGGCAGCAGCCGGGTCTCGCCGTAGCGGTGACCGCGTCGGCTGCCGGCGACCGGCGTCTCCACGGCCCGCGTGGCCATGCCGTCGTCGTAGGCGTCGGCCCCCGGCAGGTCGTCGACCCCGATACGGGGGATGACCTGGGTCGCGCCCATGTCCGCGGCCGACTCCTCGCCGTGGTGCACGCTCGAGCTCCGCACGGCCTGCAGCAGCCGGTGGGCGCCGGTGTCGTCGGGTGCGGACCTGCCGCTCCAGACGACGGGCCGACGGCGGCCGTCGGAGGCGTCGGCTCTGCCCGCCGAACCGACGACGGGCATGCGCGGCGTGTTCTGGGGGGCGCTCAAGTGGCGTGCGACCTGCGGGGACTGGGCGCGCCGAGCGGACGCGCCCAGCTGCACGCGGAAGCTCGCGTGATTGACGATGACCTGCGCCGGGTCGCTCGGCACCTTCACCATGCTCAGCGCGGGACTGTCGTCGAATCCCGACGATCGGTCCCCCGTGGGTGTGCGGGGCGTTCTGGTCTCCACACCCATCTAACCGAGTGCCGTGTGATTAGGACACTGCCTCGACCGCGCGGATCTGTCCGGACCCCGTCAAGCTCGCCGTGGACGACCGGATTACCCCATACGGGTGAGGATGTGAACGTCTGTTCACGCATCCACGGTCGTGGGTGTCACGACCGCCTGCGGGACGCCTCGTACAGCACGATGCCCGCCGCCACACCGGCGTTGAGCGACTCGGCGCCACCCGGCATCGGGATCCGCACCCGGACGTCGCACGTCTCGCCGACCAGCCGCGACAGCCCCTTGCCCTCGCTGCCGACGACGATCACGACAGGGCCCTCCAGGGCCTCCAGCTCGCCGAGTTCGGCCTCCCCGTCGGCGGCCAGCCCGACCACCGTGATCCCCGCCTTCTTGTACGCCTCGAGCGCGCGCGTCAGGTTGGTGGCACGCGCGACGGGCGTGCGGGCGGCCGTACCGGCGGACGTCTTCCACGCACCGGCGGTCATCCCGGCCGCGCGCCGCTCGGGCACCACGACCCCGTGCCCACCGAAGGCGGAGACGGACCGGACGACGGCACCCAGGTTGCGCGGGTCCGTCACCCCGTCGAGGGCGACGATCAGCGGGTCCTCGCCCTCGTCGTAGGCGGCGTCGGCGAGGTCCTCGGGGTGCGCGTACTGGTACGGCGGGACCTGGAGGACGAGTCCCTGATGGTTGAGGCCGTTGGTCATACGGTCCAGCTCGGGGCGGGGGGCCTCCATGAGGTTGATTGCACCGCGCTCGGCCGCGAGCTGCAGTGCCTCGCGCACGCGCTCGTCGTTGTCGATGAACTGCTGGACGTAGAGCGTGGACGCGGGCACGCCCTCACGGAGCGCCTCGACGACAGGGTTGCGCCCGACGACCAACTCGGACGACGCCTTTCCGCCCGTACGGCGCTGGGGGCGCACCTGTGCGCGGCGTGCCTTCGCCTGCGCGGCGCGCTGCTTGGCGTGCCCCTTGCGCATCTCGGCGGGCGGAGTCGGGCCCTTGCCCTCCAGGCCGCGGCGCCGCTGTCCGCCGCTGCCGACCTGCGCGCCCTTCTTGCCGGACATGCGGCGGTGGTTCGCGGCCATGACCTACCCGTCTGTTGAAAGTTTCGTACGTACGTCTATGAAGTCTGCCGCCGGGGTGGCCGGACGGCACAATCGATCACCGGAACCCCGGCGCGCTCAGCGCGGGCCGAGCGTCCAGCGCGGACCCTGCGGGCTGTCCTCGATGACCAGGCCCGACTGGTTGAGCTGGTCGCGGATGGCGTCCGCGGTGCCCCAGTCCTTGCGGGAGCGTGCCGCCTCGCGCTGGTCGAGGACCATGCGCACCAGGGTGTCGACGACGCCGTGCAGGTCCTCGCCCCGGTCGGTCTCGTCGGCCCAGTGCGGGTCGAGCGGGTCCAGGCCGAGGACGCCGAGCATGGCCCGCACCTCGGCGAGCCGGGCCACGGCGGCTTCCTTGTCGTCGGCGGCCAGCGCGCTGTTGCCCTGCCGGACGGTGGTATGCACAACGGCGAGCGCCTGCGGGACGCCGAAGTCGTCGTCCATCGCCTCGGCGAACGCGGGCGGCACCTCGGCGGCCGGCTCGACGGTCTTCCCGGCCAGCTCGGTGACGCGCTGCACGAAGCCCTCGATGCGCGCGAACGCGGACTCGGCCTCTCGCAGGGACTCCTCGCTGTACTCGATCATCGAGCGGTAGTGCGGGGTGCCGAGGTAGTAGCGCAGAACGATGGGGCGCCACTGCTTGACCATCTCGGAGACGAGGACGGAGTTGCCGAGGGACTTCGCCATCTTCTCTCCGGCGATGGTGACCCAGGCGTTGTGCAGCCAGTACTGGGCGAACTCGTCGCCGTAGGCCTTGGCCTGGGCGATCTCGTTCTCGTGATGCGGGAAGATCAGGTCGATGCCACCGCCGTGGATGTCGAAGGCGGTGCCCAGGTACTTGTGGGCCATCGCCGAGCACTCCAGGTGCCAGCCGGGGCGGCCGGGGCCCCACGGGGTCGGCCAGGTCGGCTCGCCGGGCTTGGCGGACTTCCACATGGCGAAGTCGCGCGGGTCCCGCTTGCCGGTCTCGCCCTCGCCGGACGGCTGGAGCAGGTTGTCCAGCTCCTGCCGGGACAGCTCCAGGTACTGCGGGAAGGAGCGCACGTCGAAGTAGACGTTGCCGTCGGCCTCGTAGGCGTGGCCGCGCTCGATCAGGGCCTGCATCATCTCGACCATCTCGGTGATGTGGCCGGTGGCGCGGGGCTCGTACGTCGGCGGGAGGCAGCCGAGTGCCGTGTAGCCGTCGTCGAAGGCGCGCTCGTTCTCGTACCCGATCGACCACCAGGGCCGGTTCTGCTCGTAGGCCTTGGTGATGATCTTGTCGTCGATGTCGGTGACGTTCCTGATGAACGTCACCTCGTAGCCGCGGTACTCGAACCAGCGGCGCATGATGTCGAAGTTGAGCCCCGAGCGGATGTGCCCGATGTGGGGTGCGGCCTGCACGGTGGCGCCACACAGGTAGATCGAGACACAACCCGGCTTGAGCGGGGTGAAGTCACGGATCTGCCGGGCGCTGGTGTCGTACAGGCGAATGGTCACGTGTCCAGGGTAGTGGGCCGGGAGGAGTGCCTCACGCCCCTTACGGCCAAGGGCCACGCATTCGTGACAAACGTCAGGGACACCGAGACCCCGGCCTCAGAGACTCCCGACCACCAGGCGTCCCCTCAAAAACTCCCCACCACCTTCCGCGGAACCACCCGCACCACCACCCGCTCCGCGTCCTGCGCCGACGCCGGGTTGAACTCGGCGTACTTCCTGCCGGTGTACTTCAGCGACAGCTCTTCGATGAGTTGCTGCCCGCCCTCCGTCGTCATCTCCGCGGTGCCGCGGATCTCCGCGTACTCGTACGGCGACCGGGGGTCCTGGATCACGACGCTCACCCGGGGGTCGCGGTCCAGGTTCTTCTTCTTGCGCCGGTCGACGGTCGTGGAGACGAAGAGATGGTCACCGTCCCTCTTCACCCACACCGGCGAGAGCTGCGGGCTGCCGTCGGGCTGGATCGTCCCGAGGACGATGAAGACGGGGGTGTCGAGAAGGGCCTTGAGCCGGTCGGACAGTACGGCGGCTGGCATGGGTACCTCCGGAGTCTCGATCACTGGTGACTCTCCGGGTACCCTCGCACGCCCTCAGCTCACCCGCACCACGAGCGCCGTCGCGATCGCCATCAGCCCCTCGTCACGGCCGGGGAAGCCGAGGCCGTCCGTCGTCGCGCCGGACACCGAGACCGGCGCGCCCGCCGCCTCCGAGAGGATCTTCTGCGCCTCCTGTCGGCGCTTGCCGATCTTCGGGCGGGCGCCGACCACCTGGACCGCGATGTTGCCGACCGTGAAGCCCGCCTCGCGGACGATCCGCGCGGCCTCCGTCAACAGCATGACCCCGGACGCACCGGACCACTCCGGCCGCCCGGTGCCGAAGTGCTGCCCCAGGTCGCCCAGCCCGGCCGCCGAGAACAGCGCGTTGCACGCGGCGTGCGCGACCACATCCGCGTCCGAGTGACCCGCGAGGCCCGGCCCCTCGCCCTCCCACTTCAGGCCCGCGCACCACAGCTCCCGCCCCTCCTCGAAGGCGTGGATGTCGGTCCCGATGCCCACCTGGGGCAGCAGCGGCGCCTCAGAAGCCATCGGTCACCCTCCTGCGGGCCAGGACCGCCTCGGCCAGCACCAGGTCCAGCGGCCGTGTGACCTTGAACGCCTCCTCGTGGCCGGGGACGGCCACGACCCGCAACCCGAGCTGCTCCACCATGCTCGCGTCGTCCGTGACGTTGTCCTTCACCGTCTCGTGGGCCCGGATCAGGGTCGCGCGGTCGAAGCCCTGCGGGGTCTGCACCGCGCGCAGCCGGGAGCGGTCGGGCGTGGCGACGACCGGCTCCGGCTCGCCCGGCGTTCCCGTCGGCTCGACCTCTTTCACCGTGTCGGCGAGCGGCAGGGCCGGTACGACAGCCGGCGCGCCCTCGCGTACCGCCTCGATCACCGCGTCCACCGTGTCCACCGGCACGAGCGGGCGGGCGGCGTCGTGGACGAGGACGATCCGGTACTCCGGCGGCAACGCGTCGAGGCCCAGCTTCACGGACGCCTGGCGCGTGTCCCCGCCCGGGACGACCAGGAAGTCCGTCCTCTCCGGCAGCGCGTGCGCGTCGAGCAGCGACTTGACCTCGGCGGCGCCGTCCGGCGGGGCCACCACGATCACGAGGGAGACGGCGCGGGAGGCGGCCATCGCACGCACCGCGTGGATGAGCATGGGCGTGCCGTTCAGCGCGCGAAGCGCTTTGGGGGCGCCAGGACCGAGGCGTACACCCCGGCCTGCGGCCGGAATCACGGCTGCCGTACGAACTCCGGTGTGCGAAGGGCGCGAATCGTCAGACATCGGTTCCTGTCAGGTTTGTGTGCTCGGCCGGGATGGGTATGGCCATGGGTGCCGGGCGCGAGGCCTTGACCGGACCCTTCCGTGACCTCCGGTCGAGCCGATTGCCCGGGCCCGGCACCCAAGTATCGGGGGGTTTCCCGTATCAGGGGTTTCCCGTCGGCGTACGGCATCCGAGCAGTGCTCCACCTTTTCGGCAAGGTTCACGTCGTGGCGTCCAGGCACGGACATGCCGCAGCGCCCGGCGACAGCTACTGCGTCATCGGGCACCACGGCATGTGCATACGTGCTGTGCGCCGGTCCGTCCACCGCGCTCCCGGTCGGGAGGCGAGCGAAGGGGAGGGGCGTCAGGACGCGAGGACCTCGTCGAGCAGAGCCTCGGCCTTGTCCTCGTTCGTGTTCTCCGCGAGAGCGAGCTCACTCACCAGGATCTGCCGGGCCTTGGCGAGCATCCGCTTCTCACCCGCGGACAGTCCGCGCTCACGCTCGCGACGCCACAGATCACGAACGACCTCCGCGACCTTGATGACATCGCCGGAGGCGAGCTTCTCGAGATTTGCCTTGTAACGACGCGACCAGTTCGTGGGCTCCTCGGCGTACGGCGCGCGCAGCACCTCGAAGACCCGGTCCAGCCCGTCCTGACCGACCACATCACGTACGCCGACGAACTCCGCATTGTCCGCTGGCACACGTACCGTCAGGTCACCCTGGGCGACCTTCAGCACCAAGTAGGTCTTGTCCACGCCTTTGATCTGGCGAGTTTCGATAGCCTCGATCAGCGCGGCCCCGTGATGGGGATAGACCACGGTGTCGCCAACCTTGAACGTCATGTGACAGGTACCCCTTCCGTGGCTATCCAGGGTAACACGGAAACCGCGTCTTCTGAATGGCGTTTTCGCAGGTCAGGGCATATCTCGGGGCTTGACAACCACAACAGGAACGTGCTTCGAGGGGGGAGCGGAAGAGGGTATTCGCAGGTCGGAGCGGCTCTGCGGGCGAGGAGAAACGCGCACGTTACACACATCGACCGCCTCGATCCAGGTCCACAACGCCCCTTTTTGTCCGGCTGCAAGCGATCGAGTTCCGCTACTCCGTTCGGTGCCTGGAGGCGGGTACGAGACGAATCCCGGAAATTGATCAAGGCGCACGGCGATCCGCGGCTGTTGTCCGGGTCATCGATTTTCGCCACCGCCATGCATTCCTTACGGGAAATCTCCAAGCCGGGACTGGAGACGCTTATGTGAATGCTGGACAACAAGGAGGTCAAAGATGCTGATGAGACACATGGGAACTGCGGGGCAGGGTGTGCGCGACGCACGCCGGGAGTGGGCCTGGGGTGCGTAGGGGCGGGTCGGGTGCGGCGGCCGGGGAACGGCTCGGTAACCTAAGGCCGCTGACAGACACTTAGGGCGGCTTTATCAGGGAGTCGCCCTGCTCCGCCCACGTTCAAGGAGTTGCCGCCGCCGTGAGCAGCAGCCTTCGACGCGGCGCCCTCGCCGCCGCCGCCATCGCGTTCTCGATCGCCTCGCTCGCCGCGTGCGGTGCCGGCAACAACGCCCAGACGCTCGAGATCAAGCCGGACAACGCGGCGACCAGCGTCGGCGACATCAAGATCCAGAACGCGCTCGTCATCACCCAGCCCGACCCGAAGGCCACCGGCCCGGCCGTGATCTCGGCGACGATCTTCAACACCGGCCGCACCCCCCAGACGCTGGACTCGATCAGCGTGGAGGGGGACGGCACCGCCGAGCTCTCGCCCGCGAAGGGAACCGGCAAGGTGACCATCCCCGCCCTCGGCTCCGTCATCCTCGGCGGCAAGGGCAACGCCGTCGCGACGCTCAGCAACCCGGGAGCGACGGTTCAGAACGGCAACGCCCAGAAGATCACCTTCACCTTCAGCAAGACCGGCGACGTCAGCCTGCGAGGCTTCGTCGTCCCTGCCGACAGCTACTTCACCAAGTGGGGGCCGAGCAACATCCCGACGGTGCCGACCGCCACCGGCTCGCCGACCGAGTCGGCGACCGGGTCCTCCACCGAGAGCCCGAAGCCGTCGAAGTCGGCGACGGGCTCTCCGGCGGCAGGGGCATCGGGCGGCACGCCCGAGGGTGACGCGACGGCAACCGCGTCGAGTTCGGCCGGGCACTGAAACGCACCGCGGTAACAACCGAGTACCACGACCCGGGCGCCACCGCCGGACACGCACGAAGGGCGGTACCCCTCCAGGGGTGCCGCCCTCGGTCGTACCGTACGCGCGCGTGGATGCCGTTGGGGTCGCACGCGCGCGTGGAGGCCGTTGTCGGCTGTGCTTGTACGCCGCCTTCGGCCTGCGCGCCGTCTTCGGCTTACGGCTCGAACTTGTAGCCGAGGCCGCGGACCGTCACCAGATAGCGCGGGGCGCCCGGGTCGGGCTCGATCTTGGCGCGCAGGCGCTTGACGTGGACGTCGAGGGTCTTGGTGTCACCCACGTAGTCGGCGCCCCAGACGCGGTCGATGAGCTGCATACGGGTCAGGACGCGGCCCGCGTTGCGCAGCAGCATCTCCAGGAGGTCGAACTCCTTCAGCGGCAGGTCGACCTTCGAGCCGGAGACCGTCACCACGTGACGGTCGACGTCCATGCGCACCGGCCCGGCCTCCAGCGCGGCCGGCGCCACCTCCTCCGGCTCACCGCGGCGGCGCAGGACGGCGCGGATACGGGCGACGAGCTCACGCGAGGAGAAGGGCTTGGTGACGTAGTCGTCGGCCCCTATCTCCAGCCCGACCACCTTGTCGATCTCACTGTCCTTGGCGGTCACCATGATCACCGGGACGTTGGAGCGGCCGCGCAGCTGCCGGCACACCTCGGTGCCGGGAAGACCGGGCAGCATCAGGTCGAGCAGGACGAGATCGGCGCCGTTGCGCTCGAACTCGTCGAGACCGTCGGGCCCCGTGGTCGCGATGGCGACCTCGAAGCCCTCCTTGCGGAGCATGTAGGACAGGGCGTCGCTGAAGGACTCCTCGTCCTCGACGACGAGCACTCGGGTCACGGAAGGACCTCCGGGGCGGGAAGCGGTTCGTACGGGGATGAGACGGTGGTCGTCCCGTCAGAGCGGCCGTCCTCATCTTCGAGGTCGGACGGATGGTCGGTCGCGCGGTCGCGGGCCGCACCCGCCTCCGGCAGCCGCAGGGTGAACGTGGAGCCCTGACCCTCGGAGCTCCACACCGTGACCTCCCCGCCGTGCGAGGCGGCCACGTGCTTGACGATCGCGAGGCCCAGTCCCGTACCGCCCGTGGCACGGGAGCGAGCCGGGTCGACGCGGTAGAAGCGCTCGAAGATGCGCTCCTTGTCCTTGTCGGAGATGCCGATGCCCTGGTCGGTCACGGCGATCTCGATCAGGTCGCCGCCGGGCACGGACACCCTGCGAGCGGCTATGCCGACGCGGGTGCGGGCCGGCGAGTAGTTGACGGCGTTCTCGACGAGGTTGCCGAGGGCGGCGGCCAGCTGGCCGCGGTTGCCCCACACGTGCAGGTCGGCAGTGCCGCCGGCGGCCATGGTGATCTGCTTGGTACCGGCCTGATGGCGGCAGCGGTCGATGGCCTCGGCGACGAGTTCGTCGACGCGCACGGGTTCGGCGTCCTCGAGGGGATCGTCGTTCTGTACCCGCGACAGGTCGATGAGCTCCTGCACGAGGTTGGTCAGCCGGGTCGCCTCGATCTGCATCCGGCCCGCGAAACGCTCCACGGCCTCGGGATCGTCGGAGGCGTCCATCACGGCCTCGGAGAGCAGCGACAGGGCACCCACCGGAGTCTTCAGCTCATGGCTGACGTTGGCCACGAAGTCGCGGCGCACGGCTTCTATCCGGCGGGCTTCGGTGAGGTCCTCGACGAGCAGCAGCACCAGCCGGGAGCCGAGGGGCGCCACACGCGCCGAGACGGCGAGGGCCTCGCCGCGCCCGGTGCCGCGTCGCGGCAGGTCCAGCTCGACCTGGCGTATCTCACCGTCCCGCCGGGTGTCACGTGCCATCTGGAGCATCGGCTCGATGGCGAGTTTGCCACCGCGTACGAGTCCGAGGGCATACGCTGCGGAACTGGCCTTCACGACGGCGTCGGCCTCGTCCAGGACGACGGCCGAGGAGCGCAGTACGGACAGGACCGTGTCCACGCCCGGCGGAAGCACGGGGTCGGTGTGCAGGGACGTGCGGGTAGGGCGCTTCTGGTCGCGCTCGCTCCAGCGGAACGCCAGCATGGCGATGACGCCGGTGAGCACTCCGGCGATCGCTGCCGCTGCGGCGACCGCCGCGTTCACGTCCATGCACCCAGGTTAGGCATGCGGGTACGCCAGTCCACAGCCATCCGAGTGCGACCTCGGACACTCGTCGCCCAGAGTTCACCTTGGAGCCAGTACTGATTCATTTGGCATGACGGAAACGGTCGCGTAAGCGCCGGAACGTGGGAGCGTGGGGTGCCAAAGGCGCCGTGTCCGCCGTGTTCGCCATGGTGACGACGGGCCCCGGCCCCCGGCCCCCGAAGCAGACGTAAGAGAGGGACACCCTGATGCGGGACGCGTACCACGAGGAACTTGACTCGATCGGTGAGGGTCTGGTCGAGATGGCCCGGCTCGTCGGGTCGGCGATCGGGCGCGCCACGACGGCGATCCTCGACACCGACCTGAAGCTGGCGGAGTCCGTGATCGAGGCGGACCAGAAGGTCGACGACCTCCAGCACGACCTGGAGGCGCGCGCGATAGCCCTGCTCGCCCGCCAGCAGCCGGTGGCGACGGACCTGCGCATCGTCGTCACGTCGCTGCGGATGAGCGCCGACCTGGAGCGCTCGGGCGACCTGGCCCAGCACGTCGCGAAACTGGCCCGGCTGCGCTTCCCGGCGCGTGCCGTCCCGTACGACCTGCACGCGACCATCCTGGAGATGGGCCAGCTCGCGCAGCGTCTGATGGCGAAGGCGGCGGAGGTCATCATCACCAAGGACGTCGACCTGGCGATGCAGCTGGAACGGGACGACGACGAGATGGACCTCCTGCACCGCGCGCTCTTCCAGCACCTGATCGACGACCGCTGGAAGCACGGCATCGAGACGGCCGTGGACGTCACCCTGCTGGGCCGCTACTACGAGCGCTACGCCGACCACGCGGTAGCGGTGGCGAAGCGGGTGGTGTACCTGGTGACGGGCGAGCACGCGGACGAGCTGCAGCCGGAGATCCAGCCGGTCACGGGCGTCGAGGGCGCCTGACCGGGACGGCGGGTACCTGTCCCGGCGAGGCATCCACCACGGCTCCGCTATCCGATCCCGGGGCTTGCAGGGGTCCGACTGGGCGTGCGCAAGCATCTGTGCGCCGTTGATGCGCCCGTCTGCACGGGTATGAAATGGGCACAGGCACCAGTCTCGAGGAGGGGACCCATGGCCGAGACCCCCAGCACGCCCGACCCCACGCAGGAGCGCGAGACCCAACAGCCCGTCGAGATCAAGAACCTCCCGATGGTCGGCGCGTGCGGCTGCGGCTCCGGTTGCGGGTGCGGGTGCCAGTCGGGCGCACCGTGCCAGTGCGGCTGACGGCGCACGACGAGGACGATCTCACGGCACAACCGAACACGGAGCACGACGAGGGGCCCCGGCGCGACGCCGGGGCCCTTTCGCATCCGTAGCACGCGCCGTCGTGCGAGCGCAGCATGGAGGAAAGAGCAGGCGAGCGCGCCCGGAAGGAGGTGCGAGGCCATGACCCAGTTCATGGACGTCCACCACGGTATGAAGGGCATCACGGATGACCAGCTGAAGCAGGCTCACCAGGCAGACCTCGCCATGGAAAAGGAAGAGGGCGTGCACTTCGAGAGGGCCTGGGCGGACCCGGAGTCCGGAACGGTGTACTGCCTCTCCGAGGCCCCCTCGGCCGAAGCGGTCCGCCGCGTCCACGAACGCGCCGGCCACAAACCCGACGAAGTCCACCCGGTCCCGCTGTCCATCTGGTGACCGCACCGACTGGTGACCCGCACCATGCCGACCCCCTGCCTGCAACAGGCCGCGGACAGGGGGTCGGCATGGGTGCGCGAGCAATGGCTGCGACGACGGCAAGGGCTGGTGGGCGTGGGCGACCTCAACAGCTACGGAACGGGAGACCTTCTGGGCCGGGACAAGGCCGGGAACCTCGGTGGTGTGACGGTGACCCGAGTCCGGCCCGTGTTGGATCACGGGTGCATGAATTCGTGGACGATCAAACACGTCTCTCAGGCCAACCCGGCAGGCGCCGGGCAGAGTGACGTGCCTGCCCTTCTCCGCAGGGTCGCAGACTCCTGGTTCGCCCGCGCGCTTCCCAGCGAGCCGGTGGTGCTCTGCACCCAGACCGCCAACGACCGCTCGATGCGCCTCGCGGCGAAGCTGGGGTTCACCGAGGTGGAGCGGTTCGAGGAGTACGGCGCCGAGCAGTGGTTCGGCGTGTGGTCCTCGGTCACGCCGTCCGGTTGAGCTCGGCCGCTCCTTTCAGATCATCAGATCTAGGCGGTTTCGTTTGGATCATCTTGCGGACCAGAGCAAGATGCCCGCGATGTGGAGTCCGGCGAGGTGGACGGTGGCAACTTGAAGGCGATCGCGCGATCGATCCAGTCGACGGCACCATGCACGTGTACAACCTCAACAGGACCGTTCCGAGCCGGACCGACGTCCGCGGGCGCTCGGCCATGTCCGACCGGGACAACCCGGGCTCCATGGCGGTCTTCGGCGGGGCCTACGGCTTCAGCAAGAAAATGCGCCTCACGGACAAGGGCGCCTACTGGTTCGACACCGCCGTGAACAGACAATGCGCTTCGGCGAACGTCAACTCGACGTCCGTCAAGTGCACGATGAGCGCGACCAAACGACCTGTGGGGGCCGCCGCCCCTTTCGGGGCGGCCCCCACACCGGATGTCACTCCTCGCACCATCTGAGAGACCCGTTCACCACCTGCGGGCGCTGAACGTCCCAGTTGCCGAGGTCCATTCCGTCGGCGAACGATCTCAACAGTTCGCCCAGGGAAGTCGTCGGATCGGTCTCGTTCGGACTTATTTCGGCATAGTGCAGCACACGGAATCCGGAAGATCCAGAGGTATCCAGGACATAGCCGTAGTAGGCGCGTTCAAAGTCCCAGATGACCGGGATCAAATGGGGCTGCCAGTAGCCCTCGGCCTCTTGTGCCATGTCCAGCAGCTGGGCGCGTCTGGACGATCTCCTTGCATCCCAGGAGCACGTTGCTGAACGGGAAGATCGCCGAATCCACGTGATTGACCGGCACCACACGCCCGTTGGAGAGGGTCTGTGTGGTGTCCTTCGCGCCGCTGCCGTTGTTCGTCCGCAGCAGCGCCTCGAGCACGTCGGGTACCTCGAACCCCAGTGCGTCGCGCAGTCTCGCGATGTCCTCGTCCGTCGCCGGACGGCGCAGCGCCTCCGCCGTGGACGGCGCGTTGGCCGTGAGCCAGCGTGTGATCTGTCCGGCTATCCCCGCAAGGAGCCCTGCGATCCCCTGATCCATGCATGAGATTGTTGCGGCCGACTACATGCCACGGGGCATTTGGGGGCGCCCCCAAATGCCGTCCACAACCCGGCCGTCTGGCCCGACTCGGGGCCGGGGCAGGCACCCCTGACGTCACCGTCGTCGAGGCGGACGGCCGGCAACGGCGGGTCGAGGTGCGTACCGGAACGGCCGGTGACGGCTTCGTGGCCGTCGAGCCCGTGGGCTCGGCCCGGCTGGCAGAGGGCGAGCAGGTGGTCACGGGGGTCAAGCGGGAGGGGAGTGGTCCGTGACGGATTCCCTCTCGTCGCCCCCGGTCATCCAATTCAACCAGGTCGGGCTGACCTACCCGGGACCGCCCCCGGTGGCGGCGCTCAAGCCCTGCGATCTGACGGTGCGGCGCGGGGACTTCGTCACCGTCGTCGGCCCCTCCGGCTCCGGCAAGTCCACGTTCCTGAACATCGCGGGACTGCTGGACGCCCCCACGCACGGAAGGTATCTGCTCGACGGGCACGACACCGGAGCACTGCGCGACGCCGACCGCACCGCGCTGCGGGGCAGGAGGATCGGTTTCGTCTTCCAGGCCTTCCACCTGCTGCCGCACCGCTCGGCGCTGGAGAACGTCGCCCTGTCCATGATGTACAACGGCGTCGCCCGGGCAGAGCGTGTGGCGAGGGCCAGGCAGGCGTTGATCCGGGTCGGGCTCGGGCACCGTGTCGACGCGCTGCCCACCCGGCTGTCCGGAGGCGAGCGTCAGCGGGTCGCCATCGCCCGCGCCCTCGCGGGCGGACCGTCGCTGCTGCTGTGCGACGAGCCGACCGGGAACCTGGACTCGGCCAACGCCCACACCGTGCTCGAACTGCTGGAGGAGCTGCATGCGGAAGGGCTGACCGTCGTGCTGATCACCCATGACCCGGAGGTGGCCGCGCGCGGCGGGCGGACCGTGTCCATCCGCGACGGCGTGCTCACAGAGCGCCGGGAGGCCGCGGCCGTATGACATCACGTGCGCGCGGACGCGGAACGACGGGCATCGACCGCTCCTCGTTCACGGTGCGCGACCTGCTCTCCGAGGCCGGCGCCGGGATGCTGCAGCGCCCCTCGCGGTCGGCGCTGACCGCGCTCGGCACCGTGCTCGGTGTCGGCACCTTCGTCGCGATACTCGGGCTGACCTCCACCACGTCCTCCCAGATCGACTCCCGGTTCAACGTGCTCACCGCCACCGAGGTGACCGTGGAGGACGCCGTCCATGACCCCGACGGGCTGATCGGGCCTGCCTTCCCCGAGGACGCCGATGCCCGCATGCGCCGTGTCAACGGGGTGCGTGCCGCCGGGGTCTTCTGGCCGGTGCGTGACGACCGGGCGTCGACCGTGCGGTCGGCCCCCGTCGCCGGGGGTGAGGGGAAGCCGATCGACGTGGTCGCCGCCTCGCCCGGAGTGCTGCGGGCAGCCGTGCCGACCCTGGCGGAGGGGCGGCTGTACGACGACGCGATGGCCCGCCGGGGCCGGGTCGCCGTCATCGGCGAGGCGACGGCCGCGCAGCTCGGGATCACCACGCTTCAGACGCATCCGGCGGTGTTCATCGGGGACGAGCCCTTCACCGTCGTCGGCATCGTGCAGGACGTGCAGCGCAAGCCCGATCTGCTGCTCAGCGTGGTGGTTCCGCGCACCTCAGCGGAGGAGCTGTGGGGCCGGCCGGGCCCCGGCGAGGCAAGCATGCTCGTCGCCACGGAGCTGGGCGCCGCCCGGCAGGTCGCGGAAGAGGCCCCGACGGCGCTGCGGCCCGACCACCCCGAGTACCTCAAGGCCGAACCGCCGCCGGACCCACGCGGCTTGCGCTCCGGAGTCGGCTCCGACCTGAGCCAGCTCTTTCTCCTGCTGGCCGGGATCTGCCTGGTCATCGGCGCGGTCGGCATCGCCAACACCACCCTCGTCGCGGTGCTCGAGCGGACGGGCGAGATCGGCCTGAGGCGCGCCCTGGGCGCTCGCGCCCGGCACATCACCGCCCAGTTCCTGGCCGAGTCCGGAACGCTGGGGGCGCTCGGCGGACTGGTCGGCACCAGCCTCGGCGTACTCACCGTGGTCGGCGTGGCCCTGGCCCGCCACTGGACTCCCATCCTGCATCCGGACACGGTCGCGGCCGCCCCTCTGGTGGGGCTCGCCACCGGCGTCCTGGCCGGCCTCTATCCGGCATGGAGGGCGTCCCGTATCGAACCGGTGGAGGCGCTGCGGCGCTGACGGGTCCCTACAGCGTGCTGCGCGGCTTGGACGGGCGGGATGCCGCTCGAGGCGCTGTCGGGGGCTCGACAAGACACACCTGCTGCACGCGATCGGCCTCGGGCTCGTGGGTCAGGAGGCGTGGTCCTCGCTTACCCACGCGTGGATCACAGCGGCCCAGTCGGCGACGACGGGGGCGAGGCCGACTCACTTCTCGGCGCGCTCAGTTCTCCCGGAGTCGCTCGGGCTCTGCGCGGCAACGCACAACCTTCCGCGTGGTTCGTGAGTACAGAGGGACGGCTGTTCGTGACCGAGATCAACACCGACCGTGCGCGGGCGGGGCGGCCGTGCTGCCGAACGATGACCTGACCGGGTGCGTGCGGTGGCGGTTCCTGCCCACGAGCAACGTCCGTCAGCGACGCTTGGCCGACATCCCGGGAAGTCCGGAATGGTCGCACACACAACGGACTCCGCTGGTCAGCGTGGCGCCGACGCCATCAGGCCGAAGCCCGGCGACACCACTTCCGACGCCGCATGCGACAACAAGTCGCACCGACACAGACCGCCTCTAAATGCCCTCTGAGTGGGCGTTCAGGTATGCCTCATGCCGGTATGCGAGTTCTGTCGCTGTGTCAGTTTGAGGCCTTTCGGCGGATCGATGCTGTTCATCGCTTCCAGACTTCCGGACCTGCCCGCCCGTTTCGCTCGGCTTCGATCCTCGAAGTGCGTCTGACGCAGAGATGGCACAGAACCGCCCGATGATCACCGGAACCCGATCTTCCGTCACACCCATGATCCCTCTGGGACGTGAGCCAGCGGAAGCCGTACCCCAGCGACCTTTCCGACGCCCGATGGGCCCTGATCGAGCCGACGTTGACGGCCTGGAGAAAAGCCCGGCTCGACCGCAGACCCACCGGGCAGCCGGCCAAGGTCGACCTGCGCGACGTATTCAACGCACTCCTCTACATCAACCGCACGGGAATCCCCTGGAAATACCTCCCGCACGACTTCCCGAACTACGGCACCGTCTATGCCTACTACGCTTCCTGGCGCGATGAGGGAATCCTCGCCCAGCTCAACTACGACCTGACCGGGCTCGCCCGCGTGAAGGAAGGACGCAAGCCCGAACCCACAGGGTCCGTCATCGACACCCAGAGCGTGAAGACCTCCACCAACGTGCCCCTGACCAGCCAGGGAACGGACGCCGCCAAGAAGATCGTCGGACGGAAGCGAGGCATCCTCACCGACACGATCGGACTGATCCTCGCCGTGACCGTCACCGCCGCGAGCCTCTCCGAGAACGCCGTCGGAATCCAGCTCCTCGACCAGGCCAAGAAGACGTATCCAACCATCACCAAGAGCTGGGTCGACACCGGCTTCAAGAACGCCGTCATCGAGCACGGCGCACGTCTCGGAATCGACGTCGAAGTCGTCAACAGAAACCCCGGAGTTCGTGGCTTTCACGTTGTCAAAAGGCGCTGGTTAGTCGAGCGAAGCCTGGGTTGGCTTATGTTGCACCGGCGCCTTTCTCGCGATTACGAGACCCTTCCCGCCAGCTCCGAGGCCATGATCCACGTCGCCTCGATCGACAACCTTGCCAAGCGCATAACGGACGAGACGACACCAACCTGGCGAGGGACTTACTAGAACAGAAAGTTCAATTCGCCTAGATCAAATGCCCTCTGAGGTTCCAGAGAGGTTCCAGAGCATGAAAATGCCCCTCATCTGCGCCGAACGCGCAGGTGAGGGGCATGATCGCAATACCTACTTCTTCTTGCCCTGGTTCTTGACCGCCTCGATCGCCGCCGCGGCCGCCTCCGGGTCGAGGTAGCGGCCACCCGGGGTGAGCGGCTTGAAGTCGGCGTCGAGTTCGTAGAAGAGCGGGATGCCTGTCGGGATGTTCAGGCCCGCGATGTCGGCGTCCGAGATGCCGTCGAGGTGCTTGACCAGGGCGCGCAGGCTGTTGCCGTGGGCCGCGACCAGGACCGTGCGGCCGGTCAGGAGGTCCGGGACGATGCCGTCGTACCAGTAGGGCAGCATGCGGAAGACGACGTCCTTCAGGCACTCCGTCTTCGGGCGCAGCTCCGGCGGGATCAACGCGTAGCGCGGGTCGTTCGCCTGCGAGAACTCCGAGTCGTCCTCGAGCGGCGGCGGCGGGACGTCGTAGGAGCGGCGCCACAGCATGAACTGCTCCTCGCCGAACTCCTCGAGGGTCTGCGCCTTGTCCTTGCCCTGCAGGGCGCCGTAGTGGCGCTCGTTCAGGCGCCAGGAGCGGTGGACCGGGATCCAGTGGCGGTCGGCCGCCTCCAGTGCCAGCTGCGCGGTGCGGATCGCGCGCTTCTGGACGGAGGTGTGGACCACGTCGGGCAGCAGGCCGGCGTCCTTGAGCAGCTCACCGCCGCGGACGGCCTCCTTCTCGCCCTTCTCGTTGAGGTTGACGTCCACCCAGCCGGTGAACAGGTTCTTCGCGTTCCATTCGCTCTCGCCGTGGCGGAGGAGGATCAGCTTGTACGGTGCGTCGGCCATGCATCAGAGCGTAATCCACGCTTTCGCCCCCTCGTGCGGCCCGCCCGGCAGGCGGACAGTTGACGGCATCTGTTAATCGAGTGGCCATCCCGGGTCGCGCACTCGTAAGTTGTGCTCACCGCCCGAGCTGCTTACATCCGTGGGGGACCCCGTCATGTCACTCGCCGCCCTCAGACGTGCCGCCCGCGAGACCGTCTCGGGGCTTCCCCGTGAGTTCTGGTGGCTGTGGACCAGCACGCTCGTCAACCGGCTGGGCGCCTTCGTCGCCACCTTCATGGCGCTCTACCTGACCCTCGATCGCGGCTACTCCGCCTCGTACGCCGGTCTCGTCGCCTCCCTGCACGGACTCGGCGGGGTCGTCTCCTCCCTCGGCGCGGGCGTGATGACCGACCGGCTGGGGCGACGGCCGACCCTCCTCGTCGCCCAGTCGTCCACTGCCGTCTCCGTCGCCCTGCTCGGCTTCATGCGCGACCCGGTCGCGATCGCGGCCGTCGCCTTCCTGGTCGGGATGGCGAGCAACGCCTCCCGCCCCGCCGTGCAGGCGATGATGGCCGACATCGTCCGCCCCGAGGACCGGGTCCGCGCCTTCTCCCTCAATTACTGGGCGATCAACCTGGGCTTCGCCGTCTCGTCCATGGCCGCCGGCTTCATCGCCGAGTTCAGCTATCTCGCCGGGTTCCTGATCGAGGCGGGGATGACCATGGTCTGTGCAGTCGTGGTCTTCGCCAAACTGCCCGAGTCACGGCCGGCGCCGACGAGCAAGGAGGCCGCCGAGGACGTGGGGCTCGGCACGGTTGTGCGTGACGGCCGCTTCATGAGCGTGGTCGGGCTGTCCTTCCTCGTCGCGCTCGTCTTCCAGCAGGGGTCCGTCGGCCTACCGGTGGCGATGGGCGAGGCCGGCTTCACGCCCGCGGACTACGGCATGGCGATCGCCGTCAACGGTGTGCTGATCGTCGCACTGCAGATCCCGGTCACGCGTTTCATCGAGCACCGCGACGCGCGCCGGCTTCTGGTGGTCTCGTCCCTGCTCGCGGGGTACGGCTTCGGGCTGACCGCCTTCGCGGGCTCGGTCGGCGTCTTCGCGCTGACGGTCTGCGTGTGGACGCTGGCGGAGATCGTCAACGCGCCCACCCAGACCGGCCTCGTCGTCCGCCTCTCCCCCGTGCACGGGCGCGGCCGCTACCAGGGCATGTACACCCTGTCCTGGTCGGTGGCGGCCCTGGTCGCCCCGCTGATGTCCGGCTTCGTCATCGACAGCTACGGCGCGGAGTGGCTGTGGGGGCTGTGCGCGGTGGTCGGCACGGGAGCGGCCGCCGGATACGGCGCCCTGATGCGCCGTATCCCGGTGGAGGCGACGGCGACGGCGGCCAACATGGCGGCGGCCGAGGTGGAGGCCAGCGCGGCCTGAGCAGGGTGCCCCACCTGTGCGGCACTGCGTGGACGGGTCAGCGCCGGCGCCCCTCCCACGCCTCGCTCGTCAGGAAGTGGTTGTCGTAGAGCTCCTGTACCTCCAGGAGCGTCTCCGGCGGCACCTTCCCCAGGCCGACGCGCTCCAGGTGACGGAAGTACTCGAAGCGTTCGACACCCGGAGTGATGACGATCAGGATGTCGGCGTCCTGCCCGGGAGCGGCTGCGAAGGCGTGCGGCGTGCCAGGCGGTACGACGACCAGATCGCCCTGCTCCGCGGTGACGATCCGGTCGCCGGAAAGCAGCTGTGCCGTGCCGTCGAGGATGAAGAACATCTCGGCCGAGCGCGTGTGGTGGTGGGGTTTCGCCCCGTCCGCGCCCCCGGTGAGGGTGACGCGTTGCGTGGACAGCGCCCCGCCGGTCGCGCTGCTGTCCGCCAGCAGCCGTACGGTCGTGGGGGTCCGGCCGACGACTTCGGTATCGGCGGAGCGGACGATCACAGACGAGTCGAAGTGCGGTACGAACAGCGACATTTCGCAACTCCCCGGTAAGAGCGTCGGCGGTTCAGACGGCGAAGAGCAGGGCCCCGGAGGCGAGTACCACCACCGCCGTGGCGAAGTGGATGCCGAAGGCGGCGGCCCGTGTGCCGCCGTGGCGCAGCACGATCAGCGTGTCGCCGAGCGGCACCAGGGCTGCGGCCAGCATGAACCAGGCCTCGGCGCGCGCTCCGGCAAAGGCGAGCAGAGCGAGCCCCAGTATGCCGGTGGTGGCGTCGCGCAGGCCCTTGATCTCCAGATACGCGGCGTCGCCGTCCGGCTTGGCGGGCACGCCGTAGCCGGTGGCGGCCGCCCCGGGCTGCAGTAGGAAGCGCGCCCCGATGACAAGAACGAACAGGTCGAGCAGAAGGGCAAGGCCGTAGGCGGTGGTGGTGAGCACGTCGGTCTCCTTGCTAGCGCTGCTAGATGTTGGAGCGAAGCTGGCATAGCGCCGACAGAAGAGCTAGCGATGCTAGAATTCTGCCCATGTCGATTCAGACGCGCCGCGAGCGCGAACGAGCGGAACGCGAGCGGCTCATCGTCACGGCCGCACGGGAACTCGCGGAGACCGAGGGCTGGGACGCGGTGACCACGCGCCGCCTCGCCGCCGAGATCGAATACAGCCAGCCCGTCCTCTACAGCCACTTCAAGGGCAAGGAGGCGATCATGGCGGCCGTCGCCGTAGAGGGCTTCGAGGAACTGGCCGGCGAGTTGCGCGCAGCACGCACCGCGGCGTCCTCACCACGCGCGGCACTCGCCGCGGTGGGCCGGGCGTACGCCGACTTCTGCGAGCGGCGTCCGGCGCTGTACGACGTGATGTTCACGCACGCCGTGGACCTGCCGTTCGCGACGCCCGAGGCGCCCGCCCCGCTGCGCGCCGCCTTCAACGAACTGCGTCTGGCCGTCGCGCCGCTCGCCGCCGACGAGGACCCGGGCGTGCTCACCGAGACCGTCTGGGCCGGACTGCACGGCCAGCTCACGCTGATGCGCAGCGGTCGTCTGCGCCGCGAGCAGCACGACAGCCGCCTGTCCCTCCTGATCGACCGTTTCTGCCCAACGGAGAACTGACCGGGGCACAGGTGTGGACCGGTCCGGGAGCGCCCGCAGGAGACGCCCCCGGGAACCGGCGCGGTTCACAGCTCGCGTTGCGCCTCGTACAGGTTCCGCGGACGTACCACGTCCGTCGTGCCGTACAGCTCCAGGCGGGAGTGCAGATCGCCCGTGAAGTCGGGCACGTCGATCTGGTCGAACTCCGTGACCTCGTTCAGGCCGACGGTGGCGGAGTACGGCGCCAATGCGTCGATCTTCATCAGTCCCGCCCGGCCGTTCGTCACACGCACGTTCCAGTGGGTGAAGCGGGCGCCGAAGAGGGGGCCGGCGGAAGCGTCCCCTCCGTGACGGCCGTTGTTGTTCACGGTGATGTCCGTGCGGACGTTCGCGAAGGGCAGTCCCCGGTGCGAGTCGAAGGTGCCCATCTGCATCTCGCCGCGCGACCAGACGTTGTAGGAGGACAGGCCTTCCACGTTGATGCCGTGGAGCTGGGTGTTCGACGGGGCCGGGACCGTGCGCTGTTCGATCGTGAAGTCCTCGATCAGGTTGTCGTGCGAGCCCTCCCGGCAGAAGTACGGGTGGTGCGAGCCCCGGCCCGCCACGCGGGTGCGGCGCAGGGTGCAGGAGGACGCGGCGACCAGACCGAAGCCGTTGTCGACGTGCCGTACGACGACGTCGTCCGCCCAGCAGTCGTACGCGCACTGGAAGGCGACCCCGTTGTAGCCCTTGTCCAGCAGGTGCGGGGACTGCGGCGTCTCGATCGCCTGGAGGGTCAGGCCCTCCACGCCGGCGCCCGTCAGCGCCCGTACGTGTGTCGTCAGACGCGGGTCCCACTCCGGGCGCACGTCCAGGGGAAGCGGTCGCTCGAACGTGACCTTCCGGCCCGCAACGCGCGCGATACGTACGGGCCACTCATAGGGGACGTACGACGTCAGCTTCGTCTTGTCGTCCCAGTAGTACGCCTCCGGGCCCGGGCCACCGCCGGACATGTGCTCCAGGAGGGTGTGCCCGGCGTCGTCGGCCAGGCGAAGGAGGACGAGCTGACCCGGCCTCAGCCGCCGGGCGTCGGCGACCGTCACCGTCCAGGAGCCCTGCCGGGCCGGGGACACCGTGGTCAGCGTCTCCCATTCGTCGCGCTTGTTGCCCGTCCAGCCCTCGAACGGCCATGCCTTCGCCTGGATGGCCGTGACCAGGGAGTCCCAACGCGCCGTGGGCGCCAGCCAGATGAGGCCACCCGCCCAGGACCAGGAGGACTTGTCGCCGCCGTACCGGGAGCCGTAGACGCCGATGAGCTCGGTGAGGTTCTTCGTCGCGTACAGCGTCGTACGGTCGCTGCCCGCGCCCCGCAGGACGACGTTGTCGTACCCGATGCGGATCAGGCCGTCGATGCGGTACGTGCCGGGCGGGACGATGACCGTGCCACCGCCGGCCCTCCCGGCGGCGGCGATGGCACGGTTGATCGCGGGGGCGCAGTCCGTCGTGCCGTCCGCCACGGCTCCGAACGCGGTCACGTCGGCCACCACGGGGCGGCGGGGGAAGCGCACAGCCCCGCCGCGGTAGCCGGCCCGGCCGACGTACGGGATCTGCGGATGGGTGAAGGGGGTACGGACGAACTCATGCCAGAGGACGGGGACTTCGCCCTTCGGCTGTGCGGGTGCGGCGGCCGCCGCCGTCGTTCCGGTCACGGCGACGGCCGCCACGGCGATGGCGCTGCCGAGCAGACTCCGTCTGCTGATGTCCGCGTACCCCTTGCCCATGCCCGAACCGCCTTCCAAGGATTGCAAGGATTCTCAGGGAGATGAATTTCCATGGACGTGAACGACGTTCAGATCTGCGTCGGCGGTGAGCATGCCACGGAGCCCCTTGGCGGGGAAAGGGTCGTGCAGTGATTGATTTGTACGGTCCGGAGGGTCAGTTCTCGGAACGCTCGGTCAGATGACTGAACGCTTCCAGATTGCGGGTCGACTCGCCGCGCGACACCCGCCAGGCGTACTCCTTGCGGATCGCGGACGCGAAACCGAGCTCCAGCAGAGTGTTGAAACTGCCGTCAGCCGCCTCGAGGACCGAGCCGAGCAGCCGGTCCACCTCGTCGGCGGTGACCGCGGCCAGCGGCAGCCTGCCGGTCACATAGATGTCGCCGAGCGGGTCGACGGCGTAACTCACCCCGTACAGCTTGAGGTTGCGCTCCAGCAGCCAGCGGTGCACCGCGGGCTCGTTCTCGTCGGGGTGCCGGATCACGAAGGCGTTGAGGGAGAGGGAGTGCCTGCCGACGATCAGCGAGACGGTCGTCGCCAGCTTGCGCGTCCCGGGGAGCTTCACGACGTACGAGCCCGACCGCGGGCTCTCCCACTCCAGCTCGGCGTCCTTGAGGACCCCTTCGATGACCTGTGCCGCCCGCTGTTCGTCAGACATGTGGGGAGCGTACGTGACAGGTGTCAGCCGTGGTGCGCGCGCGCCCGGCGCCGGTGCGCCTGCATGGCCGCCGTGTAGACCCCGGCCGTCGCGGCGGCGGCCGTGTCCCAGCCGAACGACTCGGCGTGCCGGGCCGCGGCCTGGCCCATGCGGACACACAGCCCCGGGTCGTCGGCGAAACCGCGCAGTACGCGCGCGTACGCGGCGGGATCGTGCCCCTGGACGAGAAACCCCGTCCGCCCGTGCTTCACCGCCACGGGCAGCCCGCCGACCTCTGCCGCCAGCACCGGCGTGCCGGTCGCCTGCGCCTCGATGGCGACGAGCCCGAATGACTCGCTGTACGACGGCATGACCAGTACGGACGCGGCGCGGAACCAGTCCGCGAGCCGGTCCTGCTCGACGGGCGGCCGGAAGAGCACGACGTCGGCTATGCCCAGCCGGGCGGCGAGCTTCTGCAGTCCCTCCGGCTTGGCGAGTCCGCTGCCGCTGGGACCGCCCACCACGGGCACGACGATGCGGGAGCGCAGCTCGGGGCGCTCGTCGAGGAGAACGGCGACGGCTCGCAGCAGCACGTCTGGCGCCTTGAGGGGCTGTATGCGCCCAGCGAAGAGGGGGATCAGCGCGTCCTGCGGAAGCCCGAGCCGGGCCCTGGCGGCGGCACGGCCGTCGGCGGGCCGGAAGCGGTCCAGGTTCACCCCCGGATGGACGACGGCCACCTTGCCGGGGTCGGCCGCGTAGTGCCGTACGAGCTCGTCGGCCTCTTCGGCGGTGTTGGCGATGAGCCGGTCGGCGGCGGCCACGATCTGCGTCTCGCCGATGACGCGGGCGGCGGGCTCGGGGGTGTCCCCCTCGGCGAGGGAGGCGTTCTTGACCTTGGCCATGGTGTGCATGGCGTGCACCAGGGGGGCGCCCCAGCGCTGGGCGGACAGCCAGCCGACGTGGCCGGAGAGCCAGTAGTGGGAGTGCACGAGGTCGTAGTGGCCGGGGCGGTGTCCTGCCCAGGCCTGCATCACGCCGTGCGTGAAGGCGCAGAGCTGGGCGGGGAGGTCCTCCTTGGCGAGCCCTTCGTACGGTCCGGCGTCGACGTGCCGGACGAGGACGCCGGGGGTGAGCTCGACGACCGGCGGGAGGGCGGCCGTGGTGGCCCGGGTGAAGATCTCGACCTCGACGTTGATCTCCGCGAGGCGCTGGGCCAGTTCCACGATGTAGACGTTCATGCCGCCGGCGTCGCCTGTGCCGGGCTGGTGGAGCGGCGAGGTGTGCACAGAGAGCATGGCGACGCGGCGAGGCCTGCGGTGCGGCAGCCGCAGCCGCGAGGGAGCCGCCGGGGAGCGACGCCCGAGCCTGCTGACGTACTGGCTCACGTGGCGTTTCCTCCTTGCTGCGGGCATGCCTTGCGGGAAAGGCGCAGCACGCCCTCCAAGGGGTGCGAACGCCGGAGGAGGACGGTCCATTTCCCCGACGGGCGACTTTGCCGAATCATTACCGTTCATCGCTCAACCGTTCGAGGCCCGCTCGGCGTGCGCTGTCGCAGCCGCCGCCCAGCCGTCCGCCGCAGCGGTCGGTCCTCCATGCATCCCCCGGCCGGTTGTCCACAGGCCGGTCCGTTGTCCACAGGCCGACCCTCCCCCTTTCCAGGCCCCTTACTCTCGTACGCATGTCAACCCGCGCCGCGTCCCGCCCCGTGGGTACGGTGACGCGCGGGACCACCAATCCGAACCGCCTGCGCCGGATGGACCGCTGGATCGCCGCGGTCCACGGTGCGGAGCTTCGCCGCACGGCGAACCCCGTGGCCGTCGACCTCGGGTACGGGGCCGCGCCCTGGACCGCGGTCGAGCTGCTGCAGCGCCTGCGCAGCGCCGCCCCCCGCGTCCGCGTGGTGGGCGTCGAGATCGAACCCGCCCGGGTCGCGGCCGCACAGCCCTACACCCGCAAGGGCCTGGTCTTCCGGCACGGCGGCTTCGAGGTGCCCGTACCGGGCCGCCCGTCCCTCATCCGCGCCGCGAACGTCCTGCGGCAGTACGAGGAGGGCGAGGTCGCCGCCGTCTGGGAGCGGCTGTGCGCCCGGCTCGCCCCCGCCGACCCGGCGGCCGGCTCCCGCGGCGGACTGCTCGTCGAGGGGACGTGCGACGAGATCGGCCGCCGCCATGTGTGGATCGCGCTCGGCCCCGAGGGCCCGCGTACGGTCACCTTCGCCACCCGGCTCGGCTCCCTCGACCGCCCGTCCGACCTGGCCGAGCGACTCCCCAAGGCGCTGATCCACCGCAATGTCCCGGGCGAGCCCGTGCACGCCTTCCTGCGCGACTTCGACCACGCCTGGGCCGCCGCCGCGCCCTACGCCTCGTACGGCGCACGCCAGCGCTGGATACGCACGGTCCGCCGACTGACGGCGGACTGGCCGGTCACCGACGGCCCGGGACGCTGGCGCCAGGGGGAAGTCACCGTGACCTGGGGAGCCTTGGCACCCCGCGGCTGAAACCCCCACCCGACCTGCGGGGAACGATCTTCTCGAGTCCTTCGTCACATTCGCGGGGAGATCGTCGTACAAGGGCGGGGAACGGGGAGGGAGATCATCGTACGAGGCGGGGCAGGGGAGGGAGTTTTTGCGGGGCTTGGTCCTGCCCTCTGTCACTTTGCACGCCAACGTGGCACGATCCCCCCGGCGTCGTAAGTTACTGACAGTAAATCAGATTTGGGGGAGCGAGTATGGGATCCGGGAAGCGGACCCTGACCACGGCGGCCATCGCCCTGGCCTGCGCAGTCACCGTGCTGGGCACACCAGGAGGAGCGTATGCGAGCCCGGGCCGGCCGACCCCGACCCCCACTCCGTCCAGCGGGTCACCTGCCGTGACAGGCAAGGACCTCGAAGCCGTCCGCAAGAAGCTGGACAAGCTGTACCACGACGCCGCGGTCGCCACCGACGCCTACAACGCGGCCGAGGAGAAGACGGAGAAGCAGTCGGCGCAGATCGTCCAGTTGGCCCGAGAGATCGTCAAGGGCCAGGAGAAACTGGACGAGTTGAAGGACCGGGCGGGCGCCGCGGCCCGCGCCCAGTACCGCGGCGGGGGCCTGCCGCCGGAGGTCCGGCTCTGGCTGAGCGACAACCCGCAGGAGTTCCTCAACGACGCGGGCACCGCCCTCCAGGGCGAGCGTGCGACCGAGGGCCTGCTCACCGAGATGACGCGCACCCAGCAGGACTTGGCCCAGTACGCGCGCGACGCCGCCGACCGGTGGAAGGAACTCGACGCCAACCGCAAGGCCAAGGCCGAGGCCAAGAAGAAGATCGAGAAACAGATCGCCGCCGCGGAGAAGCTCGAGTCACGGCTGAAGAAGCAGGAACAGGAGCGGCTGCGCAAGCTGGAGGAAGAGGCCGCACACAAGGCACAGACGGCCTGGCTCGACTCCGGGATACTCAAGGAAATCAGCGGCAAAGCCTCCCAGGAGGGCAGGAAAGCCGTGAGGTTCGCCAGCCATCAGATCGGCAAACCGTACGAATGGGGTGCCGAGGGCCCGAAGTCGTACGACTGCTCGGGACTGACGTCTCAGGCCTGGGCCGCGGTCGGCACCGCCATTCCGCGCACCTCGCAGGAGCAGTGGAAACAGCTCAGACACGTCGACGTCAAGGACATGCGACCCGGCGACCTGATCATCTACTTCGACGACGCCAGCCATGTGGCGATGTACGTCGGCGACGGCGCGATCATCCATGCCCCGCGTCCCGGCCGGACGGTGACGATCGCGGGCGCGGGCTCGATGCCGATTCTGGGGGTCGTACGGCCGGACGCGTAGTGCCTTCCGGCGGCGGCGGTGCTGTCGAACGCCCTTCGGGCCCCTCCCCGGTCGCGGACAGGCTCCCTCCCTCCCGGTCGGCCGAGTGATCTGCCCCATGTGACGGGGCACACTCCACCCCCGGCCCCAAACCTCTGCCGCCACGTGACATTCGTCATCCCCGCCGGAGCCCACCGTGTCCAACTGCGGTAGGGGATGCGGCATATGACGGCGGCCGGTTGCCCTACGCCACTCCGTCAGGCATTCCGTTGGGCCCTCGGCTACCGCTATGGTCCCCGTCGGTGGGTCGAGCTCCCTCGCCCCGCCGTGCCCTCGGGGGGAGGGAAGGAACCGAAGACGATGCCCGTACCCGTACCGCGGCAGAGGGCGATCCCGGCCGCGGAGAGTGGTCAGGCTCAAGCCGAGTCCCTGCCCGGGGCCCAGGCCGCACAGGCGTCAACCGCGCGCGGCAAGGCCCCGACCGACACACTCACCCTGCTGGTGATCGAGGACGACCCGGCCGGTTCGCCGATAGTGCCCGAGATGCTCGACGCGGCGGGCCGCCCCATCCGGCTGCGCACCGCCCGCAACCTCACCGAGGCCGAGCGGCTGCTCACCCACGACGTCCACTGCATCCTGCTGGACCTCGCCCTGCCCGCCCCGGGCCGGGCCGCCGAGGAGTACGACGAGCTGGCCGTGCTGAGGCACGTGCTGCAGCTCGCGCCCCGTCATGCCGTGCTGGCCCTCACCGCGTCCTGCGACGCCGAGCGCGGCGCAGAGGCGGTGCGCGTCGGGGCCCAGGACTATCTGTTCCGCGACGAGCTCGACGGACGGCTGCTGAGCCGGGCCATACGGTACGCGGTCGAGCGGAAGCGCTCCGACACGGCCGAGCGGCGGCTGACCGAGTCCAAGCTGCGGGCCCAGGAGAACGCCCGTCTGGAGCGCGGTCTGCTGCCCACCCCGCTGCTGGACGGTTCCTCACTGCGTTTCGCGGCCCGCTACCGCCCCGGCCGCTCCCGCGCGCTGCTCGGCGGTGACTTCTACGACACGGTCCGCACCCCGGACGGCACCGTGCACGCGATGATCGGCGACGTCTGCGGGCACGGCCCGGACGAGGCCGCGCTCGGCGTGGAGCTGCGCATCGCCTGGCGCGCCCTGACGCTGGCGGGACTGTGCGGCGACCAGCTGCTCTCCACGCTCCAGCAGGTCCTGGAGCACGAGCGCGACAACGACGAGATCTTCGCGACGCTGTGCACGGTGGACATCGCGCCGGACGGGCGCCGCGCCGGGCTGTGCCTGGCCGGCCACCCGTCCCCGCTGATCGCCCGCCCGGACCGCCCGGCCGAGCTGCTGCCGTACGACAACAACGGCCCGGCGCTGGGTCTGCTGCCGCGCGCCCGCTGGCCGCGCATGCAGGTCGAGCTGGGGCCCGCGTGGAGTCTGATGCTCTACACCGACGGGCTGATCGAGGGGCGTGTCGGCGAGGACGGGGAGCGTCTCGGCCTGGAAGGCATGGTGGAGCTGGTCCGCCGTCGGCTGGCCGAGGGTCTGAGCGGCGAGGAACTGCTGCGCGCGACGGTCAACGAGGTCCGCGACCTCAATGGCGGGGAGCTGGCGGACGACGTGGCCGTCGTCCTGCTCGACCGCGCGCCGTAGCACGGCCGCGATCGCGGCGCGCACCACTCGCTACCGGTCCGGGCGGGAGCTGCCGCCCACCGCCCCACGCTGGCGTACCGACCACGGCCTGCCGCCGGGCACCGCTCACCGCCGGACCGGACGAGAGCTGCCGCCCACCACCCCACGCTGCCGTACCGACCACGGCCTACGACCCAGCGCGCGCCCCGTCCGGCCACCACCGCTCCTTGCCGGACCGACCATGGCCTGCGACCCAGGGCGCGCCCTTGTACCGGCCACGGCCTGCCGCCACCCCCGGCGTCCTACCGCCGCGGTCGCAGTCCGCGGTGCCGTCTACCGTCCGCCGTTGTACGGACCGTACGGCCCGTCGCTGCTGCTTCCGCGGCGGCGACGGCCCCAGCCGCCGCCCGAGACGTGCTTGAGGGCCGGCCGGACGTCCACGAAGAACACGATCGTGGCGACGAGGCCCGCGAGCTGCAGGAAGAGCATCGGCACCAGCAGGTTCACCGCGACCGCGATACCCAGGATGATCAGCCAGAAGCCCTTGTTCTGCTTGTCGGCCGCCCGGTACGCGTCATCACGGAACAGCGCTGCCATCACCAGTGCCACCACGGCAAGCACCAGCATGGCGAGGTAGAGCAGCGACAGAACGCCGCCGAATGCCGTCATCAGCACAATGCCCACCACCAGGGTCGAGTCCTTTGTACGGTCACCGTACCCGTGTCCGGTGGCCCTGTATCCGTAAGAACGGGCCGGGCACTGCAGGAGTGCCCGGCCCGTTCTTACGTTGTCCGGCATGCGTGCTTACTTGGCCGGCGGCGTGGTCTTCTTCGCCACGGGCCGCTTGGCGGCCGGAGCGGCCTTCTTCGCCACGGGCTTCTTGGCGGCAGGGGCGGGCTCGGCCTCGGCCGGCTTCGGCTCGTCCTTGACCACGACGGGCTCCGGCTTGCCCTCGACGGCGACGGCCAGCTCCTCGATCTCCTCGGCGGCCTCGCCACGCCAGGTCTTCACGGTCTGCTCGCCGTGCTCGGCGACCTTCTCGTAGGTCTCACGGGCCTTGACCGCGTACTCGGCGGCGACGCCGACGCCGCGCAGGGCGATGTCCTGGGCGGTCTCGCCGAGCTTCTTCAGGTCGGCGTCGAGGTTGCTGCCGAACTTCTTGATGTCCGAGTCCAGGCTGTTGAGGAACTCACTGACCTTGGTCTGGATGGTCTCCTGCGTCTCCTTGACGCGGGCGCCGGCCTCCTTGGCGCGGGCCGCGGCCCGCTCCTGGACCGCCTTCGGGTCGCTGTTGCGCACGGCCTCGATGCGGGCCGGGGCCTCGGCGCGCAGCTGCTCCACCAGACCGGGCACCTTCTTGGCCTGCTGGAGGGCCAGGTCCGCGGTGCCGGCGGCGAAGTAGAGCGGGGTCGGGTCGCTGAGGGTCTTGCGCAGGTCGTCGGTGATGGCCATGGAAATGGTCCTCCCGGTTCGGCTTTCGGCTGAGGGTCTTTGGGTGGTCCGCGGAACGCTTGTCGGTCGTCCCGGTCGTTCGGTCGTCTCTGCTGCGGGTCAGCTGGCGGTCTGCCGCGGACCGGCATCGCCGTCGCCAGCCGTGCGGGGGCCGGGGTATGCGGTGTCCTGGGCTGCATCCGGGTCCTGGGCTTCCACCCGGTCGTCCTCGTCGACCGTGTCCGCCCGGGCGATCTCGAAGCCGTTCTCCTTGCGGAAGGACTCGTAGATCTGGAGCAGCACCTGTTTCTGCCGCTCGGTGAGCGTGGGATCGGCGAGGATGACGGCACGCGTCTCCACCTCGTCCCGGTCCCGTTCGGCGTCGAGGATGCCGGCCCGCACGTACAGCGTCTCGGCGGAGATCCGCAGCGCCTTGGCGACCTGCTGCAGTACTTCCGCGCTCGGCTTGCGCAGCCCGCGCTCGATCTGACTCAGATACGGATTGGACACCCCGGCGGCGTCGGCGAGCTGCCTGAGCGACAGCTGCGCGTTGCGCCGCTGCTCGCGCAGATACTCACCGAGATTGCCGACGTTGAGCGATGCCATGTCTCCACCTTGCCGCACTTGCGCTAACAATTGCAAGCACCCCGCTTGCAAAAGTGCGCTGCCCCACGCGCGGCGTCACACTGCCGACGTACATCCCACACCGCTCGCGGGCGGGAGCGGGGGAGACCCCACCGCACGGATGGGTGATGAGCTTCCGTAACACGGCCCCCGGGAGAAACGGGTGCCTTGACCTCAACCGGACTTGAGGTCGAAGACTGCACGGTGTCACGGACGAGATCCAGGAGTGGAGAACGGGATGCTGGCGGCGCAGGTGAGGGAGTTCGGGGGCCCCGAGGTGCTGGTCCCGGTGGACCTTGCGGACCCGGTGCCGGGGCGGGGCGAGGTGGTCATCGACGTGGCGTACGCGGACACGATCTTCGTGGAGACGCAGTTGCGGTCGGGCTGGGGCCAGGAGTACTTCGCGGTGACGACACCGTATGTGCCGGGTGGAGGCGTGGCCGGGGTGGTGACCGCGCTGGGCCCGGAGGCGCCGGCGGACTGGCTGGGCCGGAGCGTGGTGTCCTTCGTGAGGGGCAGCTACGCACAGCGGGCGGTGGCGCCGGCCGCGGGCCTGACTCCCGTACCGGACGGCCTGGATCTGCTGACGGCGGCGGCCCTGGTCCACGACGGCGTGACGGCGACGGGCCTCCTGGAACGCACGGCGGTCAGCGAGACCGACCGCGTCCTGATCACGGGTGCGTCGGGCGGCATGGGCACGCTGCTCGTCCAACTGGCCCAGGCCCGCGGTGCCCGGGTTGTGGGAGTGGCACGGGGCACGGCGAAACTGGCGCTGGTACGGGGGCTGGGGGCGGACGGAGTGGTGGACGCCACGGATCCGGACTGGCCCGCCGAGGCCGGGTACGCGCTGGGCGGGGCGGATGGCGCGGCGGAGGTGGTGCTGGACGGAGTGGGGGGCGAGGTGGGACTGCGGGCCTTCACCCTGACGGCGGAAGGCGGTCGCTTCTCGGCGCACGGGGCACCCACGGGAGGCTTCGCCCTCGTCGACCGCGCGGAGGCCGAACACCGGGGCATCACGCTCTTCGGCATCGGCGACGTGCAGTTCGACGACTCCACGCTGCGGCGCCTGACGACGAGCGCCCTGCAGGAGGCGGCGGCGGGGCGGTTGCGGCCGGTGATCGGAGAGGTGTTTCCGCTGAAGCGGGCTGGGGAGGCGCATGCCGCCGTGGAAGGACGGGAGGTGGTGGGGAAGGTGCTGCTGCAGCCCTGAACGGGCGCCTTCCTTCACGACCACCTTGTCCCGGTGCAGATCGGTTTCACACGGGACGCGCGGACCTCAGAGCACCGCCTGGCGACCGTGCGTACGGAAAGCCGCGTTCATCACATCCGAGGCTGTGAAGCCGTCCGCCTCCATCGGGCGAGCGACACCATGACATCCCGCAGCGAGGGCACCGGGGCGAGAACCAGGGGCTCCGCAGCGGCGGTCAGCACCTGGTGCACCTTCATCGCCTCCTGTTCCAGCACGAGTTCACCGGCCTCCGGGCGTGCATCGAGCAATTGGGTCGCACGGATGATGTCGGTGAACACGGACTGGACCCGCTTGAAGTCGAGGAGTCTGGGGAGATCCTCTTCCCAGCCGTTCGAACTGCCCTCTCTCTCCTCCTCCATCACCTCGCACCACCGCTTGGCCATCAAGTCGTGCTGCGTCTTCGGATAACGCATCAAGTAGAGGTGGGTCGCCAGGTCGTAGAGGGGGTCGCCGAACATCGCCAGTTCCCAGTCGATCGCCCACAGCACGCCCTGGTCGTCGACGATGAAGTTCTCCCGGTGCAGATCGGCGTGCAACAAGCAGAAAGGGCGCCTGCTCAGGCCTGTGACATGCTTTCTCAGTCTCTCGAAGGAGTCTCCGTCGAGCCCCAGAGAGGCGAACAGGCCCGGAAACCTCTTCACGTTCTCCTGGTACACGCGCTCTTCGGCGAAACAGACGAGGCGCTCCAGGAACCCGTCGGTGTCACCATCGGCAGACCGGTCCTCCGGACTGCACTCGCGCTCCACTTCGAGCGACGTGGGTGTCACACGGGCCAGGTGCCGGAACAGGTCCAGGATCTGGGCGGCGATGGTGTCGGGAATCTCTTCGCCGGACGCGTGGAGCGAGCCCAGCGTCCGTCCCTCGATGAATCTCTGCAGGCGCAGGCCTTCGGTCACCTCGATGAGGGCGGGGATACCCGGGATACGGCCCTGCAGAGCGAGGAGCAGCGTTTCCTCCGAAGCGAAGCACCGTCGGTCGAACCAGAGCAGGTTGCTCCGCGGCTCCCGGCACTTGCCCCGCGCCGCATGCGGCCCGGCGACCGCGGCGGGCAGGGGGATCACATAGGTCTCGTGGTGATAACCCGCGAGCGGCCCTTCGACCGCGCTCGGATCGCCGCTCACCTCGGCGGCGCGTTCCCACGCGGGAGAAGAGACACGTTCGGCTGACATCGTTCGTTCCCTGGCCTGAAAGCGCACCCATGGGTGCGGAAGTGATGCACGGTGCTCCCCCGCAGATGAGCATGCTGCCAGAAAGATTTCATTCCACGTGTCGGTCGCCTCCGTGGCGGATGGAACGGCCGTGTGTACGCCCCGTATGGCCCGGCATGTCCGTCAACCCCGATACGCAATTCGCCGGGCACAGCGCTCGCCTCCCCGCACCGAGTGCCGCGGTGCTCAACACTGGCGAGGTGATCACGAGCAGACGCACGGGCCGCGGACTCGCCGACCAGGAGTCCCTCAGGGGGCTTCTGGACCGCGCGCGGGCCGTGCTGTTCGATTTCGACGGCCCCATCTGCGACCTCTTCCGCGGGGAGTCGACCGCGTCCATCGCCGACGAGGTCAAGGTCAGGGCCCGGCGGGAATGGGGCCTGCTGGACCCCGAGGCCGAGGCGTGCACGGACTCGCACGGCATGCTCCGCAGGCTCGGCGACATACTCGACCGGCACGGGCCCGCGCTCGGCGAGCCGCCGGTCTGGGCCGACGCCATCGTCACGGAGCACGAACACATGGCGGTGGACTCCGCCAGGGCCACCGACGACGTGCATCTCCTGGTGGATGTGCTGCACGCCCTCGGGAAACGGCTGCTGGTGGTCACCAACAATGCTCCCGGGGCCGTGCGGGCCTATCTGGAACGAACCCGTCTCCTGCCGAAGTTCGACGCCATCTGCGGCCGGGACCCCAAGGATCCGCGGCGCATGAAACCGCATCCCGATTCCGTGCGGCGTGCCTTGCTGCACCTTCCCGAAGTGAAAGCGGATGCTGTGTTGCTGATCGGCGACCAGGTGACCGACCTCCTCGCAGCGCGCGCGGCGGGAACGCTCTTCCTCGGTTACCCGCGTTCGGAGAAGCACGCCCGTGAGATGGACGCCTTCCAGCCGGAGGGTGTGGTCGACTCCTACACCCCGCTCATCGACGCCGCAAGGGAACTCCTGCGCACGGCGGCGCCGGAATCACCGGGTCATCCCTCCGGTTCGGTGGCGATGAGGTTCCAGACCGAGTCGAACCAGGACCGCATGCGGTCCACGAACGCCGTCCCGTAGAACTCCGGGTCGTCGCTCTTCACGAAATGGAGGAGGCGGGCCCCCAGTCCGTCGACGTCGATCGCGTCTATCTGCTCCATCGTCGGCAGCACGATGGGGCGCTCGATCACCTCGTACATGCCGAACAGAGCCTCACGGCCGTTGAGGAGGTAGAGCTTGAAGGGCGGCGGGATCGCCACGTGCCGGATGCTCACCTCCACGTGCGGGACATGGCCCTGAGCCCGGAGTTCCTCGAGCTTCCTCCACAGCGATGTCGTGCTGTCGTGCGAGATCTTCCGCAGGCGCTCCAGGGGGCGCGTGTCGTCCGGGTCCGCGAGGGCGCGCAGATAGGGCAGGGGAAGGTCCTCGGGGGGCAACAGCATGCGCAGGGCTATGCGCTGGGGCGCGATCTCCCCGGTCCTGATCCGTTCTCCCTGCAGGGTGATGCTCGAGTCCAGTGACTCGGACGTCAGCGTGAAGACATCGAGGGTCACCTCGGGCCGCTGGAACGCCTCGGAGATCAGCGAGGACACGGTACTACCCGACCGCCGGACGGACGTCGCCGCCTCCGGATACGGCTCCCCCACCACCCCCGGGGGCTGCTCGCCCGGGGAGACCACACGGGAGCCGCTGCCCTGCCGGGACTCGATGAGACCCTCGTCCCTCAGCTTGGCGAGCGCACGCTGCACGGTGTCGCGCGAGACACCGAACTCCTCGGCCAGCTCACGCTGGGTGGGCAGCAGCGAGCGCGGTGCGTAGCGGCCGACGGCGATGCGGGACCGCAGTGTGCTCGAGACGCGCTCGAACTCCCTGCCGCCGCCCTCGTCACCGATGCGCTCGCCACTCACAAGCCCGACCGTACCTCTCCCCACTGACAAGCAAACCAGTTTCAGTCAAATGAGCACTCCAACTGGGCTGCCAGTTAAGCGATCAACTTTTAAGGGGATGACCAATATACGTCAACCAGTCCAATAGGACCGGAAGTTGATCGCCTCTCGCAAAGAAGCGGCAACCAGGGGGAGACATGATGATCGCCCAACTCTTCTGCCGGGCCCTGATCATGGGATTCCAGCAGCTCTTCGTGTCCAGGTACGGCGCACTGGGAGCCCTGTGCCTTTTCCTCATCGGGGTAGGAGCCCGGGCACGGAACACGACGTGCCTGTCGGCCGGCGCCGTGCTGTTCGTCCTCTTGATGTCCCAGGCCTGAGGATCAACCGAACGATCACCCAGTCAACCAGTCCAATTGACCGGGCTGAATGGACCGCAGTGCTGCGGCAGATCAGGCCCGGCCCCGCAGGATCAGCAGCACCGACTCCAGCGAGCGCACGATCACGTCGGCACCCGCGTCGCGCAGCAGTTTCTCCTTGCGCTCGTTGCGCGCGTAGCCCAGGAACGGCACGCCGGCCTGTTCGGCGGCCCGGAGGTCCGACGGGGCGTCACCGATCATCACGGCGGCCTCGGCGGCCGCTCCCATGGCCTGCAGGGCCCGGTTCAGGTGGTAGGGGTCCGGCTTCTGCTGGTGGAGTTCGACGGTGCGGCCGTAGATGTGCGGGGTGAAGCACTCGGCGAGATCGCGGCGCCCCAGGTATGCGGCGACCGTGCGCGCCGAGTTGTTGGTGGTGACGGCCAGCCGGGCGCCGAGCGCGGTCCAGGTGCGTATCAGCGGATCGGCGTACGCGGTGGGCAGTGCGCTGGGGACGGCTCTGAGCTCCCGCTGGGTGAGCATCTCCTCCAGTTCGGCCACCAGATCGCTCCCCCGGTGCCGCTGGTCGACCGCGAGCAGGACGGCCTGCGGATCGGGGTCCTCCTTCTCCTCCTTGGTCAGCAGCCGCAGAAGCCCCTGCCGCTCCAGCCGCTCCACGAGTTCCCGTGCGATCTCCGCCGCCGAGTAGCCCGCGAACAGCCGGCAGATCGGCCCGTCGAAGTCGAAGAGGACGAAGCGCGCGCCAGTGATCAGTTCGCGCAGTTTTGCCGTCTCAGCTGTCACCGGATCAGTCTGCGTCGTATCAGAAGTCACTAGGAGAGTGTCAGGTCCGTCGTGATGGTTTCCCAGAGGGCGTCGAACCACTTCTGTGACTGGTCGACGAACGCCGCGTCCCGCTGGCTCGCCCGGCGCTCGAAGGAGAAGAGGAGGGATTCGGTCCCCAGGGCGTCGTACATCTCGAGGGTCCGGCTCTCCACCTCCTCCTCCCGCTTCGTGAGCATGTAGTACGCGATCAGGGCCTCCGCCCCGTTGAGCAGATACAGCTTCACCGGCGGGGTGAAGGGAAGTGCGCGGAACGCCACACGGACGTCGATGTTGTGCGACGAGCGCAGGGCCTGGAGATTGTGGCGCAGGACATGGCCCTGGGCGTTGCGCTGGTCCAGCCAGCGCTTGTGGACCGGATCGACATCGCCGCGGCCGCCGACCGGGACGGGGAACGCCAGGTTGATGTCACGGGACGGCAGCAGGATGCGGGCGTCGATCGACTCGGGGTGCAGGCGGCCCTCGTGGATCTGGCGCAACGGTTCGCCCAGCGCCAGCATGAGCGTCTCCGCGGTCAGGCAGGCAGCGTCGATGTGGACGTGCGGTGCCGCGAACGCCTCCGCGAGCCTCGGAGCCAGCCCGACCATCGTCGGCTGCGGCTCGTCCATGACCGGCTGGGCCTCGGCGATCCTGGGCGGGCTGCCCTTGCTGACGTTGCTGAGCAGGCCGGCCTCCTGGAGGACGCGCAGGGCCTGGCGGACCGTGCCCCGCTCCACGCCGAACTCCTCCGCCAGTTCGGCCTGGGTGGGCAGGCGGTCGCCCGCCTTCAGGTCGCCGGTGCGGATGCGTGCCCTCAACGCGTCGGCGATCTCCTGGGGCGAGAGCCTTCTGCTGCCGTTCACTGCGACGTTCTCCTGGGTCACGACCAAACGCTACAACCCACGTCCATCTATGTGGAGTTGTCTGATGGTTGTTTATGAGTAGAGACCAACTGGGGATAACTTCAATGGAGTTGGTTGCCAACTTGACCGAGTTGGCGGAGGGGTTGCCTCCTCTCCCACATCATCCGCAGGTAGTCATCCGATGCAGACGGCTCATTCCCCCTGCCCCGCCCGCCGGATCCCCGAGATCCGCCCCCGGAAAGAGGTGCCGCCATGCCAGCCCTAGCCCTTCTCTCCGCCTTCTTCGTCGTCGGATTCGACCAGTTCGTCCAGTGGAAGTACGGCACCATGGGCATCCTCGGCCTGCTGCTGCTCACCGTCGGCATCAAGGCCAAGAGTCCCACCTGCAGCTCCGTCGGAGCCGTGGTCCTCGCCCTGACGGTCGCCCAGCCCGCCCTCTGACCAGCCGGTACGGGAGACCGCTCGAGGAGGCCCGGGGAGGAGGACGGGCTAGCTCCCGAACTCCAGGTCCGAGCTGATGGTCTCCCACAGCGCGTTGAACCACAGATGCGACTGCTCCACGAAGGTCGTGTCCCGCAGCCCCGCCCCCTGCGCGAAGGGGAACAGCATGGACTGTGTGCCCTCCGCGTCGTACATCTCGAGGTGCTCATGGTCGATCTCCGCGCCGCGGCGGGTCACCGTGTAGTACGCGAACAGCGCCTCCGACCCGTTGAGCAGGTACAGCTTCACAGGCGGCGTGAAGGGCAGCGCGCGGAAGGAGACGTGCACGTCGATGCCGTGGGTGCTGCGCAGCGCCAGCAGGTTGTGTCTGAGGACCCGCCCCTGGGCGTTGCGCTGCTCCAGCCAGCGCCGGCGCAGCCGGCCGTCGTCCGTGTCGTCCACCGGCGTGGGGAACGCCAGCTCGATCCGGCCGCTCGGCAGCAGTAGGCGCACGTCGACCCTGGCCGGTTTTATGCGCCCCGCGTGAATCTCGCGCAACGGCTCGCTCATCGCGAGCGTCAGCGATACCGAGGTCAGACACAAGGCGTCGATCTCCACATGCGGAGCCGCGAAGGCGGCGGATATCCGTGGGGCGAGCGCCACCATCGTGGGCTGCGGCGGGGCTTCGGGCCCGGTCAGCGCCTTGTCCATGTGCGAGGCGACGGTCGCCGGGCTTCCCTTGGACACGTTGGTGAGCAGATGCTCCGACTGCAGGATGCGCAGCGCCTGGCGCACCGCCCCCCGCTCCACGCCGAACTCGTCGGCCAACTTCGCCTGAGTGGGCATGCGCTGGCCCGGCCGCAGCACTCCGGACCTGATCCGGCTGCGCAGCTCGTCGGCCACGTCGTGGTGTGACCTCTGTGGCCGTTGTGGCGTCTTCCGCCCGTTGACGGCAGCGTGTTCCGGGTCCACGACCAAACACTACAACTTCACGCCATCTTTGGGCAGTTCAGGGGAAGGTGGTTATGAGACGACTCCAAACGGAGATAAGCAAGGTGAAGTTGGTCGCCAACTTCGACAAGTTGAACAAGCTTGGCCAGGAAAACGGCTGACCGAACTCCCTTCCGGAGGGGAGCCGGGAGCTCGGTCGGTCCGCACCACCCGCACCATCACAACCACAACTGAATCACCGGCAGAACAACCACAACTGAATCGCTACGGATGAACAGCACGAAGAGCCACCACCCGCACGGAAGGAGTGCCACCGAAGAGTCCGCGAGGGCTCAGAAGATGTCCGGGCACCACGGTCGCCTGGACGTACGCAGCAGGGCGTCGGCGACACGGGCGGCGCCCTCTTGCTGTTCCCGCACGCGTCCGAGCGCCACGAGCCGCGAGCCGTCCTGACCCTCCCGCCCCGACAAGCCGCCGGTGGGAGAGCAGCGCTGGCAGGCAGCGCGAGGAGCGACCCGCGACACACCTATGAGCAGCCGTGCCGACGGCCGCGCGGTGACGCTCGTTGCCAGACGCGCGGAACGCTCCCGACGCACAACCGGTCATGCGGTAGCCAACCCGCGGATATCAGGCTGACCGCGCGTCGCGCAGACCCCCAACGCTGTCTCCCACCGGCTTCACACTCCTGCCCAGGCCCGTCACACTCGTGCACGGGCACGACCCCGCACGCCCACTTGACACACGTGCACTCCATATCAGGTGTACGGCAGAGGGGGTGGCGCGCGGATTTTTCGGCGCCCTTCGCGGGCGGTGCGGGCCTCGCTCGTTCTGGGTCCTGTCGTCACACTCCCGTCCGCCCGGAGGGCGGGCTTCGCGGCGGCGTAGGGGCACCTCCCGCTCGAGCGAAGCCGAGAGTGCGAGTGGCGTCGTCGCGGGGCAGGCGGGAGTTTGACGACGAGGCTCCTGGCCGCCGCTATCGGGGGCTGCGCCCCAGACCCCCGCGGCGGCATCACCGGCCTCGTCCTCGGACGCCGGACGGGCTGGGAGTGGCTGAGCTGCGCCGGACAGTGCGGGCGAGTGGCGAAGGGGGCTAGAACGTCGCCCGTATCTCGCCCACCTCGCGGCCCCCGCCCAGCAGCGGTACGCGGCCGATGCGTTCCACCACCGGGTCCTCCACGCCGATCAGGGTCAGCGCGCGGGAGAGGACCGGGCCCAGCGTCCGGGTCGCGCCGTCGTCCACCTTGAAGGCCAGGGCCCGGCCGTTCGGGAGGGCCACCGCCTGGACCGCCTCCGCGCCCATCTTCGACAGGGCGCCGGGGATCTCGCGCATCAGCCAGGTGTCGGGGCGGCGCGTGCCGGCCACGTACTCCGGGTGGGCACGCATCGCGTCCGCCACGCGGCGTTCCGCCGTGCCGGGAGCGGCCAGGACGAAGGAGCGGAAGCCACGGGCCAGGCCGGTGAGGCTGATCGCCATCAGCGGCGCCCCGCAGCCGTCCGTGCCGACCGCCGCCACCGGCTCCCCGGCCGCCTCCTCCACCACGCAGTGGATCAGCTGCTGCAACGGGTGCCCGGGGTCGAGGTACGAGTCCAGCGGCCAGCCCCGCAGCGCGCACGCCGCCAGCATCGCCGTGTGCTTGCCGGAGCAGTTCATGGCGACCCGCTCGCGCACGGCACCGGACGCCAGGTACGCCTCCGCCTCCGCCGGGTCCAGCGGCAGGTCCGGCGGGCACTGGAGTCGCTCGTCGGTCAGGCCGTGCTCGGTCAGCATCGCGCGCACCAGGTCCAGGTGGAACGCCTCGCCCGAGTGGCTCGCGGCGGCGATCGCCAGCCGCTCCCCGGCCAGGTCGAGGCCGGCCCGCAACACGCCGGCCGCCTGCATCGGCTTGTTGGACGAGCGCGGGAAGACCGGCGCCGTCACGTCCCCGAGCGCGAACTCCACGGAGCCGTCCGCGGCCAGCAGGACCAGGCTGCCGCGGTGCCGCCCCTCGACGAACCCGGACCGCACCACCTCGGCGAGCACCGGGGGCACGGAGGAGACGGAGGAGACGGAGGAGACCGCGGGGGCGGCGGGGACGGCGGGCAGGGCAGGACTCGACATGGGTGGTTGCCTTCGGGACGCGGGACCCGCCCCCGGCGCCCCGGGGGGGCCGCTGCCGCCGGAGTCCCGGGGCCATCGTGCACGCGGACGGGCCCCGGGTGCGCCGGGGCCCGCCGTGTCACATGAGCAGGTCGTCTACTTGTGCTTCTCCTTCACGGTACCTGCGTGCGATCTCGGCGCTGCAATCGTCCGCCGTGCGCTGCAGTTGCTGCCGCCGCCGGGAGACCTGCCGCTCGTACCGCACGAGCCGGCGCATACCCGCGCCCAACTCCTCGTCCGTACGCGCCTGGAGGTCCGACAGCTCGACCTCGGCGAGCATCTCGGCCGCCAGCCGCCGGTACTCCTCGCCGTGCGGTGTGCCGACCGTCACATGGCGGGCCGAGGAACGGTGGCGGGCGGGCGCGTCCCTGAGGATCTCCGGGAGCCGCTTCACGACCCCCTCGGGCGTCCGGCCGCCGCGCCGGGCGAGCTCCGCCCGGAGGATGTCGATGCGGCCCTGGAGCAGCCGCCGTACGTAGCTGAGGTCGGCCTCGTCGCGCTGGGCGTCCCGGCGCAGGGCGCGCAGCTCGGTCAGCCGCAGTGCGGACAGGTGGTGCTCGGCAGCGTCCGAGGGCAGCGGGCTGTCCGTGCGCTGGACGGGCGCCCGGCACTCCCCGACGCTTCCCGTACGGGCGGGCGCCACAACTCCGGGCGGTTGCCCGGTACTCGCTGTGCTCATGTACTTACCGTCCCCTCGACCGGCGCGGCACCCCCACGGATGCGCCGCAACACACGCATCGTGCCACCCGAAGTGGCCGCTATGTGACCGAGTGCCCCTGATCTGCCCCGGATGGAGGCTTACGGCCCGATAAGAATGCCCCCGTAAGAGATCATCGGAAGACATCATGTGTATGCCCGGTGGGCGGTCGCACGAGGAACCGGGGGCCGTCGTCGGCCCCTTCCCGACGCCGGCGGGTGGCACGGCATGATGGTTCTCATGCGTGCGGTGGTGCAGAGGGTGGACGGCGCGAGCGTCGTCGTGGACGGCGAGACGGTCGGAGAGATCAACGGCGAGGGGCTGTGCGTGCTCGTCGGGGTCACGCACGAGGACACCAAGGAGAAGGCGGCCCAGCTCGCCCGCAAGCTCTGGTCGATCCGCATGCTGCACGACGAGAAGTCCTGCTCCGACATCGACGCGCCGCTGCTGGTGATCAGCCAGTTCACGCTCTACGGCGACGCCCGCAAGGGCCGTCGCCCCACCTGGAACGCGGCCGCCCCGGGCGATGTCGCCGAGCCCCTCGTCGATGAGGTGGTCGCCCAACTCCGTTCGCTGGGCGCGACGGTGGCGACGGGCCGGTTCGGTGCGCAGATGCGCGTGTCGCTGACGAACGACGGCCCGTTCACCGTGCTGCTGGAGATCTAGTCGGAGCACCCGGGGCGGGTTCTCGGGTGCTCCGATTCCTACGGTTCGACGATCACTTCCTGTGCCGCCGCCGTCGAGTCCGCGACCAGACGGGCGTCGACCGGGACGTTCCGCTTGACCAGGGCGAGGGCGACCGGACCCAGTTCGTGGTGGCGCACCGAGGTCGTCACGAAGCCGATCTTGCGACCCTCCGGGCCCTCGTCCGCGAGGCGCAGCTCGGTGCCGTGCGGCGGAAGGTGGACCTCGCTGCCGTCGAGGTGGAGGAAGACCAGCCGGCGCGGCGGCTTGCCCAGGTTCTGCACCCGGGCGACCGTCTCCTGGCCGCGGTAGCAGCCCTTCTGCAGGTGCACGGCCGTGCCGATCCAGCCCAGCTCGTGCGGAATGGTTCGGTGGTCGGTCTCGAATCCGAGGCGGGGACGGTGGTGCTCCACACGCAGCGCCTCGTAGGCCAGCAGACCGGCCGCGGGGCCGTTCTTCTCCGCGTACGACTCCAGATCGGCCCGCGGGAGGAAGAGGTCGCGGCCGTACGGCGTCTCGCGGACCAGGACGCCCTCGGGCGCCTCGGTGATCGAACCGGCCGGCAGGTGCACCATGGCGAACTCGTCCGTCCGGTCGGCAACTTCGACGCGGTAGAAGAACTTCATCGACTCCAGGTACGCGACGAGCGCGTCCTGGGTGCCCGGCTCTACATGGGCCCAGACCGTCTCGCCGTCGTCGACCAGGTACAGCGCGTGCTCGATATGACCGTGCGCGGAGAGGATGAGCGCCTCGGTGGCCTGGTGCGGGGGCAGTTCACTGACGTGCTGGGTGAGCAGCAGGTGCAGCCAGCTCAGCCGGTCCTCGCCACTGACGGCGATGACGCCGCGGTGCGAGAGATCCACGAATCCGGAGCCGTCGGCGAGGGCACGCTGCTCGCGGAACAGGTCGCCGTAGTGGGCGGCGACGCCTTCGTCCACGCCCTCGGCGGGAACGGCGCCGGGCAGGGACAGCAGAGGACTCTTCATGGGTCCAGCCTACGACGGGGTAGTTGAACTCTTGAGGGAACAGTCCTTGCACCGGCCGAAGATCGCGAAGTGCTTCATGTCCGTGTCGAATCCGAAGGTGTCGCGAAGCTTGGCGGTGAACTCGGCGGCCACGTCGAGGTCGGCCTCGATGACGTTCGTGCAGTCGCGACAGACCAGGTGGATGTGGTGGTGCCGGTCCGCGAGGTGGTACGTGGGTGCGCCATGCCCGAGGTGGGCGTGGCTGACCAGTCCGAGCTCCTCCAGGAGCTCCAGGGTCCGGTAGACGGTGGAAATGTTGACCCCCGACGCGGTCTTCCTCACCTCGCCGAGGATGTCGTCGGGGGTCGCGTGCTCCAGGGTGTCCACGGCTTCGAGCACGAGTTGCCGCTGCGGGGTCAGCCGGTAGCCGCGCTGCCGCAGATCGCTCTTCCAGTCGGTGCTCACCACACTGAAAGTCTAGAGCTACTTGAAGAAGGCGATCCCGTCGTCCGGAAGGTCGTCCGGGAGGGCCTTCGCCCATCGCTCGACGTCCTCCGGGGTGACGACCTTCTTGAGATGGGCCGACATGTAGGGGCGCAGCGGCACTTCGGGGGTCTGCTTCTCGCCGACCCACATGACGTCGCCGTTGACATACCCGTAGAGCCGCTTGCCGCCGGTGTAGGGGCCCGATGCCGCCGTCCGGGCGACGGCGTCCGTTGCGAGGTCGATCTGCGGCTTCTTCTCGGCCAGCTCGCCGTACCAGACCTCGACGACCCCGTCGTTGCGGGCCATGGTGACCTCGACCTTGCGGTCCGCGTCGACCCTCCAGAAACCCGACTCGCTCTCCAGCGGCCTGACCTTGTTCCCCTCGCCGTCCAGCACCCAGGTGTGGGAGTGGTACTCCAGGAAGTCCCGCCCGTCGTGGGTGAAGGACACCTCCTGCCCGAAGTTGCACTTCTCGGAACCGGGGAAGTCGTGCACGCCCGCCCCGGCCCAGTTGCCCAGCAGGAAGGCCAGGGGGACGAGGTCCTTGTGGAGGTCGGACGGGATCTCGATCATGAGCAGCTCTTCGTCGTGGCGGTCGTGTACGTCGGGGGGTGCGGGGGTCAGCGCTGGCCCTCGTACAGCTTCTTCACGGTCAGTCCGGCGAAGGCGAGGACGCCGACGCAGACCAGGACCAGCAGGGTTTCGAAGAAGATCTCCACGGGGTGCTCCTCGGTTGAGCAGGTTGCGGTCGTACACAGGGCCGGGCCCAAGCTTAGTCGGCAGGGGCCCGGCCCCGCCTGGCGAGGTGCCCGCAAGCTCAGTCGAGCAGTTCGGTCTGCAGGGTCACCGTCTGCTGGAAGGGAACGGCGGGGGCGGTGCCCTTGCGGGACTGGAGGATCACCGCGAGGGTGTCCCCCGCCGAGAGGTACGCCTGGCGCACCTGTTCGGCGCCGTACGGCTTGGCCTCGACGTAGACAGAGTCCGGGATGTCGGCGATCTTGGCCGCCTCGGGGAATTTCTCGTCGTAGACGCTGGCGTCGGCGCCACGCACCTGGTAGTTCGGGCTGTTGCACTGGGCGAGTGCCTCGACCAGATCGTCCACGAGGGCTGCGCTGTCGAACTGGAGCAGGTAGATCCGCGTGTGCGTGCCCTCCTGCGTCGTCCAGCCGCGGGCGGCGATGTGCCGCAGGCCGTCCATCTGGGACAGCACGATCTCGACGCTGAAGGCTGCTCCGCGTACGACGTGGAGTTGGCCGCGTTCTCGGTGCTGAGGTAGCTGCGCAGCACCATGCCCGTGATGTGCTGCTTGTCGATCTGCTTCTCCAGCAGCCGCCGCTCGGAGCGGGGCAGGTTCCGCAGCGACTCCTTGCGCAGCGCGGTGGCCTGCGCGCCGCTCAGCTCGGCGTCGGAGCCGAACTCACCCATGTCCGGACCACGCCCGTAGCCGCTGGTGCCGAAGGGCAACAGCATGCCCTTGAGGCCGACGGCCCGGGTCTTGACCTTCTTGTCGGCCTCTGCCTTCGGCAAGCGCCAGACCGGCGCGCCGGCGTCGTGCTCGGCGTTCTGCACGGTGACCACGGTGAAGCCGGTGCCGCCGACGACTGCGGCGAGCAGCACGACGCACCCGGCGACCACGCCGGCGCGTCGACGCCGGGGGGACTTCGCGGGTGCGGCGGGCTGCGGCGCCGGGGGCGACCCGGCCTGCGCCACGAGGTCCACCGGCCCTACCTCACCGACCGGGCCGCTGGTCGCCTCCGTTCCCGGGTACTCGCTCACAGCCGCCCCACCTGCTGCTCGGCCAGACTCATGATCTCCTTCTTGGAAATCGGCTTGGTGTCGTAGATGTAGATCTCCATGGCGATGTCGCCGCGCCAAGCGTGTGCCTCGGCCGAGTACAGCGGGACGTAGCCCGACTTCCGGTCGGGCGTGCTGTCCGCGTACGCCATGCCGTCACCCGTGCCGGGGACGGGCCAGCTGCGGACACCGGAGCTCCGCTCCGCCCAGTACATCCCGTTGTCGGCCTGGTCCGAGGCCGCCACGGCCTCCTCCTGGCGGTACTGCGCGAGGCGGATCTCGACGAAGTGCGTGTCGCTCGTCCGTCAGGAGGTGACGGCCGCACGCCGGAACTCGCTCGCGATCTGGTCGGTGAAGGCCACGGCCGGCTTCTCATAGTTCTCCGCGTACTCAGCGAGGCCCATCCAGCCGTCGTCACCCTGTGGGTACGGGGTGTTCCGGGCTCCTTGCGGGTGTGCGACCAGCAGCTTGCGCAGGTCCCCGTCGGTCTTCACGCGGCGGTCCTGCACCGCAGTCAGCGGCTCCACCTCACCCTTGGCCTGCTTGACCACCGGCTGGGACAGCGGCGGCAGCGCGGTGGGCTCGCGGCCCGCCTGCACGACGTAGCCCGTACAGGTTCCGGCGACGACGCCGAGCACGGCGGCCCCGCCGACCAGCATCGCGCTCCGGCCGCGCCGACGACGGCGGGGTGCGCCCTCCACGGGCCCGGCCGGTGTCTGCACGGACCCTCCGGCCGGGTCCTCGGCACCCTCCGACGGCTCGGCTTCCGGACTCTCCGGTGCCGCGCCAGGACTTTCCGGCCGCTCTTCGGGTCTTTCCGGTTCTTCCAAGACGTCCCCCACAGAACGTTGAAACGCGCCTTCCGTATAGGCGCCTCGCAGGAGACCCATGGCTGAGGTCCGGAGTTGTAAGGGACTTGATTACGATTCGGGTATGGCAAAGAAGCTCGTGATCAAGGTGACGGCCGGAGTGGACGCCCCCGAGCGCTGCTCCCAGGCGTTCACCGTCGCTTCCGTGGCCGTTGCCAGCGGGGTCGACGTCTCACTCTGGTTGACCGGCGAGTCCTCGTGGTTCGCGCTGCCCGGCCGGGCCGCCGAGTTCGAACTGCCGCACGCGGCGCCGCTGCCCGACCTGATCGAGTCGATCATGGCGGCCGGGCGGATAACCCTGTGCACGCAGTGCGCGGCCCGCCGTGACATCACGGAGAAGGACGTCATCGAAGGCGTACGGATCGCGGGTGCGCAGGTGTTCGTCCAGGAGGCGCTGGCGGACGGCACGCAGGCACTCGTGTACTGAGCCGTGCCCCGGCGGCAGCCGCGGGGGCACGGCCTAGTGCCGCTTCTTCCCGTCCAGCTCGTCCCACCACTCGTCGGACTGCTGGTCCCCGGACGGGTCGTCCCACCAGCGGTCCTTGGGGCCGCGCCGGTTCGCCACCATCGCGGCCAGCGGCGGGATCACCATCGCGACCACGCACATCCCCACCGCCACGGGTACCGACCAGATACGCACGACTCCCCACGCCAGGACGAACAAGCCGATGCAGGTCCCCATCATGGCGAAGTAGATGTGACGTCGCCGTGCGTACATACCTCCAGGCTATGCCCGGACAGGCCGAAGGGCCGCACCCCGTCCGGCAAGCGTCCAACCCGCGGCGGATGCGGCCCTTCGGCCGTGCACGTACAGTCCCTCGACCGTCGTGGAGTGCGCCGTCAGACGGCGATCGCGACCTCCGCGAGGCCGCCCGTCTGCGCGACGACCGTACGGTCCGCGGTGGCGCCCGGCACCAGGGCGCGTACGGTCCAGGTGCCCTCGGCCGCGTAGAAGCGGAACTGTCCGGTCGCCGAGGTCGGGACCTCGGCGGTGAACTCGCCGGTCGCGTCCAGCAGGCGCACGTACCCGACCACGGGCTCGCCGTTGCGGGTCACCTGGCCCTGGATCGTGGTCTCACCGGGCTTGATCGTCGAGGCGTCGGGGCCACCGGCCTTCGCTCCACACATGGTTCTTCCTTCGGGGTAGGTCCGGGGGATCTTGGATTACTTGGCGGCGCCGAGCTCGATCGGGACGCCGACGAGGGAGCCGTATTCGGTCCAGGAGCCGTCGTAGTTCTTGACGTTCGGGACCTCGAGCAGCTCGTGCAGGACGAACCAGGTCAGCGCGGAACGCTCACCGATGCGGCAGTACGCGATGGTGTCCTTGGCCAGGTCGACGTTCTCCTCGGCGTAGAGCTCCTTGAGCTCCTCGTCCGACTTGAACGTGCCGTCGTCGTTGGCGTTCTTCGACCACGGGATGTTGCGGGCACTCGGCACGTGGCCCGGACGCTGCGACTGCTCCTGCGGCAGGTGCGCGGGAGCCAGCAGCTTGCCGGAGAACTCGTCGGGCGAGCGGACGTCCACCAGGTTCTGCGCGCCGATCGCGGCGACCACGTCGTCACGGAAGGCACGGATGGAGGTGTCCTGCGGCTTGGCCTTGTAGTCGGTGGCGGCGCGCTCGGACACCTCGGTGCCGTCGACCAGCTCGCGGGCGTCCAGCTCCCACTTCTTGCGGCCGCCGTCCAGCAGCTTGACGTTCTCGTGGCCGTACAGCTTGAAGTACCAGTAGGCGTAGGACGCGAACCAGTTGTTGTTGCCGCCGTACAGGATCACCAGCGTGTCGTTGGCGATGCCCTTCGACGACAGGAGCTTCTCGAAGCCGGCCTGGTCGATGAAGTCGCGGCGGACCGGGTCCTGAAGATCCTTCGTCCAGTCGATCCGGATCGCGTTCTTGATGTGGTTCTTGTCGTACGCGGACGTGTCCTCGTCGACCTCGACGATGGCGAGGTTCGGGTCGTCCAGGTGGTCCTGCAGCCAGTCGGCGTCTACCAGGACGTCGCTGCGGCTCATGCTCTTTCTCCTCCGGGGCAGTTGCGGCGGGATGTGCGAGTCAGAAGGGGCGCGGGTACGCGGCTTCGCGGTGGCGTACACGGCGCACGGGTGGCCCTGTACCAGGACCAGGGCCGGTGATACGGGAGTGCGCTCTCCCGTTCAGGAAGTGCGACAGAGCATGGCGGCAACGCGGCACAGGTCTACTGCCCGCCGCTTCGTGAGATCCGCCTGTCGCTGCATGGGGTCGATCGTAGGGACGGACCGCCGGGCATGTCACCGGCGTGTCGAATGATGAGATGCGATCGTCCGCAATGTGGGACCAGATGGGCGACAGAACCGTCACCGTGCGGCCTCCGGTCGTCCGCGCCCGTCGTCGCATCTGCCGTACGGACCGGGACGTCTCGCTCTACGGACATCGGCTGTCCACGGCCCTGGTTCGTCCTACCCCGCGAGCCTGACGCCCGAACCCTTCACCGTGATCTCCACCCCGGTCTTCGCCGCCTGCACCTGGTCGAGTCGTATGCCGCCGGGCAGTCGGTCGATCGCCTGCTGGAAGTCGGTGATGGCGCGGATCCGGTTCTCGGCGAGCTGGGCCCCGCCGAACTTGGGCAGGGTGTCGGCGTGCACCTTCACCTTGTCGCCCTGCACCGTCACCGAGCTGAGGACGTAGACCGGGCTCGCCAGCTTCTTTCCGAGGACCGTCGCCTCGACGGCGACCTTGATCTTGCCGTCACCGCCGTCCGAGAGGCCGATGACGCGGGCGGTGACCCCGGGCGCCACCTGGGTGGGCTCGGACTTGGCGGTCCTCAGCAGCTCGTCGTAGGTGATGAGCGCGGTGCCGGAGGCACTGGCCGCGGTGGCGGAGCTGTAGTTCCCGGAGAACTTCACGCCCTTCATGTCCGCGTTCAGGTCGTCGATACGGATCTTCTCGTTGCCGTTGCCGGTGGGCGCCTCGTAGCCTTCGATGCCGACCGCGACGTCGTCCAGCTCGCCGCCGGCCACCTGGGTGAGGAAGGGGAAGCCCTTGATGGACACGTCCGGGGTGTCGGCCAGGTTCTCGGTGGTCTTCAGCTTGTCGGCCGCCTCGCTCTCCGCGAAGTGGACCGCGACGCGGTCCACGATGACGAAGAGCACCCCCAGGACGACGGCGACGATCAGCAGTATCCGCAGTGCGCGCATGCTCGGTGTTCCCCCACCTCGGCGGTCATCGACAACGCCGGTCGCTGACGACCGGGTGGCCGTCGACGCGACTGTAACCCCGTACGGCCCGGCGGCCGCCGAATTGTCGATCATCTGTGACACGCACTAGCCGAGGGCGCGCCCCAGCAGATAGACCACCGGCGCCGCCGCCGCCAGCGGCAGGGCGACGCCCGCGGTCAAGTGGACGAAGCGGGACGGATAGTCGTAGGAGGCGACCCTGTGGCCGATCAGGGCGCAGACACCCGCGCCCAGGCCGAGGAAGGCTCCTGACGTGCCCAGGCCCGTGGGGCCGCCCATCGCGATACCCGCGCCCGCCGCCGCCAGCAGTGCCACCACCACGGAGGCCACGCTCGGCAACGGCAGCGCCCGCGCCAGGACCGCCGCGGCGACCGCGACGGCGCCCACCGTGACGGCGTGCGGCGTGGCCGCAAGGTGCCCGGCCGCCACGATCGACAGCGCGGCCGAGGCGACGGTCGCCATCAGGCCGTGCATCCGCGTGTCCGGATCGGCGTGCGACCACAGCTGCAGGACGAGAGCGAGCAGCACCCACACGCCGAGGGTGCCGAGGATCGCGGCGGGAGCGTGCTCCCGGCCGGCCACGAGCAGCGCGACGTCCGCGGTGACCGCGCCCAGGAATGCCAGCGCGATGCCCTGCCGGGCGGGCCACATGCCGTTCAGCCGGAACCATCCCGCGGCCGTCAGGCCCTGCAGGATCACGAGCGGCACGACGAGGGCGTACGTCCCGAGGGCCGCGCCCCCGGCGAGCAGCACCCCGAGCACGGCGGTGAGCGCGGCGGGCTGCAGCCCGGGCTCGATGATCGGGGAGCGCCCTTCCAGCCGTGCCCGCTGGTTGGCGGGGAGGCTGGAGAGGTCGACGACGGGAGCCTCGGGCGGCGTCGTGGTCCGCGTACCGCCACGGCCCTGGGTGGCCGCCCAGCCCTCGCCGCTCCCGCTGCCACCGCCCTGGGCCCTGGTCCCGCCGGGGCCGGACGGGTGGGCCAGGCCGTCGGCACCGGGGGCCGCGTAGCCGTGGGACTCGTAGACCTGCGCTTCCGGCGGCAAGGGCTGTGCGGGCCCGTACCCCTGCCCCTGCCCCTGCCCCTCCCACTGCCGCGCGTACGGCTGCTGCTGTTGGGGATACGCCGCGTTCGGGTCGTACCACCCCTGCTGCTGCGCCTGCGGCGGATAGGGCTGCTGCTGATAGGGCTGCTGCTGATAGGGGTCGTGCCCCGCGTCGTACCCCTCGTACGGCTGGTTGCTCATCGCTTCGCTCATCCTCCTGCGAACGGCGGGAGCACCTCGACCGTGCCGCCCTCGGCCAGCCGTACCGTCTCATGCTCACGGGTCCCGACGGGGTCACCGTCGATGAGGAAGGAGCATCGCCGCAGGACGCGGACGAGTTCGCCGGGGTGTCGCTCGCGGGCCGCGTCGAGCGCCTCCGCGAGCGTGGTCGCGTCGTACGGCTCCTCGGCGGTCCCGGCCGCGGCCTTGGCGGCGGCCCAGTAGCGCACCGTGCCCTTTGCCATCTGCTTCCTCAACTCGGTCGTGGTGAACATCGTCAGGCTAGCCCGCGCGCGTGGCCACCCACGCCCCGATCCGCGCCAGCAGCTCCTCGTCGCTGGCGTGCTCGGCGTGGCCCATGCCGGGCTCCAACCACAGTTCGGCGTGGCCGGGGGCGGCGTCGGCCAGCATCCGAGGGTGGTCCACGGGGAAATAGCCGTCCTGGTCGCCGTGCACGATCAGCAGCGGGGTCGGCGCGATCAAGGGGACGGACTCCACCGGCGAGGCGGGGGCCGGGTCCCAGTCGCGGTGGTGGATACGGGTGCGCAGGCCGTAGCGGCCCACCAGACGTCCCTCGGGCCGGGTCACCAGCCAGTGCAGCCGCCGCATGGGCGCCGTGCCCCGGTAGTACCAGCGGGCGGGGGCACTGACGGCCACCACCGCGTCCGTGTGTTCCCCCTCCTGGTGCCGCGCCGCGTGTCGCAGCACCACGGACCCGCCCATCGAGAAGCCCACGGTGGCCACGCGCCTGTGCCCCAGCTCGCGCGCCCACCGCACGGCGGCGGCCAGGTCGTACACCTCGCGGTCGCCGACCGTCGACCTTCCCCCCGACGCGCCGTGGCCCCGGAAGGAGAACGTCACCACCGCACCGAACCGGGAGAGAACGCCCGCCACCCGGCGGACATGGGGCCGCTCCAGATCACCCGTGAAGCCGTGCGCGACCACGATCGCGAGATCCTCGAGATGGCCGGAAGGTGCACGTCCGGTGCCGTATACAACGGACCCCGGATCGTATGCAGCGTCGATCGTCACGGCGTCGACCGTGCGCAGAAACGTCCGTAAAGGCCCACGACGCGCCGTCTCAGAGTTCGGACGAACCGTGGATCGTGCCATATGACCTGCCGAACCAGTGCTCATGTGGGCTATTCTGCTGGGCAGAGGACTCGGGCAGCGTAGCCCCCGGGTCCTTTTGTGCTTTCGGAAGCGTTGTATACGAAGCGGGAAACCGCAGGTGTACGGGCCGTCGGACGCATAGCGGATCTCAGGGGCACGGGATTCGCACCGTACAAAGCAGTGCCGCAAACGTCCTCGCAGGGACCGAGGAGGAACCGACGTTATGGGCGAGCGAACCGTGCACGAACGTATGACGACCAAGGCGGGTGGGGCACGATGAGTTCTCTGCTGCTCCTGACCAATGCTCTTCAGCCGTCGACGGAGGTGCTTCCCGCTCTCGGCCTGCTCCTGCACAACGTGCGAGTGGCCCCGGCGGAAGGCCCCGCTCTCGTCGACACCCCGGGTGCCGACGTCATCCTGATCGACGGACGCCGGGATCTTCCGCAGGTGCGCAGCCTGTGCCAGCTGCTGCGGTCCACCGGCCCCGGCTGCCCGCTGGTCCTCGTCGTCACCGAGGGCGGCCTGGCCGCCGTCACCGCCGACTGGGGCACCGACGACGTCCTGCTGGACACCGCGGGTCCCGCCGAGGTGGAGGCCCGGCTGCGCCTCGCCATGGGCCGCCAGCAGATCGTCAACGACGACTCCCCCATGGAGATCCGCAACGGCGACCTGTCCGTCGACGAGGCGACCTACAGCGCCAAGCTCAAGGGCCGCGTCCTCGACCTCACCTTCAAGGAGTTCGAGCTCCTGAAGTACCTCGCCCAGCACCCGGGCCGCGTCTTCACCCGCGCCCAGCTGCTGCAGGAGGTATGGGGCTACGACTACTTCGGCGGCACACGCACGGTCGACGTCCACGTACGACGGCTGCGGGCCAAGCTCGGACCCGAGCACGAGTCGCTGATCGGCACCGTCCGGAACGTCGGTTACCGCTTCGTCACCCCGGAGAAGGCGGACCGGTCCACGGACGAGGCGAAGGCCAAAGCGGCCCAGCCGAAGCCGGAGGATGCGGGCGAGACGGCCACTGTGTCCGCGGCCGAGGTCACGGCTGAGGCATAGAAAGGCGTACGCCCTGCCCAGAGGCGGTCCATCCGCGTAGACTCCGCGCGTGGCCAAGGTGACTCGGGACGATGTGGCACGGCTGGCGGGAACTTCCACCGCCGTCGTCAGCTATGTCATCAACAACGGACCCCGGCCGGTCGCCCCGGCCACGCGCGAGCGCGTCCTCGCCGCGATCAAGGAACTGGGATACCGGCCCGACCGGGTCGCCCAGGCCATGGCGTCGCGGCGCACGGACCTCATAGGCATGATCGTGCCGGACGCGCGTCAGCCGTTCTTCGGCGAGATGACGCACGCGGTCGAACAGGCCGCCGCCGAGCGCGGCAAGATGGTGCTCGTCGGCAACACCGACTACGTGGCCGAGCGCGAGGTCCACTATCTGCGCGCCTTCCTCGGTATGCGCGTCTCCGGGCTGATCCTGGTCAGCCACGCGCTCAACGACCACGCCGCCGCCGAGATCGAGGCGTGGGACGCCCGGGTGGTGCTGCTGCACGAGCGGCCCGAGGCGATCGACGACGTCGCGGTCGTCACCGACGACCTCGGCGGCGCCCAGCTCGCCGTCCGCCACCTCCTGGAGCACGGCTACGAGTACGTCGCCTGTATGGGCGGCACCGCTCAGACCCCGGCGGTCGGCGACCCGGTCTCCGACCACGTCGAGGGCTGGCGGCGCGCCATGCAGGAGGCCGGGATCTCCACGGAGGGCCGGCTCTTCGAGGCGCCCTACAACCGTTACGACGCCTACCAGGTCGGCCTGGAGCTGCTGTCCGGCCCGAACCGTCCGCCGGCGATCTTCTGCTCCACCGACGACCAGGCGATCGGCGTGCTGCGCGCGGCGCGCGAGCTGCGCATCGACGTGCCGGGCGAGCTGGCCGTGGCAGGCTTCGACGACGTCAAGGAAGCCGCGCTCACCGACCCGCCGCTGACGACCGTCGCCTCGGACCGGTCCGGGATGGCCCGCGCGGCCGTCGACCTGGTGCTGGACGACGGGCTCCGGGTCGCCGGCTCCCGGCGCGAGCGGCTGAAGCTGTTCCCTTCGCGCCTGGTCGTACGCCGTTCCTGCGGATGCGAGGACTGAGCCCGGAGCTCGCGCTGTCGCTGCGGGGCGCTGTGCCGCAGTCGTAGGTCAGGCCCCAGCCGTACACCGTGGCACTGGTGCCCGGCCGGTACAGCGTGCTGTCGTTCGAGGCCGCGAGGCGCAGCCACGGCTGCTCCAGCGGGCGGTCGAGGGTGAGGACGGCGATGTCGTTCTGGGTGGTGTCGGGGTTGTAGTGCTGGTGGGTCCACTGGCGCATGACACCCGCGACGGTTCCGGAGCTGTAGTCGTCGAGAGCGGTGGCACCGGCCAGTACCGAGCCGTTCTTGACCCAGTTCAGACCCGCGACACAGTGCGCGGCGGTGAGGACCTTGTTCGGGGCGACCAGAGTGCCGCCGCAGAAGTAGCCCTCGCCGGCCGCGGCGTCGTAGTAGCCGAGCTGAACCATCCAGGGCGCCGAGGCGATCGTCGTCTGGGTGCCGCCGATGATGAACGGAGACACCTTGTTCGACCCGGCGGTGGCGGCAGGTGCCTCGGTGGCCGCCTGCTGCTTCTGCCCCTTGTTCCGGGCCGCCTGCTTCCTGGCGGCGTCGAGCAGTCGGTCGCGCAGTTCCTTGGCGGAGGCGGTGGGCTGCGGGGCGGCGGTCCGCTGCTGGAGGACTCCCGGCTCCGGCAGTCCGTCCGCGGCGGCCGCCGACTGGGCCGCCAGAGCGCCGGCGCAGGTCAGGGCCAGCGCGAGGGCGGCCGCGGGAAGCGCTGTGGCAGGGCGTCTCCAGCGGCCGCGCAGGGCACGTATCACTCGGGGCTCCTGGGGTGATGTCGTAGACAGGGCCCGGGAAGGGCATACGACACACCGGCCCGACGCAGCGCGCGCGAAGCCACGCCGTACAGTCGGGCGAAACCGCGGAGCCCCCTTCCGGTCGCCGTGACCGTAGGCCGCAGGAGTCCCTCTGCACACGCGCCTGACAGGTGTCAGACAAGTATTCGTCCGCCGCCCTTCTTTTTCACACCTGACGGACACCCCGTGTTTCCTCGGCCCACGGGGTCACGAGCCTCACCCGCACGACCCCTCGTTTCGGGGCCGACCTGCTCCGAGGCGCCTTTATATCGGGCATACGCGGTTCTGTCGGGCTTCTCAGGGACGACTCAGCTGGCTCTCATGATCCAGGGACACTCTCTATTACATGACCGAGAGCTTCCGCCGCAGCGGCGAGTACGAGCACCCCGAGGGTGACGGGCACCAGTTCGCGTACCCCCAGCAGCAGCACGCCTCCACCCCCGTGAACCCCGAGTGGCCGCCCCCGCCGGCGTACGAGCCGGCCCAGCCGGTGACCGTCGAGCCGGGGACCAGGGTGTGGCCGGGTCAGCCGGCCGCCACGGCTGCCTCGGGTCACGGCGGCGACGGCGGCGGTACGGCTCTCTTCACGGCGGTCCCCGCCGAGCCCGGGCCGAAGAAGCGCGCCAAGAGCCCGCTCGCCCTCCTCGCCGCCGTGGCGATCGTCGCAGCGGCCGTAGGAGGCGGCACGGCCTACGGCTTCCAGGAGCTGACCGGCAAGAACACGGTCTCCTCCAGCTCCACCAGCACCACCGTGGTGCCCTCGAGCAAGAAGGGCACGGTGGCCGGAGTGGCCGCCGCGGTCAGCCCGAGCATCGTGGAGATCCGCGCCACCTCGAACGCCGGCGAGTCGACCGGTTCCGGCGTGGTCATCACCAGCAACGGCGAGATCCTCACCAACAACCACGTCGTCTCCGGCGCCTCCTCGATCAAGGCGACGACCAGCAACGGCAAGTCGTACACCGCGCAGGTCGTCGGCACCGACAGCAAGAAGGACCTGGCGCTGATCAAGCTGGAGGGCGCCTCCGGCCTGAAGACCGCCACCCTCGGCAACTCCGACGGCATCCAGGTCGGCGATCAGGTGGTCGCGATCGGCTCCCCCGAGGGCCTGACCGGCACGGTCACCAGCGGCATCGTCTCCGCCCTCAACCGCGACGTCACCGTCTCGACCGACGAGAACCAGGGGCAGGGTCAGGGCAACGGCCAGTGGCCGTTCGAGTTCGGCGGCCGGCAGTTCAACGGCGACACGGGCTCGTCGACGACGACGTACAAGGCGATCCAGACGGACGCGTCCCTGAACCCGGGCAACTCCGGCGGCGCCCTCATCGACATGAACGGCAACATCATCGGCATCAACTCGGCGATGTACTCGGCCACTTCCGACTCGACCTCGTCGAGCGCCGGCAGCGTGGGCCTCGGCTTCGCCATCCCGATCAACACCGTCAAGTCCGACCTGGCGAAGCTGCGCTCCGGCTCCCAGAGCTGAGCCTGCGTCCCGCCGGGCGATCGGTAAGGAGTACGACATGATCAAGCAGGTTCTGCACGAGGCGACCGCCCCCGTCGGCCCCGCCAAGGTCGCCCTGGCCCTCGCAGTGGCGTACGAACTCCACGCACCTGCGACGCGGGAGCCGGAGACCTTCGAACTCCCGGCACGCGAGTTCCGGGTACCGGAAGTGGCGGTCCCGCAACTGATGGGCCTGCGCACCAGTGCCGCACGGCCCCACCGCCGCAAGGTGCCGCTGAACCGGCTCACCGCGGTGCTGGGCTGAGCCGTACGCCGGACGGCCCGGAAGTCCCCGGCAGACAAGCCCGAGCCGTCCTTTCCGTCCCTGCCGGGAAACGTGCGAGGCTGAATGCGTTCAGCTCCGTCCCATCGCACCTCTAGGAACTCCACACCCATGAGCCCCGCCGAAGGCGACCGTGAACCCCAGCGCATCCTGATCGTCGACGACGAACCGGCGGTGCGTGAAGCACTCCAGCGCAGCCTCGCCTTCGAGGGCTACGACACCGAGGTCGCTGTGGACGGCGCGGACGCGCTGGAGAAGGCGACGGCCTACCAGCCCGACCTGGTCGTCCTGGACATCCAGATGCCGCGCATGGACGGTCTCACCGCCGCGCGCAGGATGCGCGGAGCGGGCACCACCACGCCCATCCTCATGCTCACGGCCCGTGACACGGTCGGCGACCGTGTCACCGGCCTCGACGCCGGGGCCGACGACTACCTGGTCAAGCCCTTCGAACTGGACGAGCTGTTCGCCCGCATCCGCGCCCTGCTGCGCCGCAGTTCGTACGCGGCCACGGCGGTCGGCGCGCCGGAGGACGAGGCGCTGACGTTCGCCGATCTGCGCATGGACCTGGCGACGCGCGAGGTCACGCGGGGCGGGCGCCCGGTGGAGCTGACCCGGACCGAATTCACGCTCCTGGAGATGTTCATGGCCCATCCGCGCCAGGTACTGACCCGCGAGCAGATCCTCAAGGCCGTCTGGGGCTTCGACTTCGAGCCGTCGTCGAACTCGCTCGACGTGTACGTGATGTACCTGCGGCGCAAGACGGAGGCGGGCGGCGAGCCGCGCCTCGTGCACACGGTCCGCGGCGTGGGCTACGTCCTGCGACAGGGCGGCGCCGAGTGATCAAGCGGTTCCGCTCCCTCCCGCTCCGCTCCCGGCTGGCCCTGCTGGTGGCCGCGGCGGTGGCGTTCGGGGTGGCGGCGGTGTCGGTGAGCTGCTGGTTCATCGTGCAGGGCAAGCTGTACTCACAGCTGGACAGCAGCCTGAAGAACGGCAGCGGGCCGGTCCGGCCGGGGGGGCTGGCGAACGTCCTCAGCTCGTGCACCACCACGCCCTCCCCGCAGGACGACCGCGGCCCCCAGCCCGACACCTACTACACACAGGTGGTCAGTACGACGGGCGGGGTCTGTGTCTACTCGAACTCGGCAGGCCTTGTCACGGTCACGAGCAGCGACACCGACATCGCCAAGAACCCGACTCGGGGCGTCCTCCACAACAGCACCGACAGCAAGGGCAACCCGGTCCGGGTGTTGACGACGCCCCTGTTGATCGACGGCCCGGCGGGTCCACAGCTGTACCCCGACTACGCCCTGCTCGTGGCGTACCCCCTCAAGGACACCGACAAGACGCTCAACGACCTGGCCCTGATCCTGCTGGCCGTCTCCGGCATCGGAGTCGTGGGCGCCGGCGCGCTCGGCCTGGCCGTGGCCCGTGCGGGCCTGCGACCCGTCGACAAGCTCACGGAAGCGGTCGAACACATCGCCCGCACCGAGGACCTGACCACCCGCATCCCGGTGGAGGGACACAGCGAGGACGAGATCGCCCGTCTCTCCCGCTCCTTCAACTCGATGACGTCCGCCCTGGCCAACTCCCGCGACCTGCAGCAACAGCTCATCGCGGACGCGGGCCACGAGTTGCGTACGCCGCTCACGTCGCTGCGTACGAACATCGAACTCCTCACCCGCAGTGAGGAGACGGGTCGCCCGATCCCCGCAGAGGACCGCAAGGCGCTGCTCGCCTCGGTGAAGGCCCAGATGACGGAGCTGGCCTCGCTCATCGGCGACCTGCAGGAGCTGTCACGGCCGGAGAAGGGCCAGCACACCGGCAAGACCCAGGTGGTGGAGTGGCAGGACATCGTCGAGTCCGCGCTGCACCGGGCCCGGCTGCGCGGCCCCGAGCTGACGATCACGGCGGACCTCAAGCCGTGGTACGTACGGGCGGAGCCGTCCACGCTGGAGCGGGCGATGGTGAACATCCTCGACAACGCGGTGAAGTTCAGCCCCGAGGGCGGCTCGATCGAGATCTCGCTGACGGAGGGTGTCCTGACGGTCCGCGACCACGGCCCCGGCATCGCGGACGAGGAACTGCCTCATGTCTTCGACCGCTTCTGGCGCTCCCCGAGCGCGAGGGCGCTGCCCGGCTCCGGCCTCGGCCTGTCGATCGTCGCCCGCACGGTCCAGCAGGTGGGCGGCGAGGTGTCCCTGACGCCTGCGGGGGGCGGCGGCACGGTGGCGACGGTACGGCTGCCGGGCGCGCCCACCCCGCCGCCGACGACGGCACGGCAGGAACTCGGATAGTCCCCGTCGCGGAGATCGCTCATGAGGGGCGAGGTCGCGCCCGGACGTGCCTTGACGACCGGACTCGCCGGTGACGAGCAACCCTTCCCGACCCTGGCGCTGAGCCCCACAGCCCCACTCCCCAGCCTCCGCACACTCCCCTCCAAGGCTCCGCACAGAAGCCCGTAACACGTTGGAGTGATGACGCGGAAGATCCTGTTGGCCGATGACGACCCGGCCGTACGTGAAGGGCTCGACCGGGTGCTCAGGTTCGAGGGGTACGAGACCGTCCTCGCGGAGGACGGGCGTACGGCCCTCGACATCGTGGGCGAGGCCGAGCAGCGACCCGACCTCGTGTTGATGGACGTGATCATGCCCCGTCTGGACGGTCTCGCCGCGACCCGGCGGATCCGGGCCTCCGGCTCCACCGTCCCCATCCTCATGCTCACCGGCCGCGACGCCGTCGGCGACCGAATCGTCGCCCTCGACAACGGCGCCGACGACTATCTGATGAAGCCGTTCGCCGTCGAGGAGCTTCTCGCGCGCGTGCGCGCCCTGCTGCGGCGCAGTCCCCAGCGGCCCGACCGCCGCGCCGTCCCGGACGACCTGCTGTCCTTCGAGGACCTCCTGATGGACCGGCGCACCCGTACCGTCACCAGGGCCGGACAGGTCCTCGACCTCACCAAGACCGAGTACACCCTGCTGGAGTACCTCCTCCGACACCCCGGCAAGGTGCTCGGTCGCGCCCAGATCCTCAAAGACGTCTGGGGCTTCGACTTCGAGCCGACCTCCAACACCCTCGACGTGTACGTCATGTATCTGCGGCGGAAGTTGGAGCGGCACGGGCGGGCCCGGGTCCTGCACACCGTCCGCGGGCTCGGGTACAGCCTGCGCGGCAAGTGAGACGAGCGGCTCACACGCGGAGGATCAGCGTGTCGTCCGCCGACCCGCCCGTCACCGTCTCCGGCAGCGGCGCCGCAAGCCTCGCGTACGTCCCTTGCCGCGCCAGCAGCTGCGCGTGCGTGCCCGCCTCCACCAGCCGGCCGGACTCCACCACCAGGATGCGGTCCGCGTCCGCCGCCAGGCTCAGATCATGGGTGATCATGATCGTCGTGCGCCCCGTCATCAGGCGGCGCAATGGCTGCACGACGCGGCGTGCGGCCAAGGCGTCCAGGCCGGCCGTCGGTTCGTCCAGGACCAGGACCGGAGACGGGCGGAGCATCGCGCGGGCGATGGCGATGCGCTGGAGCTGGCCGCCGGACAGTGCCGCCGTTCCCGGGGCGATCTCCATGTCATAGCCGTTCGGGAGCGCGGTGATGAAGTCGTGCGCCGCCGCGTGCCGTGCCGCCCGTTCGATCTCCTCGTCACTCGCACCGGGGCGGCCGGCCTCGATGTTCTCCCGGATCGTGCCGCTGAGGATCAAGGTCTCCTGCGGCAGCAGGGTCACGTTGTCGCGCAGGAACTCCAGCGCCAGGTCCCCCAGGGGCACGCCGTCCAGGCAGATCACGCCCGCCGTGGGGTCGTAGAAGCGCGTGAGGAGCTTGGAGAGCGTGGACTTGCCGGCGCCGCTCGGGCCGGTGACCAGGATCAGCTCGCCGGGACCCGCGGTGAATGTGACGTCCTCCAAGGACGCGCGCTCCGTGCCCGGGTAACGGAAGGACGCGCCGTGGAGGCTCACCCAGCCGCGCACCGGCCACGGGGCGGCCGGTTGAGCAGGGTCGGTCACCGCGGGCCTGGCGTCCAGGATCTCGTTCAGGCGCTCCGCGCCCGCCGTGGCGGCGGTGAAGGTCAGCCCCAGCCGGCCGAGGTTGCGGATCGGCGGGTAGAGGTAGCCGAGGAAGGCGGCGAAGGCCAGCAACTGGCCCAGAGTCATACGGTCCTGGGAGATCTCCCACGCACCGAGCCCGATCACCGCGAGGACGCACAGCGTCTCGACGACCTCGACGAACTGTTCGTACATCTCGCTCGCCCGCGCACCCCGCACGGACGCCCGCATCCAGGCGCGCGCCTCGCGCTCTAGGCGCTTCTCCTCCGCCTGCCTGCGGTTGTACGCCTGGGTGAGGAGGACGTTGCCGAGGGACTCCTCGACGACCGAGGTGATCGCTCCGTCGGCGGTCCGCTCGTCCCGGGACGCCTGCTTGATCCGGCCGGAGAAGCGACGCGCCGTGAAGAGGAACAGCGGGGCCAGCAGGAACGTGGCGAGGGCCAGGTCCCACCGCAGCCAGAACGCCGCGGCCGCGTAGAAGACCGCGGAGAAGGCGGCGGCGATGGTGCCGACGACCCCCGACACGACCATCTGCTCGATGGCCTCGACGTCGCCGGTCAGGCGTTCCACCAGGTCACCCTGGCGATGCCGCTGGAAGAAATGCGGCGGCAGGTCCTGCACATGGCGAAAGACGTTCGCCCGCAGACGCAGGACGAATCTCTCCGCCGTCCAGGTGGCGAGCGAGTTTCCCAGGTAGCCGACGAGCGCGCCCAGCGCGGCGGCGACCAGCCAGGCTCCGGCCGGCCCCCAGAAGGCGGAGAGCGAACCCGCCTTCAGCGCGTGGTCGGTGAGCTGCGCGAAGAGCAGGATCGACGCGGTCTCGGCGAGCGCGGACACGATCACGCATACGATGATCAGCGCCAGCCACTTGCGGTCGCCGCGTGTCAGCGGCCAGAACCGGGCGAAGGCGTCCTTGATGTCACGCATATCGGCTTCAGCTCCTCTGCGACTCGTCGGGGTGTCGTGTCACGGCCGAGGCGGGGCCCCGGAGGTGTTCCGGTGACCCCGCCTCGTGGCGAAGCGTCAGCCCTGGTGGCCGACCGGGCGGCAGCGCCCGTGCTTCTTCGGGGCCGGCTTCTTGGGGGCGGGCTTCTTCGGAGCCGGCTTCTCGGCCTTCTTGATGGGGGCGATCTTGCGGAAGCTCATGGGAATTTCTCTTTCTGCTGTGCGATGAATTCAGGCTCGGCGTAGCGGCCCTAAGGCCCTGCGGTTACGACTCAACCGTGGCTCTTGTGGCCGACCGGGCGCTTCGGCGCGGGCTTCTTCGGAGTCGGCTTCTTGGGCGCCGGGGCGGGCTTACGGTGCTTCTTGACCGGGATGATCTTGTGGAAGCTCATGGGCTTCTCCTTGTCTGCTTGCGGGTGGATTCCCTTTGCCTAAGCGCCGTTCGCTTTCGACATGGAAAACATTACGGGACCCGCGAGCCGGAAAAAGCCAATTCCGCTGAGACCTCGATGAAATGCACCTGAATCAATTTTCAGGCGATCCGTGGAACCGGACCGGCACTCACATAGAATTTATTACGTGCCTCACCTGGAATTTACCGAGGTAATTGCCAGAATGTGAAAACGGCCCGCCCCTGTCAAGGGACAGGGACGGGCCTTCGATCACCGCTCGCCGATCACCGCACGACCGTGATCCGGTTCGCCGCCGGCACCGGATACGGCGCCGCGGCCGACGAGTTGGCCGTCAGGTATGCCTCGAGGGCCGCCAGGTCGTCGCCGCCGACCAGTACGTTCGCACCCTTGCCGAGTTCCGCGAAGCCGTCGCCGCCGCCCGCGAGGAAGGAGTTGAGCGCGACCCGGTACGTGGCGGCCGGGTCGATCGCCGTGCCGCCCAGCTTCACGGAGTCCACGACCACGCGCGCGGCGCCCGACTTCGTCATGTCCAGCGTGTAGGTCAGGCCGCCGGACACCTGCAGGATCATCGGCGAGGCCTCGTTGGCGCCGCTGACCTGCTGCTGCAGCGCGGCGATCAGCTGGGCTCCGGTCAGGTCGATCAGGTTCACGGTGTTGGCGAACGGCTGGACCGCGTACGCCTCCCCGTACGTCACCACACCGTCTCCCTCACCGCCGCTCGCCGTGTAGGTGAGGGGCGCGCGGATGCCGCCGGGGTTCATCAGCGCGAGGTCCGCCCCGGCGTCGAGGGTCTTGGCGTAGGCGAGCTGCGCGTCCGCGATCAGATCGCCGAGCGGGGACTCGGTACCGCTGTTGCCGATATCGCCCGCGATGTGACCGATGGGCCGGGAGGCGACGGGCGCGGCCCGCGTCTTCCACTTGGTGATCAGGTCCGCCATGTCGGCCGCCTTGGCGACGTCACGGGTGACCACGTGGTTCGCGGACGTGACGGCCGTACGGGCGATGTCGCCGGTCCAGCGGTCGTACGTCAGAGTGGTGTCCGTGTACAGACGGCCGAACGAGGCCGCCGACGTCACCATGCGAGGACGGCCTGCCGGGTCGTCGATCGTGCACACGTAGGCCTGATGGGTGTGACCGGTGACCAAGGCGTCCACGGCCGGGGTGACGTGCTTGGCGATGTCGACGATCGGACCGGAGATGCCGTCGCCCGCGCCCGGGCTGTCGCAGTCGTAGTTGTACGCGCTCGACGCGGGCGCCCCGCCCTCGTGGATCAGGGCGACGATCGACTGGACGCCCTGCCCCTGGAGCACCTTGGCGTACTTGTTGATCGTCTCCACCTCGTCGCCGAACTTCAGGCCCTTGACACCCTCCGCGGAGACGATGTTCGGGGTGCCCTCCAGCGTCACGCCGATGAAGCCGACCTTGACGCCGTTCTTCTTCCACACCCAGTAGGGCTTCAGGATCGGCTTGTCGGTCGTCTCGTCCGTCACGTTCGCGGCCAGATAGGGGAAGTTCGCCCCCTGGAACTCCTCGCTGTCGTCGTAGCAGCCGTCTGTGGGGTGACAGCCGCCGTTCTGCAGCCGGGCCAGTTCCCTGGCGCCCTCGTCGAACTCGTGGTTGCCGACGCTGGTGACGTCCAGGTCGAGCTTGTTGAGCGCGTCGATGGTCGGCTCGTCGTGGAACAGCCCCGAGATCAGCGGGGAGGCACCGACCATGTCACCCGCGGCGGCCGTGATGGAGTACTGGTTGCCCTGGCGTGCCTGCCGCAGATGCGTGGCGAGGTACTCGGCGCCACCCGCGTCGATGGTCTTGGTGGTGCCGTCCTCCTCCTGCTCGGTGACCCGCCCCGAGGAACCGGTCGGCGGCTCGAGGTTGCCGTGCAGGTCGTTGAAGGACAGCAGTTGAACGTCCTGGTAGCGGCCGGGGTACCCGTGACCGCTCCCATGGGCTTCGGCCGGCAGCGCCGCCACCAGGGCCCCGACGGTGGCCAGGCCCGCGGCGGCCCCGAGGATGCGGTGAAGACGTCTGCGCCGGTTTATCGACGGCATATGCCCCCCTCTGTGAAGAGCGCGCAGTCCTCCCGGGTGTGCGACGGCCGGACTGCCTGCGCGCGTTGTGTAAAGAGCGTGCCAAGAAGGCCGTTCGCGCAGCCTAGGGTCAACGCGCGTAGCGCAACAGGGGGTTCAGGGTTACAAGCGCATTGCCTTTGCCTCCCCTTTCCCCGGTCCTCCCCTTACCCTCGTACCCATGACCAGCGACGACACCGCCCGCCCGGCACTGCCCCGTTCCATCGAGACCGTCACCGCGCTTTCCCCCGATCAGTCCGAGGCCGTGCTCGCGCTGCTCGCCGAGGCCGCCCGGGTCGACGGTCAGCAGGCCGTGTCCGAACAGGGGCGGCTGCAGTTGCGCGGCGGCGAGCGGGAAGGCGTGTCCCACCTCCTGCTCTCGGTCGACGGCACGCTCGTCGGTTACGCGCAGCTGGAGGACACCGACCCGGTGGAGGCCCCGGCCGCCGAGCTGGTGGTGCACCCCGCGTACCGCGGCCATGGGCACGGCCGCGCGCTCGGCTCCGCGCTCCTTGCCGCCTCCGGCAAGCGGCTGCGGGTATGGGCCCACGGCGGTCACTCCGCGGCCCGGCACCTCGCCCAGGTCCTCGGCCTCACTCTCTTCCGCGAACTGCGCCAGCTGCGCCGTTCGTTGACCGACCTCGACCTGCCCGAGCCGAAGCTGCCCGAGGGCGTCACCGTGCGCACCTTCGTGCCCGGCCAGGACGACGCTGCCTGGCTCACCGTCAACGCGGAGGCCTTCGCCCATCACCCCGAGCAGGGCTCCCTCACCCAGCGCGACCTCGACGACCGCAAGGCCGAGCCGTGGTTCGACCCCCAGGGCTTCTTCCTCGCCGAGCGCGAGGGCGAGCAGGGCCCCGAACTGCTCGGCTTCCACTGGACCAAGGTCCACGCGGAGGAGCAGCTCGGCGAGGTGTACGTCCTCGGCGTCCGCCCCGGCGCCCAGGGCGGCGGCCTCGGACGCGCCCTCACCACGATCGGACTGCGGCACCTCGCCGCCCAGGCCCTCCCGACCGCGATGCTGTACGTCGACGCCGACAACACAGCCGCGCTCGTCGTTTACGAGCGGCTCGGCTTCGTGACCCACGAGACGGATCTGATGTACCGCACCGAGACGTGAGAAACGGGTGACCTCGGCCGACCGGCAGCGTCAGCGGTAGGCCCGGACCAGCGCCGGACACCGGCGTATCGGCTCGGGCAGAAGCGCCGCGCCGAGCGGCAGGGTGAGCAGCAGAAGCGCCGCCCACCGCTGATGGGCCGCTGCCCAGCCGGGCGCGTCCACCCCGACGAACAGGGCCCATCGCTCGGGCAGCAGCACCGTGAGTACCGTGCCCACCAGGAGCGTCATCGCCACGCCCGCTCCCGGCTGCGGCTCGTCGCTGAACCGCACGGCTGCCACCGCACCGGTGAGCGCCAGGGCCGCGAGCGCCGCCGCCTCCAGGGTCACCTCCCCGGCCGGGGGCCGTATCTCCCCCGGGACAAGGAGCAGAGCCGCCGTCCAGGCCAGAGCGGCGAGCGGGGCGGCGAGCGCCAGCCGCAGTCCCGTCCGCACCGCCCGTCGGACCGGCACCGCCGCGGTGATCCCCCGTGCCGGGTCGTCCAGCAGGAACGCCAGGCCCAGGGCGAAGGCGACCGCGGCGGACCTCAGAAGAACGAGGACGAACGCGGTGTCGAACCCGCCGGGCGTCAGCCGAGTGACCCCGGCGAGAGCCAGGCCCAGCCCGCACGCCACCTCGAGGATCCGCCAGGGAAGGGTGCGCCACACCGGCGGAAGAAGGGCACGCACCCCCGCGTACCTCTCTGCTACTCCTGGCACGACTTCCCCTTGTCGGCACCCTTCGCCGACTGCACCCCGAGCAGCTCCGCAGCCCGCGCCACCGACGTCTTCGGGGACGTCAGCTCCGTCCAGTGGGCCTTCACCCTGGCCGTGACGCTGTAGTGCGGGCGCTTCAGCAGTTCCCGAACGATCCGGGTCTGCTCGGCACTCATGGAGAGCGGTTCCGTGGGGGTCAGGGAGACGGCGGAGCCACTGATGCTGTCGTCCACCCGGACGTCGCGGAACGCGGTCATCGGGTGGTCCTGCGCGGCCAGCGCCAGCCACGTCACGGTCACCACACGGGCGTCGCACATACCGGATACCGCCTGCTCGTCACCGGCGACGAGGACCGACGCGACTCCGACGGCGAACTCGGGAACGCGGTTGCCGCCCCAGCGCGTACCGACCGTGACCTCGCCCGGTGTGTGCAGGGGCTCGATGGCGGAGTCGCTGTCCAGGTCATAGAGAACCGGTATCCGCTGCCGGATCGTCAGCCGCGCCCCTTCGGCACCGCCGCCCGCAAGATCCAGGACCCGATCGACCACCCGCGCCCAGTCGTCCCGCCAGGCGGTCCACTCAGGGAAGGAGCAGTAGGTCGATCGGCCGTGCGTCGCACAGGACTGGAACGTGTCCGGCGTACGGCTGAGCTTCGCGCGGGCCGCGGTCAGGGCTGCCTCATGGCTCGGGGACTGTCCGGCGATCCCCGCGACGGTGGCGCCGAGCGCGACCACCGTCAGCGCCTTCAGCATCCGTGTCCGCCCCCTGCTCAACAGGACAGCCACACACAGCAGCAGTGCGGTGAGGCCCGCCAGATACAGGGCATGCCAGGCGGCCGGGCGGCCCAGGGCGTCAGAGGGGATCGGCGGAGCGCCGTCCTCGGAGACGACCGGGTGCAGCCAGTTCAACCAGTGCACCCGCCCTCCTGTGACAGCTGAGGTGACCATGAGCGTGGCGAACCCCACGACCACGAAGAGCGGACCGCCGGCCACACTGGGGTACAGCCGCGCGATGAGCACCCCCAGGACTCCGGACAGGAGCACCACAAGGGGCCCCACCGCCAGCTCGGCCATCGATCCGTGGCCGACCGCGCCCGGCCTCAGCGCCGCCCAGCCGAACTCGACGGCGGCGACCAGTGCGGTGACCGCCGCGAACGGCACCACGGACAGCACGTGCGCCACCGTACGCCGCCAGGGCTCTATGACCAGGACGTCGAAGTGCCGGTCCGTGCCGTGGCGCCGAGAGCGCAGCGCGGCGACGTTCACACACATGAGGACGGCGATACCGAGGAACAGAGTGCCGGACTGGGTGGCACGGTCCGTGTCCTGAAGGATCGGGAAGTCGTCCATGCCGCCACGGGAGAAGAACAACGTCCAGACAGTGGCGCCTATGTAGAGCGTGAAGAACACGAACACCGGGATCGTCAGCAGCAGTTCTCGGGCCTCGAAGCGGGCGAGGGCGAGAACGGCGGAGGCCGAGTGGCGGCCTGTCCGCACGGGAGCGGGGACCACCGGGGCCTTGTCGATGACCGTGCTCATACGGACGCCACCTCCGCGGGCTCTCCGTCCAGGACGAGCAAGTAGCCGTCCTCCAGTGTGGGTTCGAGGAGGTCGGCGCCCTCCGGCGGGTCGCCGACGTTGCGGAACGTGCCCAGGCCGGTGCGCCAGCCGGCGCGGGCGGCCGGGTCGCGTTCCGTACTGCTCCAGACTCGGCCCGCCGCCCTTGCCGTCAGCTCGGCCGGGGTGCCCTCGAAACGGACGCCGCCACGGGCCATGACGATCACACGGTGGCAGAGCATGGCCACGTCCTCGGTCTGATGGGTGGACAGCAGCACTGTCCGGCCCTCGCCCGCCTCGGAGATCAACTCCCGGAACCGCATGCGCTGTTCGGGATCGAGGCCGACGGTCGGTTCGTCGAGCAGCAGCAGACCCGGGTCGCCGACGAGTGCCGCGGCGAGGGCGACGCGCTGGCGCATACCGCCGGAGAGCCGCTTGATGCGCTTGCCGCGCACATCGGAAAGGTCGACGGCCTCGAGCACGCGCCGCACCTCGAGGTGGCGGGCCGCACGGTCCGTGAGCTCCTTGAGGATCGCCACATAGTCGACGAACGCGAAGGCCGTGAACTCCGGGTGGAAACCCGGAGTCTGCGGCAGATATCCCAGTCGGCGCCGCACCTCCTGGCGTCCCGTGGCCGTGCCCGGATCGTGGCCCAGGACGGTGAAGGCGCCCCGGTCGGCGGGCAGCGCGGTGGCGAGCACCCGCAGCAAAGTCGTCTTGCCCGCGCCGTTGGGCCCGAGCAGGCCGGTGACGCCCTCGCTGAGGCGGAGGGAGACGTCGTCCAGAGCGGCCATGCCGCCGTAGCGCAAGGTCAGGCCGGAGGCCGAGACGGTGGGGGCGGTGGTCATGAGGTGCTCCTGTGGGCGAAGTCGGTGAAGAAGGAGGGCGCCTGAGAGGCGTCGAACCTGTCGCGCAGACGGTGCAGCAGGGCGGCTGCGCCCGCGGCGAGCAACGCCGCCACGCCCTGGCCCAAGCCCGTGAACGGGGCGGGGGTCCCGTGGGTGGTCGCCTGGGTCACCACCAGCAGGGCGACCCAGCCGCCGCTGACCAGGGCCGGGGCGAGGACCGGTCCCAGCCGGGCGGTCAGCGCGAGCCCCATGGCGGTCAGCGCGAGGGCGGGCAGCAGCCAGGCCAGGGCCCGCAGTCCGTAGCCGGGGAGGGCCAGCGTCGCCAGGCCGTTCAGCCCCAGGCCGGCGACGAGCACCGCGACCGTCCGGATCATCAGCAGGCGGAAGCCGTGCAGCGGGGCGACGACCGTCAGCTCGTACGTGCGGTCGAGGGCCGGGCCGTACGACAGTGCGACGCCTCCCAGCGGCAGCAGCGGGGCCAGGGCGAGGAAGAGCGCGGGCGAATCCTGCGTGTACACGCTGGCCACGGTCATGGCCAGGACCAGCAGGACCGCGCCCAGCCAGGAGGCGCGCAGCACGGGTGTCGCGGCGAGCAGCCGCGCGGTGTGATCGGCGACGCCGAGCCGCGTCAGCAGTCCCTCGAAGACGCCGGGCCTCGGGGCGTCCAGCTCGGCGTCGAGCCGCTCCCAGCCGATGTCCAGGACGAGCGGATCGCCGTCCTCGGCCAGTGCCTCGCGACAGGCCGCGCATGCGATCAGGTGCGTGTCGACGGACCACAGCCGGGGGGTCTCGAGCTCGCCGCGCGCATAGGCGCGAAGGTCGTCGGCGTCCGCGTGCCATCCGGCGCCGTCGTGCTTCTCGTCCCTCATGCCAGCTCCTCCCGCAACCGCTTCCGTGCGCGCTGCGCGCGCGTCTTGACCGTGCCGGGGGGAATGCCGAGCAGGACGGCCGCCTCCCTGGTCGTCAGTCCGTCGATCACCGTCGCCTGGAGGACGGCCCGCAGCTCGGGCGAGAGCCTGGTCAGGGCACCAGCCAGGTCGCCGTGCTCCACTCCTGCCAGGACCCGCTCCTCCGCGGACGCCTCGTGGCGGTGCCGCAGCCGGGCCAGCGTCTGGCGCAGCCGGCCGCGCGCGCCGTCGCCGCGCAGCGCGTCCACCAGCCGTCGGGCCCCGACGCGCCAGAGCCAGCCGGCCACGTCGCCGTCCTCGTGATAGCGCGCGGTGCCGCGCCAGACCGCCAGGAACGTCTCCTGCACCACGTCGTCCACGACTCCCGGGTCGGCGCACCGACCGCGCAGCCGTGCCGTGAGCCACGGCGCATACCGCCGGTACAGCTCCTCGAAGGCGCGACGGTCCCCGTCTGCCGCGGCACGCAGCAGCTCCCCGTCACTTCTCGTTTCCCTCACGCCCCTTCATCGGACGAGCTCCCGCGACCGGTTCACGTTTCCGAGAAGAATTTCAGCGGGCTCGGCGGCCCGCCCGTACGGCGACCCGGACCCGGACGGCACACGCTTCCCTTCCAGCCCCCTCGTACGCCACGGCGCCGCCTGTAGACGTCCGCGAGCCCCTCCCCGCTATCCCGCACGTCATGTCGCCGTAACCATTGATTCAGACGAGCTTGCGACGCTCAGCCAATGAACGCCGCCGTGCCAGAGCCCTCACCGCCCCCGCACAACGGGGCCGGTGCGGAACGCGGGCGTCCCTTCGCCCTGCCGCCCGGGCCCTCCGACGCGCCCGTCACCCGGTCGGCGCGGAAGAATGGGTTTATGAGCCAGCAAAACGCCCAGGCACCGGCCCACCCGTCCCCCGCCACCCCTCAGGATGGAGGGCCCTCGGGTCGCGCGAACATGCAGAACCAGCAACCCTCCGTGGGGTCCATCGCCGCGCACCGCCCGCACACCGTGGCCGCGACGGTTTCCGAGCTGGAACCGGACATCGACGCCGATCTCTCCTCGTACGAGGTGGCCGAGGGCGCCCAGCTGCCGCAGGGCCGCTTCCTCGACCGGGAGCGCAGCTGGCTCCAGTTCAACGAGCGTGTGCTCGAACTGGCCGAGGACCCGAACACGCCCCTCCTCGAGCGCGCGAAATTCCTGGCGATCTTCGCCAGCAACCTGGACGAGTTCTTCATGGTCCGGGTGGCGGGTCTGAAGCGTCGTATCGCCACCGGTGTCGCCACCCGGTCGGCATCCGGTCTCCAGCCCCGCGAGGTACTGGAGATGATCTGGGCCCGCTCCCGAGAGCTCATGGCCCGGCACGCGGCGTGCTTCCACGAGGACGTCGCCCCGGCGCTCGCGGAGGAGGGCATCCATCTCGTCCGCTGGAGCGAGCTGACGGAGAAGGAGCAGGCACGCCTCTTCACGCTCTTCCGCCACCAGATCTTCCCGGTCCTCACCCCGCTGGCCGTGGACCCCGCGCACCCCTTCCCGTACATCTCGGGACTCTCGCTCAACCTCGCGGTCGTCGTGCGCAACCCGGTCTCCGGCCACCGCCACTTCGCGCGGGTCAAGGTCCCCCCGCTGCTCTCCCGCTTCCTGGAGGCCTCCGCGCAACGGTACGTCCCCATCGAGGACGTGATCGCAGCGCACCTGGAGGAGCTGTTCCCGGGCATGGAGGTCCTGGAGCACCACACCTTCCGGATAACGCGCAACGAGGACCTCGAGGTGGAGGAGGACGACGCCGAGAACCTGCTCCAGGCCCTGGAGAAGGAACTCATGCGGCGCCGCTTCGGGCCCCCGGTGCGTCTGGAGGTCGAGGAGTCCATCGACCGGTACGTCCTCGATCTCCTCGTCCGCGAGCTGAAGATCTCCGAGGCCGAGGTGTACCCGCTGCCCGGGCCCCTGGACCTCACGGGCCTCTTCGGCATCGCCAACCTCGACCGGCCCGAGCTGAAGTACCCGAAGTTCGTCGCGGGCACCCACCGCGACCTCTCGGAGGTCGAGTCGGCGTCCGCGCCCGACATCTTCGCGGCGCTGCGGGAGCGGGACGTCCTGCTCCACCACCCGTACGACAGCTTCTCCACCTCCGTGCAGGCGTTCCTGGAGCAGGCGGCCGGCGACCCGGACGTGCTCGCCATCAAGCAGACGCTGTACCGCACGTCGGAGACCTCCCCGATCGTCGACGCGCTCATCGACGCGGCCGAGTCCGGCAAGCAGGTCCTCGTGCTGGTCGAGATCAAGGCCCGCTTCGACGAGCAGGCCAACATCAAGTGGGCCCGCAAGCTGGAGGAGGCGGGCTGCCATGTCGTGTACGGGCTCGTCGGCCTCAAGACGCACTGCAAGCTGTCGCTCGTCGTACGGCAGGAAGGCGAAACGCTCCGCCGCTACAGCCACGTCGGCACGGGCAACTACCACCCGAAGACCGCGCGTCTGTATGAGGACCTGGGGCTGCTGACTGCGGACCAGCAGGTCGGCGCCGACCTGTCCGACCTCTTCAACAGGCTCTCGGGCTACTCGCGCCGCGAGACCTACCGCCGGCTGCTGGTCGCCCCCAAGTCCCTGCGCGACGGCCTGATCTCGCGGATCGACAAGGAGATCCAACACCACCGGGCCGGCCGGCCCGCGTGCGTCCGCATCAAGGTCAACTCGATGGTGGACGAAGCGGTCATCGACGCCCTCTATCGGGCGTCGCAGGCCGGCGTCCCGGTCGACGTGTGGGTGCGCGGCATCTGTGCGGTGCGCCCCGGTGTCACCGGCCTGTCCGAGAACATACGCGTACGGTCCATTCTCGGCCGCTTCCTCGAACACTCCCGTGTCTTCGTCTTCGGCAACGGCGGCGAGCCCGAGGTGTGGATCGGCAGCGCCGACATGATGCACCGCAACCTCGACCGCCGCATCGAGGCACTGGTCAGGGTCACCGACCCGGCGCACCGGGCGGCCCTCAACCGGCTCCTGGAGACGGGAATGTCCGACACCACCTCCTCCTGGCACCTGGGTCCGGACGGTGAGTGGACCCGGCACGCGACCGACGAGGACGGCCAACCCCTGCGGAACATCCAGGAGATGCTCATAGACGCCCGGAGGCGCCGGCGTGGCACAGCAACACCTTGAACCCCCGACCGACCCCACGGCCGGGCCTGTGTCCGGGGACGCCCTCGCGGGCTACCTGCGGGCCCAGGCCACGGAGTTCCTGCGCTCGCTGCGGCAGCACCGGGAGACCGGTGCCGCCGGGGGTACCCCCGCGCGCGCGGAGGCGAGACCGGGGGAAGGCGGAACGGAGGACTCCGGCGACGCGGCGCTCGCACTGCGCCGCTCGGCCCGCCACATCAGCGGAACGCTCCACACCTTCCGCCCCCTCCTGGACGCCGACTGGTCGGAGGCGATGCGTCCCGAACTCGCCTGGCTGTCGGGGACGCTGGCCCGCGAGCACGCGTACGCGGCCCGGCTCGAACGGCTGCTCCTCGCACTGCACCGGCTGTCCGGCTCGTCGGTCTTCCCGGCGCAGGCGGGGGGCGCCGCGGAACCCACGGGAACCGGCCCGCGCACCCAGCCCGCCGTCCCGGAGCGCGGCAACCTGACCGTCGGCGCGGCGAAGGCAGGCGCCCTGCTGGAGCGTCAGCTGACCCTGGCCCGGACGCGGGCCCACTCCGCGGCCCTGCAGGCCCTCGGGTCGAGCCGCTTCCACGCGGTGGCGGACAGCGTCGCGGTGCTCGCCAGCGAGGTACCGCTGTCCCCCGCTGCGGCGACCGCCGACCTGCGCCCGCTGGCCGCGGCGGCCGAGGAACGCCTGTGCGACGCGGTGGCCACGCTGCCGCTGGTCGTCGCGGGCCACCCGTACAACGCAGAGGCCCTGATCCACGGCCTGTCCCCGGACCCGGCCCCGCACCCGCAGGACGGCCCCTGGCACCAGGTCCGGCTGCTGCTGCGGCTGCACCGCTACGCCCGTGAGGTGCTGCACGGCAAGGACGCCGCCGTCGACGTACGGCTCCTGGCCGCGGGCCAGGCCCTGAACCGGCACCGGGACGCCTCGGAGGCCGCGGCCGCGGCGGCCGCGGCGGCGCGCACCCCGCGCATCGCCCCGGCGACGGCCTACGCACTGGGCGTGCTGCACGCCGATCAGCGCCACGAGGTGGAGGCCGCACGCTTCGCCTTCCAGCAGTCGTGGCAGAAGCAGACGGTGGGGACTCCGTAGAGACATCCGCACCCGCGGGCTCCCCTGCGACAGGCACTCGTACGACGGCACCGCGCGCCCCGGGCGCGCCGCAGGCACGAGGAAGGAGCCGGAGCATCCGATGACCGACGACGACATGATCCGAGCGGCGGGCTGTGTCCTGTGGCGCCGCTCCCCCGTCGACGGCGAACTGCAGATCTGTCTGGTCCACCGGCCGAAGTACGACGACTGGTCCCACCCGAAGGGCAAGCTCAAACGCGGGGAGGACCCGCTCGCGGGTGCGCTGCGGGAGGTGCGGGAGGAGACGGGGTATGCCGCGGCGCCCGGCGCACGCCTGCCCACCGTCCACTACGAGGCGAACGGTCGCCCCAAGCAGGTCCACTACTGGGCGGCCGAGGCGACGAGCGGCTTCTTCACCCCGAACCGCGAGGTCGACCGCATCCTCTGGCTCGCCCCGGCCGCGGCCAGGAACCGCCTGACCCAGCCGCGCGACCGCGACCTGGTCGACGCGCTCCTGAACGCGCTGAACCCGACGTAGTCGGCATCCGAGGGGCCGCCCCGCATCCGGAGCCGGCCCCCCTGTCTGTCCGCCGGCCCTTCTGTACACAATCCCGCCGTCCGTCGGCCCTCGAATGCCCGCCGACGCCCGGTTCTCGGGTGACGATGCATGCGCGGCTTCACACATCGGTCGGCACGTACGCGTTCGCTGTGCCCTCCATGTTCACCGTGCCGCCCAGAGACGGTGCCATGCTCACCAGGGCCGGTGGCCCCTGGGTGGACCCGCGAAGCGGGGCGGAACGCTGGGCTCCGTTCCAACATGAGCGGGCCGGGTCGGTTGCGTAGGGTTACGAGCGTCGTGGGTGCCGCCCGGGACCACCCCGTGTCCTCGATGTAAGCGTTCCGTGACCTAACCGCACCGACCACAGGGGTTCACCCCTCGTTCACTTACGGCCATAAGCGGCTTCACCTGATCTGCCTAATTTCGGCCTTACCTGATGGCGGGCGCGACCCTGGAGTACGCGTCCACATCACCCACACTTCGCACGCCGCCGATCAGGACGGCGGCTCCTCGGAAGGAACTCCCGAAAGTGAAGCTTCAGCGCATGAACCGGCGGGCCCTCACCCTCGGTGCTCTCGCGGTCTCCGGCGCCCTGGCCCTCACGGCGTGCGGCTCCGACGACACGGGCGGCAAGAACGGCGGCAGCAGCGCCTCGTCGTCGTCGACCACGAACGCCAGCTCCATCAAGTGCGACGACGCCAAGGGCCAGCTGCTCGCCGACGGCTCCTCCGCGCAGAAGAACGCGATCGACGCGTGGGTCGCGCAGTTCAGCCAGGCCTGTGGCGTGCAGATCAACTACAAGGCCAGCGGTTCCGGTGCCGGTGTGACCTCGTTCACCCAGGGGCAGCTCGCCTTCGCCGGCTCCGACTCCGCGCTGAAGCCGGAAGAGGTCACGGCCTCCAAGAAGGTCTGCACCGGTGGCGGCCAGGGCATCGACCTGCCGATGGTCGGCGGCCCGATCGCCCTCGGCTACAACCTCCCCGGCGTCGACAACCTGGTGCTGGACGCCAAGACCATCGCCGAGATCTTCAACAACCAGATCAAGACCTGGGACGCCCCGGCGATCAAGAAGCTGAACCCGAGCGCCAAGCTGCCCTCCACCAAGATCCAGGCCTTCCACCGCTCGGACGAGTCCGGCACCACGGACAACTTCACCAAGTACCTGAAGGCCGCGGCTCCGTCGGTCTGGGGCAAGTACGAGGGCGGCAAGGCCTGGGAGGCTCCGGGTGGCCAGTCCGCTCCGCAGTCCGCCGGTGTGGCCCAGCAGGTGAAGCAGACCGCCGGCGCGATCGGCTACTTCGAGCTGTCGTACGCCAAGGACATGTCCACGGTCAAGATCGACACGGGCGCCTCCGCCCCGGTCGAGGCCTCCGTCGACAACGCCACCAAGGCCATCGCGGACGCCCAGGTCGTCGGCACCGGCAAGGACCTGTCGCTGAAGCTGAACTACAACACCAAGGCCGACGGTGCCTACCCGATGGTCCTGGTCACCTACGAGATCGTCTGCGACAAGGGCAACAAGGCGGACACCCTGCCCGCCACCAAGGCATTCCTTCGCTACATCGCCAGCGAGGACGGTCAGAAGATCCTGTCCGAGAACAGCTACGCGCCGATCCCCGACGCGATCATCTCCAAGGTCCGCACCACCATCGAGGGCCTGAGCTGACCTGAGTGTGCGGTCCGGTCCCCCCGCGGGACCGGACCGCACCGTCCGGTGCACCGCCGCCAGGAGCCGCACCCTGCGTACGGCTCCGCAGACCGGAGAACCCGATGGACATATCTACACACAACACAGAAGCACCTCCCCCCATCCCCCAGCCGACCCCGGCCGAACAGAAGCGCGCGGCCCGTGGTGCCACCCGAGCCGGAGACCGGATCTTCCTCGGTCTCTCCCGAGGCTCGGGCATCCTGCTGCTGGTGATCATGGCCGCGATCGCGGTCTTCCTCACCTACCGTGCGTCTCTCGCCATCAGCAAGGACCACGGCAACTTCCTGACCACCTTCGAGTGGAACACCAACCTCAATCCGCCGGTCTTCGGTATCGCCGTACTGGCCTTCGGCACGGTGGTCTCCTCGGTCGTCGCCATGGTCATCGCGGTCCCGATCGCGGTCGCCATCGCGCTGTTCCTCACGCACTACGCCCCGCGCAAGATGTCCGGGCCCATCGCATACGTGATCGACCTGCTCGCCGCCGTGCCCTCCATCGTCTACGGCCTGTGGGGCGCGCTGGTCCTCGTACCGCAGTTGGACGGCCTCTTCAGCTGGCTGAACGACTACTTCGGCTGGACCGGCATCTTCTCCTGGGACGGCGGCGCCCCCCGCTCGATGCTCACCGTCGGCATCCTGCTCGCGATCATGATCCTGCCGATCATCACCAACGTGAGCCGCGAGGTCTTCCGCCAGGTCCCGCAGATGCAAGAGGAGGCGGCCCTGGCCCTCGGCGCCACGCGCTGGGAGGTCGTCCGCATGGCCGTGCTGCCCTTCGGCCGCTCCGGTGTGATCTCCGCCTCGATGCTCGGCCTCGGCCGCGCGCTCGGCGAGACGATGGCCGTGGCCACCGTGCTCTCCCCGGACTTCATCATCCACGCCAGCCTGCTCAACCCGGGCGGCGGCACCTTCGCCCAGAACATCGCCAGCAAGTTCAGCGAGGCGACGGAGGACGGCCGTGACGCGCTGATCGCCTCCGGTCTAGTCCTGTTCGTCATCACCCTGCTGGTCAACGGCGCGGCCCGGGCGATCATCGCCCGCCGCAAGGAGTACTCGGGGGCCAACGCATGAGCACCGCAGCCGCCGCCCACAAGCGCACCAGCACCCTGCGCGGCGCCAGCCTCCCCAAGTGGTCCCCCTGGGCCATCGCCGTCGGCTCGATCGCCGTAGCGAGCGCCATCGGCGCCGCCGCCGGGCTGACGAGCCACATCCAGTGGGGCCTGATCGCCGCCGTCCTCTTCCTCCTCGGCACGTACGGCATCGCCGCCCGCGTCGAGGGCCGTCGCCAGGCCAAGGACCGCATCGCGACCGCCCTGGTGTGGGTCGCCTTCCTGATCGCCGTCGTGCCCCTGGTCTCCCTCGTCTGGACGACCGTCCAGCGCGGCGTGAAGGTCCTCGACATCTACTTCCTGACCCATTCGATGGGCATCGTCGCCGACTCCCAGCCGGGCGGTGGCATCTACCACGCCATCCTCGGCAGCCTCGAGCAGGTCGGCCTCGCCACCGTGATCGGCGCGCCGATCGGTGTGCTCACCGCGATCTACCTCGTGGAGTACGGGCGCGGCCGGCTCGCGCAGGCCGTCACCTTCTTCGTCGACGTGATGACCGGTATCCCGTCCATCGTCGCCGGTCTGTTCATCCTCAGCCTGATGCTGATCTTCAAGATGGAGCCCTTCGGCTTCGCCGGTTCGCTGGCCCTGGCCATCCTGATGATGCCGGTCGTGGTCCGCTCCACGGAGGAGATGCTCAAGCTCGTCCCGAACGAGCTTCGCGAGGCCTCCCTGGCGCTGGGCGTGCCCAAGTGGCGCACGATCCTGAAGGTGGTCCTGCCGACCTCCATCGGCGGCATCACCACGGGGATCATGCTGGCGATCGCCCGCATCGCGGGCGAGACCGCGCCGGTGCTGCTGCTGGTGTTCGGCAACCGCTTCATCAACGCCAACCCCTTCGAGGGTGCACAGCAGTCGCTGCCGCTGTACATCTACCAGCAGTACGCGAACAGCGCGGGAGCCAACGCGGCGTACGACCGTGCCTGGGCGGCCTCGCTCACACTGATCGCCTTCGTGATGATCCTCAACCTGGCGGCCCGCGGCATCGCCCGCTGGAAGGCCCCGAAGACCGGTCGCTGACGCGGCCATCAGCGACTGATACTGGAAGTGAAGTAGTCATGGCCAAGCGAATCGACGTAAGCGGGCTCACCGCCTTCTACGGCTCCCACAAAGCGATCGAGGACATCTCGATGACGGTCGAGCCGCGATCGGTGACGGCGTTCATCGGTCCCTCCGGCTGCGGCAAGTCGACGTTCCTGCGGACGCTCAACCGCATGCACGAGGTCACGCCCGGCGGGCGTGTCGAGGGCAAGGTGCTCCTGGACGACGAGAACCTCTACGGCGCCGGTATCGACCCGGTCTCCGTCCGCCGTGAGGTGGGCATGGTCTTCCAGCGCCCGAACCCCTTCCCGACGATGTCGATCTTCGACAACGTGGCGGCGGGTCTGCGCCTGAACGGCAACTACAAGAAGTCGGAACTGAACGACATCGTCGAGAAGTCCCTCAAGGGCGCCAACCTCTGGAACGAGGTGAAGGACCGCCTGAACAAGCCGGGCTCCGGCCTGTCCGGTGGTCAGCAGCAGCGCCTGTGCATCGCCCGCGCGATCGCGGTCGAGCCGAACGTCCTGCTGATGGACGAGCCCTGCTCCGCCCTGGACCCGATCTCCACCCTTGCCATCGAGGACCTGATCGGCGAGCTGAAGGAGCGCTACACGATCGTCATCGTGACGCACAACATGCAGCAGGCGGCGCGAGTCTCGGACCGTACGGCGTTCTTCAACCTGGCGGCCGTGGGCCAGCCCGGGCGGCTGATCGAGATCGACGACACGGAGCGGATCTTCTCCAACCCGTCGGTCCAGGCGACCGAGGACTACATCTCGGGCCGCTTCGGCTGAGCCGACGGTCCGCCGAGGACCCCTCGCGGTGCTGCATGGCGGTGCCACCGTGAGGCCGAAGAGGGCCCGCCCCTGGCTCCCGGGGGCGGGCCCGTTCGCGTGGTCATTCGGCCACCTCTGTCCGCTCCCACCACTGGTAGACGTTCACCTGCCCCTCCTTGGTGTCCTCGTGGCGCGACGTGACCTTGTAATGCTCGTATCCACCACGGTGAGGAATCTTCAGCTCTTGTCCCGGAGGAACGACCGGCACGAGCTTGCCCGCCAGATCGTCCGGCCCGCCTTCGAGAAGTGCCTTGGTAGTCATAGCTCCAGTCTTCTCACCCCACCGACACCCGCATCTCGAACCGATCCCGCGCCACACGAACCGGGCAGGCACCGGACTCGAGGGTGTCGGCGGAACCGGCACAGGCGACCGCGGGTGGGCGGCAGGGACGGACCCCAGGGTGGGGCCGGAAGCCGGGGGCACAAGTCCCACGGCAGGGGGCCGAGGGCGAGAGCCGAGCGACTCGTAGCCCGGCCGGAAGCCGGGCGGAGCCCCGAGCAAGACGCCTTACAAGCAGAACCCCGCAGCGGAGGCCAGGGGCGAGAGCCGCGATCCAAAGGCCGAGGAAGCCTGGGAGCACCAGGGACGGGCGCGCCAGGGCCCGAGGAGACCCGCCGTCCAAGCAGGGTCCAGGACGCGGGGCCGTCCCGGGTCGGGTCCCTGGTAACCCGGAAGAGCGGCTCAGGGGACGCAGCCTCCGCCTGGAAGGGGCCGTGCCGCATCGACGGAGCCGGCGTCCGGGCACGCCTCACGATGCCGTGCAGAAACCTTCCCGTCGGCGGGCGGGCCGCCGGGCCGCTACAGGAACGTCAGGTTGATCAGCCAGAAGCCGCAGGCCGCCACGAGCGCCGCAGCCGGCATCGTGATGAACCAGCCCAGGACGATGTTCTTCGCGACGCCCCACCGCACGGCGTTCACCCGCTTCGTCGCGCCCACGCCCATGATCGCGGACGTGATCACGTGCGTCGTCGAGATCGGCGCCCTGAACAGGTACGCCGTCACGAACATGATCGAGGCACCGGTGGTCTCCGCCGCGAACCCCTGGGGCGGGTCCAGTTCGATGATCTTGCGGCCCAGCGTACGCATGATGCGCCAGCCACCCGCGTACGTCCCCAGCGACAGCATCGCCGCGGAAACGAGCTTCACCCACACCGGGATCGGATCCCCGTAATTCTCGACGTCGCCGATGACCAGTGCCATCACCACGACACCCATCGTCTTCTGCGCGTCCTGCAGACCGTGGCCGAGCGCCATACCGGCCGCCGACACCGTCTGCGCTATACGGAAACCCCGCTTGGCCTTGTGCGGATTGGACCGGCGGAAGATCCACATGATCGCCGTCATCACCAGGTAGCCGACGATCAGGCCCACCACAGGGGACAGGAACATGGGTGTGACGATCTTGTCCAGGACCCCGGACCAGTACACGGTCGTACCGCCCGCCAGCGCCGCACCCACGAGTCCGCCGAACAACGCGTGCGACGAGGACGACGGCAGGCCGAAGTACCAGGTGATCAGGTTCCAGACGATGGCCCCGATCAGCGCCGCGAACAGGATCCCCATCCCCTTGCCGCCCTGAGGCGTCTGGATCAGGCCCTCGCTGACCGTCTTCGCCACCCCGCTGCCCAGGAACGCGCCGGCGAGGTTCATCACCGCCGCCATCGCCAGCGCCGCCCGCGGGGTCAGCGCACGCGTCGACACCGATGTCGCGATGGCGTTCGCCGAGTCGTGGAAGCCGTTCGTATACGCGAAGAAGAGCGCGACCAGGATGGTCAGGATCAGAGCAAAGGTGTCCATGGACGCCTCAGGACTCCTTGACCGCGATGGTCTCCACGGTGTTGGCCACGTGCTCGAAGGCGTCCGCCGCCTCCTCCAGCACGTCCACGATCTGCTTGAGCTTGAGGACCTCGATCGCGTCGTACTTGCCGTTGAACAGATGGGCGAGCAGCTTCCGGTGGATCTGGTCCGCCTGGTTCTCCAGACGGTTCACCTCGATCCAGTACTCGGTGAGGTTCTCCATCGTGCGGAGGTTCGGCATCGCCTCCGCCGTGAGCTCCGCCGCCCGCGCCAGCACCTCGATCTGCTGCTCGACACCCTTCGGCAGTTCCTCGATGTTGTAGAGGACGACCAGGTCGACGGCCTCCTCCATGAAGTCCATGATGTCGTCGAGGGAGGACGCGAGGGAGTAGATGTCCTCGCGGTCGAACGGTGTGATGAAGGAGGAGTTCAGCTGGTGGAAGATCGCGTGCGTGGCATCGTCACCGGCGTGTTCCGCGGCCCGCATACGCTCTGCGATCTCGGCCCGGGCGGAGGCGTCCGCCCCGAGCAGTTCCATCAGGAGTTTCGAGCCGGTGACGATGTTGTCCGCGGATGCGGAGAACATGTCGTAGAAGCTCGTCTCCCTGGGGGTCAGACGAAAGCGCACGTGGGGTCCTCGGGATGCTTCGGTTGCGGTCAGGCTGATGCTAAGCGCATCATCCGGCCACGGCTAAGGGGCCGTCGTCCAGTGTCGCCCATCGAGCAGAGTGGTCGGCACGGGGGCGGTACGGGGGGCGGTACGAGGGCGGCCAAGGAACTGGCCAAGGGCCCTATACCCAGGGAAGTTCGTTACCATATACCCTCCAGGGGTATATGTCCGTATCGGAATCCGCGCAGTCCAAAGGCACGGACCGACTGTCCGGATTCGTATCCCCGGGCAACCGTCTACGGGAGGACGCGATGACGACCGAGGCCGGCGCGACGGTGCCCTCCGAGGGCACCGGGACCGTGGTGACCGATCACGACCGGGGCATCCACGGTTATCACAAGCAGAAGGACGAGCACCTCAAGCGGCTGCGCCGCATCGAGGGCCAGATCCGCGGTCTGCAGCGGATGGTCGACGAGGACGTCTACTGCATCGACATACTCACGCAGGTCTCCGCCTCCACGAAGGCCCTGCAGTCCTTTGCGCTCCAGCTCCTGGAGGAGCATCTGCGCCACTGCGTGGCCGACGCCGCGCTCAAGGGCGGATCGGAGATCGACGCGAAGGTGGAGGAGGCGACGAAGGCGATCGGCCGCCTCTTGCGTACATGACATCGGGGACGCCGCGCGGAAGGGGCCGGTGGGACGTCCACCGCGGCGCACGGCTCACCCGCCGGAGGCGTCCCTTTCCTCGGCCACCTTCAGCACCTCGTCGATGCTCTCAAGACTGAGCCGGTCCTCATGTGCGGCCGAGGCCGCGATGATCAGGTCGCCGCACAGCTCGATCTCGGCGAGGGCCACGTGGTCCTGAACTGCCGTACCGCCGACCGGAGCCACGTGCATCACCTCTTTCTGCCATCACCGGCTTCCTAGAGTAGGGAGCGGCCTACACGCCGCGCATGGCACGGACGGACCATTTCCAGCCCCTCAGCCGCGCCACTTCCCGGACCGCCTCCGGCGCTACTGCACCGCGATCTTCCCGGCGAAGATGTCCTTGGACGCCGGCAGCCGTACGTCGGCGGGGGTCCCGAAGTCGTACAGCAGAGTCGTCGAGGCCACCGCGACCGCGGTCTTCTGCCGACCGTTGACGAAGCTGAACCGGTGACGGACCTTCCGGATACGTCCCTGATCGTCGAGGTAGGCGTCGAACGGCACCTCGGCCGTGGCGAACCCTTTCGCCGCCGCCAGCAACGGCTCCTTGTTGTCGGCGGACGCGCTCCGCGCCGCGAGCCCGATGTCGGCGACCCCGCGGTAGTGCCGCACCAGGGTCCCCGCGACCTCGGTGCGCCCCACGTACGTCGCCTCCCGGACCCCGCGCAGCAACTCGGCCGCCGCGTACGGGTCGGTCGCGCCTCCGGTGACGAGGTTGCCGTCGGTGAGCGTGGTCGTGTCGACCCGCACCCACTTGTCGGGGGGCACGCCCGCTCCGCGGTTCTTCATGAACAGGGCGCCGGGGGCGAGCAGTTCGGTGATGGGGCGGTGCTCCTCGTCGCCGGCGGGATCCTGCGGCAGCGTCACCTTCAGGCGGCCGAGCCGGCCCCGGTAGTCGTAGACGCCCTCGCCGCGGATGGTGACCCGGGTGCCACCGGTGGCCATCTCCATCGACGTACGGGCCTTCGAGCTGCCCGCGCGCACCAGGGTCGCGGCGGCCTGCCGGAGCGCCTCGACGGCTTCCGTGCCGGAGCGCGCGCCCTCGGCGGCGGCCCCGCCGGTCGAACACCCGGTGAGCGAGGCGCCGCAGACCAGGAGTCCCACCGTCGCGACGACCGCCGCACCGACCCGACCGTGCTGCCGCACCACCATCGCCTGCCTACCCCCAGCCGGTCCGTCCCGGTGCCCTCCTGTCGTTCCGCTTAACGACGCGTAGGGGGAGCCGTCACGCGCGCCACACGGCAGAACACCTGCCCCGGGTAACCTTGTCGGCGTGGAGCAACAGGACACCCCCACAGGTCCGGAAGAGCACCGCACGACGACCGCTGAACAGGGTCGTTTCTGCGTGGCCCGGTGCAGCTGCGGCTGGCGGGGACCGGCGCGCAGAGCCCGCAGTCTGGCGAGGGCGGACGCCGAGGGGCACAGAGCCGTCCAGGACGGCCCGGCGATTCCGGCCGATGCGGCAACCGGCCCGGGGCATGGGCACACTTGACCCGCACCGGGCACTCCGGCGGCACGAGAGACCCACGCTGTAGCGATTCTGTGGCACTCCCCTGCGGAACCCCGCGGCACGAGGACCCGTCTCGTTCCACGGAACCCACAGGGAGGCGCACATGCAACGGCGTACGTTCATCGGCGGAGCCACCGCCGCGGTCGCGACGGCCGCCACCACCGCGTGCAGCGGCGGCGGCAGCAGCAGCGGCACCTCGTCCGCCACCGGCACGTCCCTGCGTACGGCCACGACCGGCACCCGCGCCGCCGCCGGCTGGACCGCGCTGGCCAAGGACCTGGACGGCACCCTGGTCCGCCCCGGCGACCGCACCTGGACCACCTCCCGCCAGCTCTACAACACCCGCTTCGACTCCCTGACGCCCGCGGCGGTCGCGTACGTGGCGCACGCGGACGACATCCGCACCGTGGTGTCGTACGCCCGCGCCCACGGCATCAAGGTCTCGATACGCAACGGCGGTCACTCCTACGCCGGTTGGTCCTCCGGGAACGGCCGCCTGATCATCGATGTGGGGAGACTGAACAAGATCCGCGCGAGCGGGGGCGAGGCCGTCGTCGGCGCGGGTTCCAAGCTGATCGACGTCTACCGTGCGCTGGCCGCGAAGGGCGTGACGATACCCGCCGGTTCCTGCCCCACCGTCGGAGTCTCGGGTCTCACCCTCGGCGGCGGCCACGGCGTGGTCTCCCGGGCGTACGGGCTGACCTGTGACAGCCTCACCCAGGCGACCCTGATCACCGCGGACGGCAAGCAGCTCGTCGCGAACGCCACCGAGAACAAGGACCTCTTCTGGGCCCTGCGCGGCGCGGGCAACGGCAACTTCGGCGTCGTCACCGAGCTGCGGTTCAGGACGCATCCGGCACCTCAGGCGGTGTCGGCCTATATGACCTGGCCCTGGTCCAAGGCGGCCGCCGTCCTCACGGCCTGGCAGGAGTGGGGCCCGGGCCAGCCCGACGAGATCTGGTCCTCCTGCCACCTCGAGAACGGCGGGACGCCCACCGTCTCCGTCGCCGCGTTCTCGCTCGGCACTTACGGCGAACTCCAGAACGCGGTCGACCGCCTGGCCGCGAGGATCGGTTCCCCGGCACGCAGCGTCTCGCTCAGGCGGCGCTCGTACGAGGCGGCGATGGAGGTGTACGCAGGGTGCTCCTCCTTCTCCTCCGACGCCCAGTGCCATCTGCCGGGCTCGACGCCGGGCCGCTCCCCGCAGGGCGCCCTCGGCCGCGAGACGTACGCGGCCCGCTCCGACTTCTTCGACCGCTCCATCCCGGCCGCCGGCATCCGGACGATCCTGAACCAGGTGGCCCAGGCGCGGGGCGGTGCGGGCAGCGTCGCGTTCACTGCGCTCGGCGGCGCGGTCAACCGGGTCTCGCCGACGGCCACGGCGTTCGTCCACCGCCGTTCGCGCATGCTGGCGCAGTACATCGCGAGCTGGCGCGCGGGCACCTCCGGCCCGACGGCCCAGTCCTGGTTGACGTCCGCGCACACGTCCATGCGCAGCTACGCGTCCGGGGCCGCTTACCAGAACTACACGGACCCGACCCTGACGAACTGGCGGAAGGCGTACTACGGCGACGCGGCCTCCCGGCTGGCACAGCTGAAGCACCAGTACGACCCGAACGGCTTCTTCACGTTTCCGCAGGCACTGTAGCGAGCGTGTATGCGCGGGGCGGCGTGCCGAGGCAGCCCCGCGACGCAGGAGGCTCGGACGAGAATCCGTCCGCTACGCCGCCAGGTCGCGCTCCTCCGGTGCCGGTTCCGTCCGGGCACCGGGGATCACGGCCTCCGCGGGTTGTGCCCCGCGGGCGCGGATCAGCCGTCCGGCGCGGGGCGATTGCTCGATCGCCCTGGTGAGCGGGGTGAGCAGGGCCGTGGCGAGCGGGGAGAGCAGCAGGGCGACGGCGGTGCCGAGAGCGAAGCCGCCGATGACGTCCGTCGGGTAGTGCACGCCCATGTAGACCCGGCAGAACCCTTCGAGGAGCGCGAGCCCGAGGCCGATGAGGCCGAACTTCCGGCTGGCGACGAAGAGTCCGACCGCCATCGCCATGGTGAGGGTGGCGTGGTCGCTGACGAAGGAGTAGCCGCTCTTCCCGGTGACGAGGACGTCGAGTCCCTGGTGGTCGACGAACGGCCGCGGGCGTTCCACGAAGCCACGGATCGGCACGTTCACCAGCACGGCGAGGCCGGCGGCCAGCGGGGCCCAGACGAGCGCGGCCACGGAGGACGCCGCGTCGGCGCCGCCCCGCCGGCGCACACTCCACCAGCACCACAGGAGCAGCAGGACCATGGCGAGCAGGAGACCGTACTCGCCGGCGAACTCCATGACGCGGGCGAACCAGTGGGGCGCGCCCTTGGCCAGGCCATTGATGTCGTAGAGCAGATCGACGTCGGGGTTCGACCCGGATTCGGCGAGTCCAGCCATGGTGCGCGGCCCCTTCGTCCTCTGTCCCGTCCACGGACGCGCCCGTGCGCGTCGCTCCACCACCCCCGTGGTCGTAGATCCGCTCCACGTCAAGCCGGTGCCGTACGTCGACGCTCTACGTCAGCAGGAACGCACACTCCTCTTCCCTACGTTCCGCATTCCACCGAATGATCACGCAGACGTTATCGAAGAGAGACACGTCTTCGCAGCTCAGGGGTGCGAATAACGGAGAGTTCCGGCCAGCGCGCGCCCTTTCGCGCGCCGTTCACACCCCGATTCACACCGTCGTGGGCAGCGCTTTCGCGCCATCTTCGGTGACACGCGTCGCGCCGAAGTAGTCAGAGGTGTCGATCGGGTCGAAACGGATCACGGCCCCGGTTCTGGGCGCGTCGATCATGTAGCCGCCGCCGACGTAGATCCCGACGTGATGGATGGCGCGGGAATCGGTCGGGTCGTGCGAGAAGAACACCAGGTCGCCCGGGAGCAGTTCGTCCCGTTTCGGGTGCGGCCCTGCGTTGTACTGGTCGTTGGCGACGCGCGGCAGCGTGATGCCCACGCTCGCGTACGCGGCCTTGGTCAGCCCGGAGCAGTCGAATCGTCCGCCCTGGTCGGCGGTGCCGTTTCCGCCCCACAGATAGGGGGTGCCGAGCTTCTTCTGGGCGTAGTAGATGGCACCTGCCGCCTGCTTCGACGGGTCGAGCCGCTGGACGGGCGCGGCGAAGCTCTTCTCCAGGCTCGTGATGGTCTTCACGTAGTTCTGGGTCTCCTTGTACGGCGGCACGCCCCCGTACTTGATGACCGCGTACGCCCCCGCGTTGTACGCGGCGAGCATGTTCTCCGTCAGGTTGCCGGGCGCGTCCTTCACATAGGAGGCAAGCTTGCAGTCGTACGAGGCGGCCGACGGGATCGCGTCGCGCGGGTCCCAGACGTCGGCCACCCCGTCGTCGTTGCCGTCGATGCCGTGGATGGCCCAGGTGCCCGGGATGAACTGCGCTATCCCCTCGGCCTTTGCGGGGCTCCTGGCGTTCGGGTTGAAGCCGCTCTCCTGGTAGAGCTGCGCGGCGAGCAGCGCCGGGTTGATCGCGCTGCACAGGTTGCCCCACTTCTGCACGATCGCCGCGTACGCGGCCGGCACGGCGTTCTTGGCGAGCCCGACGGATCCCGCGCCGATGCCGTTCGCCAGGTTCCCGGCGACCATGTAGACCCCGACGACGAGCACCATCACGAAGCTCAGCGCGGCACCGACGGCGACGGTCGCCCAGATCCACGCCTTACGCACCCTCAACCGCCCCTCGCCGCACGGGAGTCCGCCGAGGGTCAGTGTAGGGGCGTCAGGGGGCGGCGTACCCTGAAAAGTCCTGGTCCGGCCCCACGGACGCACAGGATCGGCCACTCACGGGACCACAGGTGACGGCTGGCGAGGACGCTCCGGCGTACGCATGCCGCAACCGCGCGCGTACGGCCGCCCGAACCGGCGTGAGCTGTCGCGGCTACCGGTCCGAAGCGGCCCGGTACAGGTCCGCGGCCGCGTCCCCCAGCACGACGCTGTAGGAGACGTCCGGGGTCGAGCCGCCCTGCTCATGGCCGCCGAGGACGCCCACGACCTCACTGTCACCGTTCACCCAGGGGCTGCCGCTCGTGCCGCCGGTGAAGTCGGGGCACTCGATGCGCTGTTGTGTACTGCTGTGGACGGTCGGCTTGTTGGTGCAGGTGATCGGGGTGTCCTGGGAGTCGGGGTACCCCGTGACGGTGACGGCGGTGGCACCCGTCTCCCGCCCCGTGACGAACTTGTTGGCCCCGACGATGTCCTCGACCTCGACGCCGCCGATGGACTCCAGCGTGACGAAGGCGATGTCACTGTCCTCGTCCTGGTCACCGTTCCAGGCGTCGCCGACGAACGTCCTGGTCACCTTCCACACCCCGTACGGCGCCTTGCCGTCCCGGTATCCGGGCGCGAACCACAGCGTGCCGCTGCCCACGCAGTGCGCGGCGGTGACGATCAGATTTCCCTGTTCGCTGTGCACCACGGAGGCCGTGCAGAAGTGACCACCGTCCAGTGCGCCGCTCGCGCCGAAGAGCGCGCCGACCTTGGCGCTGGCCGTGGAGGGCTCCGCCTCCCTGGTCACGCCCAGGGGTCCGGGACCGCCGTCGGCCGCCGACACGGAGGAGGTCGTGACGGCCAGCAGCACGAGAGCACCGAGGAACGCGTGCCGGCGGTTACCAGAGGGGCGCCTGATGCGGTTCATCACCTCTCACTGTGACCCACCAAGGTGAGAAAAACGCTGTGAGCACTCTGAAATTCCTCTATGAGGCTCCATTGGCGCAGGTCAGCGGACGCTTCCAGGCCAACAGCAAGTTTCCTCCATCGGACGTATCCCGGTTCTGAGGGCAGCGATACCCCCAGAAGTCGGCGCACACACGTACGACTGTTCAACCGGGCGTTCCAGACGTTGCCTCAAGAGCAGGGCCAGCCGCCCGTGTACGCCGCCGTCGTCCGCTCCGCCGCCGCCCGGGCCGACTCCTCAGGAGCGCTCGTCGTCCACGTGAGCGATGTTCTCCAGTTCGAATCGTGTCCTGTCGTCCTCCACCGGCGTCAGGCGCAGCTCGATCCAGCTCACCTCACCGCCGTACTCCCAGGTCGCGAAGAACCCCTACGGCGGATCGCACCGCTCGATCGTGCCGCTCGCGTGGCCCTCGAGCTGGTAGCGGCCACCGACACGGAGGTTTCCCGACACCGGCAGGAACCAGCGCAGGATGCGCTCAGGGTTCGTACCGCCGTCCCAGACGTCGTCCAGCAGCGAGTCGTACGTCCGCGAGACCGTCACCACCCGCGGTCCCAGCGACCTCCCGTCCGCCTACGGCCTGACCGACGCCTCCGCCGCCAACGGCTCGGGCGGGACCATCGCGATCGTCGACGCGTACGACGACCCGAACGCCGAGTCGGACCTCACGGCGTAACGCTCCTCCTACGGCCTCCCTCCCCTCCGCCGACAGCGGCTGGCCGGTGAGATCTCGCTAGACCTGGACCTGGACATGACCAGCGCCATCTGCCCGAACTGCAACATCTTGCTCGTCGAGGCCAAGTCGTCCCGCGTCCGGCGGCAGTGCGCTCACCAGTCGAAATCCCCTGAACGGGCTGTGAGTTGAACCAAGCCGCAGCCAGCAATGGGCCATCGGGCGGCCATCGGCGCGTAAGGCGCAGGCCTCGTTCGGTAAGGCGGAAGTCAGGATTCCAGAAGGACCCTTGTTGTCACGTACTCAACAAGTCATCGTCTTCCGCAAGCCGCTCGGCTCCTCGCCGGGGACACCGTACCGGCGTGAAGCACGCACCCGCACCGCCCCTGTCACCCATTCTCAGGAGGCAGTACGTTGCGCACCTCACCCTCTGACAGAGCGAACAGACCTGCCACACACCGCGGATGGCGCCGCATCGGCTCCGCCGCCGCGGCCACCGTCGCCCTCGTGTTCGCCGGCTTCGGTACCGCCGCCCACGCGGACGCCGCGGCCGGCGCCACGTCCTCCAAGGTGACGTGGACCCGCGCCTGTGCCGTGCCGAGCAAGGCCGGTGAGATGGCCTGCAAGGCGCTGCGTGTCACCGGCGGCGTCACCGCCTTCGAGAAGGCGCAGGCCAAGGCGGAGGGCGTCACCCCCGAGGCCGTCTCGCCGAAGGCCGCCGCCGCCGGCCCGTCCGGCTACGGTCCGAGCGACCTCCAGTCGGCCTACGGCCTGACCTCCGCGGCCTCCGCCAACGGCTCCGGCAGGACCATCGCCGTCGTCGACGCGTATGACGACCCCAACGCGGAGGCGGACCTCGCCAAGTACCGCTCGAACTACGGTCTTTCGGCCTGCACCACCGCCAACGGCTGCTTCAAGAAGGTCGGCCAGACCGGCTCCCCGTCCTCCCTCCCCTCTGCCGACAGCGGCTGGGCCGAGGAGATCTCCCTCGACCTGGACATGGCCAGCGCCATCTGTCCGAACTGCAGCATCCTGCTCGTCGAGGCCACCTCCGCCACCATGACCAACCTCGGCACCGCGGTGAACGAGGCGGTCGCACTCGGCGCGAAGTACGTCTCCAACAGCTACGGCGGCTCGGAGTCCTCCTCCGACACCACCTACGACTCCTCCTACTTCAACCACCCGGGCGTCGCCATCACCGTCAGCGCCGGTGACAGCGGCTACGGCGCCGAGTACCCGGCCGCCTCGAAGTACGTGACGGCCGTCGGCGGCACCGCCCTGTCGAAGTCCACCTCGACCTCCCGCGGCTGGACCGAGACCGTGTGGAAGACCAACGGCTCCGAGGGCACGGGCTCCGGCTGCTCGGCCTACGACGCCAAGCCGAGCTGGCAGACCGACACCGGCTGCACCAGGCGGACCATCTCGGACGTGGCAGCCGTCGCCGACCCCGCGACCGGCGTCGCGGTCTACGACTCGTACGGCGTCACGGCCGGCTGGTACACCTTCGGCGGCACCAGCGCGTCCTCGCCGATCATCGCGGGCGTGTACGCCCTCGCGGGTACGCCGTCCAGCGCCTCGTACCCGGCCAAGTTCCCCTACAACGCGGCCGGCACCTCGGCACTGAACGACGTGACCAGCGGCAACAACGGGCACTGCACCACCGCCTACCTGTGCACCGCGCAGACGGGCTACGACGGCCCGACCGGCTGGGGGACCCCGGAGGGAGTCACAGCCTTCACCGGCTGACATCCGGGAACGGGAAGGCCGGCGGCGGGGTACGTGGGGACCCGGTCCGCCCGGCACACCGAGGGAACGGGCCGCGGCACCCAGCCGCGGCCCGTTCTGCGGTTCGGCGATAGCCTTCCGCCCGTATGGGTGACACTCATACGGAACGGTCCGGACGGTCGGGCCGTGCCGCAGGCCGATCCAGGTCCTCGCGACACAAAAAGGGTCAACGACGGAACCACACCACAGGTTTCACTTGGACCTCATTGCCCGGCGTGACCTGCCATGATACACAGAGTAACCATAGGCCCCTTGGTATACCGTCCCACGCTCCCGCGAGGGTCCCGCGCGGGCCGGAGGCAAGGGACACGTACGAAACCCGCCAATCAATGACGCCAAGTCGACATACGACGGCGTCATTGTCGGCGAGAATGACCCTGACCTCTGCGACCGTGGCAGGGGGTACGGAACTACCCACTAGGGGCGGTGACTTACATGCGTCTCGCGGCCGCAAAAGGCGACATCAACACGATCATCGGCGGTATCGCCCCAGACTGGGGCCCGTTCGGCAGCCTGGGCAACGAGGCTCGCGTCATGGTGGAGGTGGTGATGGCCGTCGCCATCCTCCTCTGCCTGGCGATCGCGATCTGGGGCGCGGCCAAGCAGCGCATCGGCGCGACGGCCCTGCGCGACACCTTCAGCGCCGAGCAGGGCAAGGGCCTCATCATCGCGGGCCTGACCGGAGTCTTCATCATCGGCTCGCTGGGCACGCTGTTCACGATCGTGTACGGCATGGCCGTCTAGGCCCGTCCCCCGGACCGCGACCCCCCTGGCACACCGTCAGTCCCCGGCCGGGCTCGCCCGGTTCCCACCCTCCGACCCATCCGTCCGTCGCGCCCACCGGCTGAGGTTGCGTTTCCCTGATGTCGAGTCACCACACCGCGCCCGCGCGGGAACCAGCACGGCTACCGTCGTACTTCTACGCGTTCCGACACGAGGCGCGGAACGGCTATGAGGTCGAGGGGACGTACGCGGCGTGAGTCTCGGTGACGGTGCCTCCGGCGGGGGCGACGGAGAGTACGGCGGTGTCGGACAGACACGGACGCGGCTGCCAGACCGCGGTGGTGACGTGTACGGGGGTGCCCGGCGGGGCCGGTCGTCATCCCGCAGCCTGGTCACGGTCGTCGGGGTGGTCGTCCTCCTGATCGCGGCGATCGCCTTCGCGAACCGCGGGGGCGGGGACTCGACGTCGGACGACACCAACGACAAGCCGAACACGTCCTCCACGGCCGCGTCCGGCACACGCCCGGTCAAGTCGAAGCCGGGAGAAGTACCGTCGGGCTTCGCCCGCGACCAGGAGGGGGCGCAGTCGGCTGCGGCGAACTACGCGGTGGCGTTGGGGTCTGACGGAATGTTCCGAAAGGACAGCCGGCACGCCCTTCTGAGCCTCCTCTACACCCCGAACGCCGCAGCCAAGCTCCAAGGACCGATGGACCAGGCCTACTCGGCGGACTTCCTCAGCAGGATGGGACTCGACGCCGACGGCAACCCGCCGCAGGGCAGCACGTTCGTCTCCCGTGTCGTCCCGGTGGGCACCACGGTGCAGCAGTACTCCGGCCGCAACGCCAAGATCGCGGTCTGGTACATGGGGCTCATCGGCATGTCCGGAGAGGGGTCGACCGACCCCATCACTTCGACGTGGAAGACGTGGACGTTCGTCCTGCAGTGGTCCAACGGCGATTGGAAGATCGCCTCCGACTCGCAGAAGGACGGCCCCGCTCCGGTCCCGGGTGACGACAAGGCCGCTACCTCCGACGAGATCCGCAAGGCCATCGAAGAGTACGGAGGGTTCACGTATGCCCGGTAGCAACCATCGCGTGCTCAAGCTCACCGGAGTCGTGACGGCCGTGCAGACGTCGGCCGTGCTGCTGGCCGGCCGGGCTGTCGCCGCGCCCTCGCCCAGCCCGACACCCTCGGCGTCGACGAGCAAGAACCCCTGTGACGTCATCGTCGGCGAAGCCAAGAAGTACTGCGAAAAGGGCAACTCCGCCAGGAATGGCAGCAACTCCCCCAGTGACCTCACCAACAGCACCCTCGACCCCCTCTCCTCCCTCGCCAAGGGCTGTGCCGACGCGGCCTCCTGGACCATCGACAAGTTGGCCGTCGCCGTCAAGGAGACCGCGAGCGTCGACTTCACCAACCAGAAGTTCCTGCAGCAGTACGCCGTCGTCTTCGCGGCCTCGGCCATCCTGACCCTCCTGCTGTGGCTGCTGGCCGTCGCCAAGAGGGCCGTCCGGGGCGTCCCCCTCGGCACCGCCCTGTCAGAAGCCATCGGCTTCCTCTGGCTCACCGTGCTGGCCTCCGCCTTCACCCCGCTGATCCTTTATACGGTCGTCTCGGCGACCGACAGCGTCAGTGACGTCCTCGCCAAGGCCACCGGCGACCAGACCACCACCTTCTTCGGGGCGTTCTCCGGCGCGCTGAGCAAGGGGACGGACATCGGTGGCGGCCCCATCATGCTGATCCTGGTGTCGCTCGTGTCGATCGTCGCGGCCGGCGTTCTCTACCTGGAACTGTTCCTCAGGGCCGTCCTGCTGTACGTCGGCGCCCTCCTCGGCGTCGTCGTCTACTCGGGCCTCGTGGACAAGAACCTGTGGGGACACGTCCGCCGCTGGGCGGGGATCATGATCGCGGTGATCCTGGTCAAGCCTGTGATCGTCATCGTGCTCGGTCTGGCCGGCGCTCTTGCCACGGACAACGGTCCGGACTCGCTCGCGGCCGTCGTCTCCGGCCTCGCCATCATCCTGCTCGCCATCTTCTCGAGCGCCATGATCTACCGGTTCGTGCCCGGTTTCGGCGACGAGATCGCCGCCTCCCGCAACAACCGCATCATGCAGAGCGCCGAGCGCAAGGCCGCCGCCGTCATCAGCTCCCCGGCGACGCTCGTCGCCCAGGGCATCAGGACCCACAGCACCCGCGCCGACAGCAACGGCGGCGGAGCCACCGGCGGCAGCCAGCCGCCCCGCCCCTCCAACCCCGTGTCCGGCGGTGTGGCCGCGCACAGCACGCGCGCCCCGGGCGGCGGATCCGTCCCCTCCGCCGCGCCCCCGCCGCGTACCAGCCCGGCCGCCACTCCGCACGTCGGCAGCACCCGCGACAGCAGCACCAACCGCACTGGAGGTGAAGGGCGTTGACGACCGAGTCCCACGTGTCCCATCCGGTCACGCCCCGCCGGACATATCTGATCGGCCGCGCCCGGCCGAACGCGATCGTCGGCCGCAACCGCGAGACCGGCGAGATCGCGCTGATCATCGGGGGCGCGTTCCTCGGCATGATGTGCGGGCTCCTCGTCCCCCTCCTCGCCCTGCGCATCGTCCTGTTGATGGGCTTCCCGCTGCTCGCCCTGGCCGCCGTGTACGTCCCGTACAAGCACCGCACGTTCTACAAGTGGTTCGAGATCAACCGCAGTTACAAGCGGACCCTGCGTCAGCGGACCGTCTACCGGTCCGGGGTCATGGAAGCCGGGACCCGTCTCGACGGGCGCGAGATCGAGATCGGGCCGCCCCCGGGCATCGGCCGCATCACCTGGCTCGCCGCCCCCTTCGGGCCCGACGAGATCGCCGTACTTCTGCACGCCGACCGGCGGACCGTGACGGCCGCCATCGAGATCGAGGGCCCCGGCGTCGGCCTGCGCGACAGCGAGGACCAGGAGGCCCTCGTCGACCGCTTCGGAACGCTCCTCAAGCACGTGGCGAACGGCGACGGCTTCGTCACCCGGCTCCAGATGCTCGCCCGCACCCTGCCCGCCGACCCCGACGCGCACGCCAAGGACGTCTCCCAGCGCGGCGACGGCCGGGCCCCGTCCTGGCTGCGGCAGTCCTACGACCAGCTCCAGTCCATGGTGTCGACGAGCAGCGAGCAGCACCGCGCCTACCTCGTGGCCTGTATGCACTACACCCGTGAACTGGCCGCCGAGGGACAGGCCATGGCGCGCGCCGCCCGGCCGCAGGGAGGCAAGAAGGTCGACCGGGACGCGGGGCTCGCCGTCGTCATGGCACGCGAGCTGACCGACATCTGCTCACGGCTGCAGGAAGCCGACATCCGCGTACGGCAGCCACTGGGCCAGGGGCGGCTCGCCTCTCTCATCCACTCCATGTACGACCCCGACCACCCCATCGACCACATTCAGGCCATGACCAAGCGCAACGCCTGGCCCGCCGAGCTCGACGCCATGGAGCCCACCTACCTCCAGGCGAAGACCCGCGAGTCGTCGACGCGCGCGCCCTGGTGCCACGCCACCGCGTGGGTCAAGGAGTGGCCGATGACGCCGGTCGGCGTCAACTTCCTGGCGCCCCTGCTGGTCCACACCCCGGACGTCATCCGGACCGTCGCCGTCACCATGGACCTCGAACCCACCGAGGTCGCCATCGAGCGCATGCTGACCGAGAAGACGAACGACGAGGCCGAGGCCAGCCGCGCCGCCAAGATGAACCGCACCGTCGACCCCCGTGACATCGCCGCCCACTCCCGCCTCGACCAGCGCGGCGAGGACCTCGCGAGCGGCGCCGCGGGTGTCAACCTGGTCGGCTACATCACCGTCTCCGCCCGCTCACCGGAAGCCCTGGCCCGCGACAAACGGACCATCCGCGCCTCGGCCGGCAAGTCCTATCTGAAGCTGGAGTGGTGCGACCGCGAGCACCACCGCGCCTTCGTCAACACGCTCCCCTTCGCCACCGGCATTCGGAGGTAAGGACCTGATGCGGGATCCGCTGTCCGTCCTGACCGACGCCTTCACGTCCTTCCTCTTCGGCAAGGTCGAGACGACCCGGCTGCCCGTCCGCACCTCCACGGGCCAGGCCCAGGCCGTCTACCTGCCGACGGCCGCGCCCGGCCTCGGCGACTCCGGCGTGATCATCGGCCGCGAGGTGTACTCCGGAAAGGGGTACATCTACGACCCCTTCCAGCTGTACGGCCAGCAGCTCCCCGCGCCGCACTGGCTAGTCCTCGGCGAGTCCGGCAACGGCAAGTCGGCTCTGGAGAAGACGTACGTCCTGCGCCAGCTGCGGTTCCGTGACCGGCAGGTCGTGGTCCTCGACGCACAGGGTGAGGACGGGGTCGGCGAGTGGAACCTCATCGCCGAGGAACTGGGGATAACGCCCATCCGGCTCGACCCGATGGCCGCCCTGGACCACGGCATCCGGCTCAACCCGCTCGACCCGGCGATCACGACGACGGGCCAGCTCGCGCTGCTCCGTACGATCATCGAGGTCGCGATGGGGCACGGTCTGGACGAACGGTCCGGGTTCGCGCTGAAGGTCGCGCACGCGTACGTCAACGAGACGATCGTCGAGCGCCAGCCGGTGCTCACCGACATCGTCGAGCAGCTGCGCCACCCCGAGCCCGAGTCGGCGGAGGCGATGAACGTCGCCCTGGACGACGTACGGGCCTGGGGCCTGGACGTGGCCCTGGTTCTGGACCGCCTGGTCGACGGTGACCTGAGGGGCATGTTCGACGGGCCCACAACGGTCGGCATCGACCTGGACGCCCCGTTGATCGTGTTCGATTTGTCCCACATCGACCGCAACTCGATCGCCATGCCGATCCTGATGGCCATCGTGGGCGTGTGGCTGGAACACACCTGGATCCGCCCCGACCGGAAGAAGCGCATCTTCCTGGTCGAGGAGGCCTGGCACATCATCAACAGCCCGTTCGTCGCCCAGCTGTTCCAGCGGCTGCTGAAGTTCGGCCGACGGCTCGGCCTGTCCTTCGTGGCCGTCGTGCACCACCTCAGCGACGTGGTGGACGGTGCGGCGGCGAAGGAGGCGGCCGCGATCCTGAAGATGGCGTCGACCAGGACGATCTACGCCCAGAAGGCGGACGAGGCACGGGCGACCGGCCGGGTGCTGGGTCTGCCGCGCTGGGCCGTGGAGATCATCCCGACCTTGACGCCCGGTATCGCGGTCTGGGACGTCAACGGCAATGTGCAGGTGGTCAAACACCTGGTCACGGAGATGGAGCGGCCGCTCGTCTTCACCGACCGCGCGATGACGGAGTCGGCCAGCGACCGCGCGACCGACGACGCCCTGCACGCCGCGGAGCTGGAGGCGGAGGAAAGGGCGGCGGCGTTCGTGGAACAGCGGCTGAGCGACCTGGACGGCTCGTCCGAGTCCACGGTGGCATAGACATGGGGTCCCGATGAGACCAGGCAAGGAGCAGCGGGAGCAGCGGGACGGCCAGGGAGGCGTCCCCGACGGGCTGTTGGTGGGCGTGCTCGCCTTCCTGATCGGCGTCACGCTCATGGTGTGGACTGCCACGGGCCTCGCGGGCTGGTTCGCACGGGGCGCCTGGCCGGACGGCGTCGGCTTCAGCCGTACGCCGATGGCCATGCGTCATCTGCTCGCCCAGCCGCACGACATCACCGGCGCGTGGCCGGACACACCGCCCGGTCAACTGTCCGGATACGGGCTCTTCTGGGGCCTGTTCATAGGCGAACTCATGGTGCTGTTCGTGCTCACCGTGTTCGCGATCGGCACGGTGGCGCGGTGGAAGGCGGTGCGGGCGCGCCGGAGGGCCACGGGCCTCTCCACAGGTGCGCCGGCCCCGGGCTCACCGGCACCGGCCGCCGACGCGCCCGTACGGGACGCCGTTGGGGTGTTCCCGGGCACCGCCCCGCCCTCGGTCCCCACTCCCGGCCCCGTAGGGCCGGAGCACCCTGCGGGGCATCCCGCGGCGCCTGAGCCGCTTCCTCTCCCGGCCGCCGTGGAGCAGGCGGCCGCCACCCAGCAGACGGGCATGGGCACCCTGCAGACCGCACCGGGCACCGACCAGACCGGTGTCGGCACTGAGCAGACCCGCTTGGCGGCTCCGCGCCACGACACCTGGACACCCCCGTCCGTCGTCCTCGGCGCGCCCGACGCCCGTCACCCCGTCGCCGCCCAGGCCGTCCGCGATGCGGAGGGACCCGCGCTGGTGATCACCTCCAGCCCCGCCCTCTGGGCCGACACCAAGGACGCCCGCGCCAAACTCGGCCCCGTGCTCCTCTACGACCCCTCCCACCTGTGCGACACCCCCGCCCGGCTGCACTGGGCGCCGTCCTCCGGCTGCGAGGACAAGGCGACCGCCGCCGCCCGGGCCACCGCGCTGCTCGCCCCGGTCCGCCCCACGGCCCGTATCGACCAGGCGGTCGCCGACGTCGCGGAAACGCTCCTGCGGAGCTATCTGCACGCCGCCGCCGTCGAAGGCCGCACCATCCGCCACATCCACCGCTGGGCCCAGGGCACCCAGGTCCAGGAGGCGGTACGAGCCCTGCGCACCAACCCCAAGGCCTCGTCAGGCGCGGCCGGCGAACTGGAGGCCGCGCTCACCTCACACCCCGAACGCAGGGACGTGGCACAGGAACTGACGGCACGGGCGCTGTCCTCCCTCTTCACGGTCAATATCCGCGAGGCATGCACATCCAACCGAAATGACAGCCTCGCCTTGGATTCCTTCGTCAACGAAGGGGGCACGCTTTATGTGGTGGGTGAATCCATCGAGGACCCCAGGCAGCACCCCGGCGCGATGCCCCTGCTGACGGCCCTCGCCTCCAGCGTGGTCGAGCGCGGCCGGCGCATGGCCGAACGGTCATCCTCCGGTCGCCTCGACCCACCACTCACCCTCGTCCTGGACGACGTGGCAGCCGTGGCTCCGCTTCCTCAGCTCCCGGAGCTCCTCTCCACCGGAGCGGACCGCGGTCTGCCGACCCTGGCCCTGCTCCGCTCCCGCGAACAGGCCCGCGCACGCTGGCCGCAGTACGAACTGCCGGTCCAGGCCCGCTAGGCCCGCTCGATCACCATCTCCAGCTCCGAGTCCCCCGAGCCCTCCGACAACGGCACGGTGACCCCGCTCGGCACGAAACCCACCTTGCGGTAGAAGGCCTTGGCCCGCTCGTTGTCCTCGTGCACGATCAGCCGCACCCGCTCGGCACCGCGCCCCCACGCCCACTCCAGGCCGGCGTCGAACAGCGCCTTCGTCAGCCCGGTTCCGCGGTGTTCGGGCCGTACGAACACACCGACGACATGCCCCTGCTTCCGCTCCACCGGAAACCCGGCCCAATCCGTCGTCCCGGCCTCCTCCACCAGCACGGTCAGGGTGCCGACCCAGCTCCCGTCCGGGGTCTCGGCGATGATCTGTTGCGCGCCGGCCGACCCCTCGGCGGCCCCCGCCGCCCGCTCCTGCCAGAAGGAGTCCGGCCTGGCGACCGCATCCTCGTAGGTCTCCAGGAAGGCAAGGTGCGCGACCGGGTCCTGGAGCGCGGCGAGCCTCAGCTCCTTCACCGCGGGCCAGTCGTCGGGGCGTATGGACCGGATCAGGTGACTCATGCGGCCACGGTAACGGCCGGACACGGCAGGTGCGGCCCTATTTTCCGCGGGGCCGCACCCCCAGCGTGGCCAGTCGACATGCGGCCAGCCTGCTCATGACAGTGAAATGAACGCGAAAGAGCCCCAACTCACGGGTGAATACCCGGAGTTGGGGCTCTTTCTCAAGATTTGTTCGGCGGTGTCCTACTCTCCCACAGGGTCCCCCCTGCAGTACCATCGGCGCTGTAAGGCTTAGCTTCCGGGTTCGGAATGTAA